>NZ_JACVYG010000002.1:0-486235 GCF_014712245.1 Streptomyces sp. 5-10
CTCGGCGAGGGCGTCGTCGGCGGGCGCGGCGGCCTCCGGCGCGCCCGCCGCCAGCGTGCCGCCGGGCGGCACCTTCGGCCGCCACCGCTCGCCCCGCTTGCCCGCGTCCATCGCCTCGTTGGCGAGCCGGTCCGCGTGCTTGTTGTTCTCGCGCGGGATCCACTCGTACCTCACCTGGCCGGGCGGGACGATCCCCTTGGCCTCGGCGGCGAGCGGCCGCATATCGGGGTGCTTGATCTTCCAGCGGCCCGACATCTGCTCGATGACCAGCTTGGAGTCCATCCGCACCCGGACCTCGGCCACCGGGTCCAGGGCGTACGCCGCCCGCAACCCGGCGATCAGGCCCTTGTACTCGGCCACGTTGTTGGTCGCGGTGCCCAGGTACTCGGCCACCTCGGCGAGCGTCTCACCGGTCTCGGCGTCGCGCACGAGGGCGCCGTAACCGGCCGGCCCGGGGTTGCCCCGGGACCCGCCGTCCGCCTCGACGATGAAGCGCCGCGCCATCGGCCTACAGCCCCGACTCGGGCGTACGGACCAGGATCCGGCGGCAGTTCTCGCACCGCACCACCGTGTCGGGGGCCGCCGAGCGCACCTCGTTGAGCTCGGTGATGGCGAGCTCCTGGCGGCAGCCGTCGCAGCTCCGCTGGTAGAGCCGGGCCGCGCCGATGCCGCCCTGCTGCTCGCGCAGCTTGTCGTAGAGGGTCAGCAGATCGGCGGGGATGGTCCCGGCGATCACCTCGCGCTCCTTGGTGACGGTCGCGATCTCGGCGTCGATCCCCTCGGCCGCCGCGTCCCGGCGCGCGGTGGCGTCGGCGATCTTCGACTGGAGGGACTCCACCCGCTCGGTCAGCTCGGCGACCCGCTCCTGGACGGACTCCCGGCGCTCCATGACCTCCAGGACGACGTCCTCCAGGTCGCCCTGGCGCTTGGCGAGGGAGGCGATCTCGTGCTGGAGGTTCTCCAGGTCCTTCGGCGAGGTGACGGCCCCGGAGTCCAGGCGCTTCTGGTCGCGGGCGGCGCGCTGGCGCACCTGCTCCACGTCCTGCTCCGCCTTGGTCTGCTCGCGGGCGGTGTCGCTCTCCTCGGTCTGCGCGGCGATGAGCAGATCGCGCAGCTGGGTGTGATCGGCGTTCAGCGTCTCGATCTCGGCGTGCTCGGGCAGCGTCTTGCGCTTGTGCGCGAGCTGCGACAGCCGGACGTCGAGCGCCTGGACGTCGAGAAGGCGGATCTGATCGGCGGGCGCGGCATTCAGCGTGGGGCTCCAGGGGAGTCGAGTGGGAACGGAAACGAGGTCAGGGAGTCGAGCGGGGGGCGGCGGGGGCCGCGGCGTGGGCCGTCCAGGGGTCGGTCACGATACGGGAGACATGCGTCCGCAGACCCCAGCCGTGCCGGTCGGAGATCTCGTCCAGCTGGGCCGCGGCCTGCTCGGTCCAGGGCCATTCGGTGGCCCAGTGCGCGGCGTCCAGCAGGGCGAGATCGCTGTGCTCCCGCGCCTCCGAGGACGGGTGGTGGCGCAGATCGGCGGTGAGGAACGCGTCGACCCCGGCCGCGCGCACCGCGTCGAAGAGGCTGTCGCCCGAGCCGCCGCTGACGGCCACCCGGCGGACGGTACGGTCCGGGTCGCCCGCGGCGCGGATCCCCTGCGCGGTGGCGGGCAGCCGGGCGGCGGCGCGCTCGGCGAACTCCCGCAGCGTCTCGGGGTGGTCGAGCTCGCAGATCCGGCCCAGTCCGCGGCGGCCCTCGGGGTCGGTGGCGTCGGGCACCAGCGGGCCGACGATCCGCAGGTCGAGCGCGCCGGCGAGGGCGTCGGAGACGCCGGGGTCGGCGGTGTCGGCGTTGGTGTGCGCGACGTGCAGGGCGATGTCGTGCTTGATCAGTGTGTGCACCACCCGGCCCTTGAAGGTGGAGGCGGCGACCGTGGTCGTCCCCCGCAGATAGAGCGGATGGTGGGTGATCAGCAGATCGGCGCCGAGGTCCACCGCCTCGTCGGCCACTTCCTGGACCGGGTCGACGGCGAACAGCACGCGGGTGACCTCGGCGTCGGGGTCACCGCACACCGTGCCGACGGCGTCCCACTGCTCCGCCCGCTCGGGCGGCCAGAGGGCGTCGAGTGCGGCGAGGACGTCGTTGAGTGCGGGCACGGGGCAAGGCTACCTCCCGGATCACGGCTGAGCCCTGCCCCGGGCTTCACTCAACGCGACCAGCGCGACGCCCGGTCGCCACGCGGGCTCCGCCCGGGAACCACGGTCCGGCCGGCCTGGCGCGGACGCCGACGGCGGGCCGCCCGCTCCGGAGTTCGCTCTCGGGCGGCGCCCCGAGTTCCCGAGCGGAAACGCTCATCCGTGGACGAGGTAGCCGCGCAGGTCGTCCAGGACCCGGTCGGCGGCGGTGACGCCCAGGCCCAGGTACCAGGTCTCCTCGTCGACGTCCTTGGCCCGGCCCACCTTGACCGCCTTCAGCTTCTTCCACAGCGGGTTGGACTGCGCCTGGTCTCGCTTGGTGGCCTTGGGGTCGCCGTAGACGCCGGTGAAGATCCAGTCGGCGTCGGCCTCGTCGATCCGCTCCGGGCCGATCTCCGCGGCGAGGTCGTTGATCCGCTGGTTCTTCGGGCGCGGCAGGCCGACGTCCTGGAGGATGGTGCCGATGAAGGACGCCTTGGCGTAGAGCCGGGTGGCCTGCGGCATGAAGCGGAGCATGGTGATGGTCGGCTTGTCGGCGCCGATGTCCTCGCCGAGCTTCTTGGCCTTCTTCTCGTACGCGTCGAGGGAGCGCTCGGCCTCGGCGGTGCGGTCCAGGGCCGCGGCGTTGAGGCGGTAGTTCTCCTTCCAGGTGAAGCCGGGGCGGATGGAGAAGACGGTCGGGGCGATCTGCTTCAGCTCGTCGTAGAGCGGTTCGGCGCGCAGCTTGCTGCCGAGGATCAGATCGGGGTGGAGGGCGTTGATGGCCTCGAGGTTGAGGTTGTTGATGGTGCCGACGTTCTTCGGGTTCCCGGCGTCCTTCTTGAGGTAGTCGGGTATGGCCTGGTCGCCCTCGGAGGGTGCGTAGCCGACCGGCTTCAGCCCCAGCGAGACCACGTTGTCGAGCTCGCCGACGTCGAGCACCACGACCCGCTTCGGCTTGCTCTTGAGCTCGGTCTTGCCCATCGCGTGGGTGATGGTGCGGGGGAACGCGCCGGGCCGCGCGTCCGTGCCCAGCTTCGCGGTCTCCTCGGCCGCCTTGCCGAAGTCCTTGCCGCCCTGGGCGACGGACTTCCCGCCCCCGCCGTTGCGCTTGCCGCCGTCCGCGCCGTCGTCCGACGAGCCACAGGCGGTGAGGGAGAGCGCCCCGGCCAGGGCGAGGGCGAGGGCGGCACTGCCGCGGACGCGCAGGGACATGACGGAGCTCCAGGGATAGCCGGGCGCGCCCGTCCGCACGGGCGCGCCGATCGCACTTAGGTGTGCCTTACTTTAATCACAAACCATCCCCGCGTCGCTTACAGCACATTCACCCCCGACCTCTCAGGCGAATCGGGCAAGCGCCACACTTACGGGTGGAGCACGCCCATTACGGCCTTCGGCAGCGAGTGCGAAAACTACGTTCAGTGGCCGGAGGTGACTGACCGATGACTGCCTGTGCCTTCGACACCGCCCTCACCGGGGGCGTCGGCGACCGGCCACGAGGGGGTTTCACCATCGCCTCGGACCGCTCGTACGGCGCGCGGCTCGCGCTCAGCGGGGAGGCGGGCCGCTGGTACCCGGAGCGCTGGACGCTGGACGGCCCGGAGCCCTACGCCGTGCCGCTGCCCGCCGCCCAGCCCGAGGAGCCGGACAGCGAGTTGCTGCCGCTGGCCGACGGGCAGGTGCTCATCCACCGCCGGGTGGCCGGCCACCACGCCTTCTCGCTGCTCTACCCGACCGGCCCCGGCACCGGCGAGCGCCCGCTCGGCGCCATCGACCGCGCCGAGGTCTCGCTGCTGCCGCCCGCGCCCGGCGGCCTGTGCGCGTTCGCGCTGGGGCGCGGGCCGCGGTCCACCTCCGTCTGGCTGCTGTTCGGCGGCGGCGTCCTCGCCCCCCAGCACCTGGCCGAGGTGCCCGGCCGCTGTACGGGCGGCAGTTGGCTGGACCGTACGGGCCGGCTGCTGGCCCTCGACCGCGAACTCGACGGCCGCACCAAGACCGTGGTGGTCGACCTGCGGCGCGGCGGCGAGACCAGCCCGCTGCTGCAGATCACCGAGCGCAGCGACGACCGGCTGCTGCTCGCCGACCCCGACAGCGGTCTGCTGCTCGTACGGTCCGACGCGCCCGGCGAGCAGCGGCTGGGCTGGGGCGTGCTGGGCAGCACCCGGCCGGTGCGGTTCCCGGACTGCCTGCGGCCCGCCGGGTGGTCGGAGGCCACGCCGTTCGCGGTGCAGCCGGGGCAGGTGCTGACGCCCGAGGTGTGCGCGGTGGCCTTCCGCATCGACGGACGGGGCGGGTTCGGGTCCGGGCGGCCGTGGGTGGGCGTTTGGCGCCCGGCGGAGCGGCGCTTGCGCGAGTTCCCGGCCCCGGAGGGCTGGCTCCCGGGCGCGGGCCTGTGGACGAGGGACGGCGAACTGCGACTGCCGTACGTCACCCCCCAGGTGCCCTGCGGGCTGGCCCGGGTCCGCCCGCCCGGGGCGGCGGGGTCGGCGGAAGCGGCGGGGGCCGCTGGGTCGGCGCCGAGGTCGTCGGGGGGCTCATGGGTGACGGCGGCGCCGGGCGGTACGGGTGGTGCCACGAGCAACGCCACGCACAGCACCGCGAGCGCGGCGGAACCGTCCGGGACGGGGTCGTTCGGGTCGGGGCCGTTCGGGTCGGCGGAGGCGCGGTGGAGACCCGACGACACGGCGGCGCCGTGGGCGCCGGGCGAGGCGACCGGGGCGCGGCGGATCGCGGGGGTGACACCGGTGACCGAGCCGTCCGGCCGGGTGGCGGAGCCGCCCGACCCGGCCACGACCCGGGCGCCCGAGGCGCTGTGGCGACGGGACGACGCGACAGGAGCCCGGCGGATCGCGCCGGTGACTGCGGTGCCCGAGCCCTCGGGTCGGGCGGCGGAGGCACCATGGCGGCCGGACGACGCGACGGGGCCGTGGGCGTCGGACGACGCGGCGGCGCCGTGGGGGTCGGGCGAGGCGTCCGGGGCGCGGCGGATCGCGGGGGTGACGCGGGCATCCGGCCCGGCCGCGGCCGAAGCGCGGGGCGTTCAGGCGTCGCGGACGCGGACGATGACGCCCCCAGCCGGGATCCCGACCAGGATCACACCGTGGACCCGGGTCGGCGGACCCGGCGCGTCCGCCTCCGTGCGAGCGTCCGGGCCGACGCCTGAGCCGATGCCGTCGCCGTCCCCGTCGCTGTCCCCGTCGCCGTCCCCGTCGCGGGCACCCGAGCCGATGCCGCTACGGGAGCGGGTGCCGATGGCCGTACACGAGCCGGTGCCGATGGCCGTGCACGAGCCGGTGCCGATGGCCGTGCACGAGCCGGTGCCGATGGCCGTGCACGAGCGGGTGCCGGAGCCCGAGTGCGGGTCCGGGGTCGAGCCGTGGGGCGGGACCGGGTCGTGGGCCGGGGTCGAGCAGGAGATGGGGCCCGAGCCGGAGCCCGCTCCCGGGACCGGTCTGACCCCCGCCCTGCGGCCCGTACCGCTGCAGCAGGCGCCGCTCGCGCGGCCACCGCGGCCCCGGCCACCCCGCTGGGTCCGGGATCACCCACTTGGTTAGACTCTGGCAGGGGCTGCGCGTCCCTGCGTTCCGTCACGCGCGGGACGCCCCGGGTGATGCGCATGGAACGTCGTGCGACATCGTGGTCAGCCCCTTTCGCACAGTACAAAGCGATCTGACGGGGTGACGTACCCACCATGTCCGAAACCCACATCGACACGACCCAGGCGCGCCCGCGGGACGCCGCCGCGGCCCAGGCCGATGGCGGTCAGGGCAAGCACCGGGGGCAGGCCGCGTCCGAGGAGACCCAGGCACCGGCCCACGGCCGCCACCGCCGCCCGAACGAGAACGGCTCCTGAGGACCTCAGGGTCCGCACAACCTCAGGGCAACCTCAGGGTCAGCACAACCTCAGGCTCGTCCCCGATCGCGGGACGGGCTGGATTTCCTCCGGAAGTCCGGCCCGTCCGGCGATCGCGGGGTGCCCCCGGCCAGCCCCCGGCCGACGCGGCACCTCATCCCCGCTTGAGCCCCAGCACCTCCACCGCCGCGAAGCCCTCCCCGCCCCGCTCCGCGAAGTACGGCGTCAGCGCCGCGTCCAGCTCCTCGAAGCCGAAGGCGTCCCCCTTCGCGTCCACCTTCGCCGCCACCTTGGGCCGCTCCAGGACCGCCAGCATGCCGCCGTGCACCACGAACACCTGGCCGTTCACCTTCGCCGCGGCCGGTGAGGCGAGATAGCCGACCAGCGGGGCCGCGTGTTCGGGGGCGAGGGCGTCGAGGCGGCCGTCCTCCGGGGGCTCGAAGTCGGCGAAGACGTCCTCGGTCATCCGGGTGCGGGCGCGCGGACAGATGACGTTGGCCGTCACCCCGTACTTGGCGAGGGCCGCCGCCGTGGAGATGGTGAGCCCGACGATGCCGCCCTTGGCCGCCGCGTAGTTCGGCTGGCCCGGCGAACCGACGAGGAACGCCTCGGAGGAGGTGTTGACGATCCGGCCGTGCACCGGGCCGCCGTCCGCCGCCTTGGACCGCTCGCGCCAGTGCGCGGCGGCGAAGCGGATGGTGTTGAAGTGGCCCTTGAGATGGACGCGAATCACCGCGTCCCACTCGTCCTCGCTCATCGAGAAGACCATCCGGTCGCGCAGGATGCCCGCGTTGTTGACCAGGATGTCCAGTGCGCCGTACGTGTCGATCGCGAGCCGGACCAGCTCGCCCGCCTGTGTGAAGTCGGCCACGTCGCCCGCGTGGGCCGTGGCCCGGCCGCCGGCCGCGCGGATCTCCTCGACGACCTGCTCGGCGGGGCCCGCCGATGCCTCGCCGCTGCCGTCGCGTCCGCCCTGTCCGTAGTCGTTGACGACGACACTGGCGCCCAGCCGCGCCAGCTCCAGGGCCTCGGCGCGGCCGAGGCCGCGCCCGGCGCCGGTGACGATCGCGGTCTTCCCGGCCAGCGGGCCGGTCACATGTCGATGCATGTGCGCAGCGCCTCCCCGGTCCGCATCTGGCCGATCGCGTCGTTGATCTCGGCGAGCCGCACCCGGTGGGTGATCAGCCCTTCGAGGTCGATCCGGCCCGCCCGCCACAGGTCGATGGTGCGCCGGTAGGAGCGGAGCACATCGCCGCCGCCGTACAGCGAGGGCAGGATCCGCTTCTCGTCGAAGAACAGCTCGAACATGTTGAGCTGGAGGAAGTCGTCCAGCGCCCCGGCGCCGACGACGCACAGCGTGCCGCCGCGCCGGGTGATCTCGTACGCCCGGCGGGCGGTGGCGGAGCGGCCCACGACCTCGAAGACGTAGTCGAAGCCCTCCCCCGCCGTGACGCTGTTCTTGGCGCTGTCCAGGCCGTCCGGCGTCACCGCCTCGGTGGCGCCGAAGCGCAGCGCGGCCTCGCGCCGCGACTCCACGGGGTCGACGGCGACGATCTGCGCGGCGCCCGACGCCCTCGCCCCCTGGATGACGCTGATGCCCACCCCGCCGCAGCCGATGACCGCGACCGACGAACCGGCCTCCACCCGGGCGGTGTTGAAGACGGCCCCGAGCCCGGTGGTCACCCCGCAGCCGATGAGGGCCGCGATGTCGTACGGGACGTCGTCGGGGATCGGCACGGCGCAGGGCGCGGCCAGAACGATCTCCTCGGCGAAGGTGCCGGTCCCGGACATCCCGAAGACGTCCTCCGGACTGCCGCCGGGGCGCCGGAAGTTGGGCGTTCCGGCGTTCATGAACCCGGTCAGGCACAGCTCGGTCTGACCGCGCTGACAGGACGGACAGCCGCCGCACGCGGGCAGCCAGCACACCAGCACCCGGTCGCCGGCGCTCAGCCCGGTCACCCCGTCGCCCACGTCGAGGATCTCGCCCGCGCCCTCGTGGCCGGGGACGAACGGCGCGGGCTGCGGCAGCACCCCGGCCATCGCGGAGAGGTCGGAGTGGCACAGCCCGGTGGCCCTCAGCCGCAGCCGGACCTTGCCGGGGCCGAAGCCCACCGCCTCGATGTCGTCGAGGACCTCGAGCTTGTCCTGTCCCGTCTCGTGCAGTACGGCTGCGCGCACAGCGGCTCCTCGTGATGTTCGAGCGTGCGTGATCTCATGCGTGCGTGGATGCGGGGGTCGGTGAATTCGGGGGTCGGTGAATTCGGGCGTGCGTGGTCTCAGGGGTTCGGGCGTGCGTGGTCTCAGGCGAGTTCGACGACGGTGTCGGTGAGGACCGGCGCGTCGTCCCGCTCGACGGCGGTCGCCGTCACCTGGACGCGCCCCTCGTCCTGCCACATCCGGACGCGCAGGGTCTCGCCCGGATAGGCCACCCCGGCGAAGCGGGTGGTGTACGAGCGCACCCGGTCCACCTCCCCGTCCAGCGCCGTGTCCACGACCGCCTTGAGCACCATCCCGTACGAGCACAGCCCGTGCAGGATGGGCTTCTCGAACCCCGCCAGCTTGGCGAACTCGGGGTCGGCGTGGAGCGGGTTCCAGTCCCCGGAGAGCCGGTAGAGCAGCGCCTGGTCCTCGCGGATGGCCCGCTCGACGGTGCGGTCCGGCTCGCGGGCCGGGGGCTCCAGGCGGTCGGAGGGGCCGCGCTCACCGCCGAAGCCGCCCTCGCCCCGGACGAAGATCCGGGTGTCGCAGGTCCACAGCGGGCCGTCCGCGTCGGCCACGTCGGAGCGCAGCACGATGACCGCCGCCTTGCCCTTGTCGTAGACGGCGGCGACCTTCGAGGTCTGGGTGGCGTCCCCGCCGAGCGGGATGGGCCGGTGCAGTTCGACGGTCTGGCCGCCGTGCAGGACGGCGGCGAGGTCGACGTCGATACCGGGTGCGGCCATGCCCCCGGCGACCGCCATCCCGCCGCCCGCGACGGTCGCGAAGCTGGGGAGCACATGGAGCTTGCTCTCCAGGGTGTAGCGGAGCTCCTGGGGGTCGGTGGCGGGGATTCCGGCGCCGATGCCCAGGTGGTAGAGCTGGATGTCCTTCTGCCCCCAGATGAGAGCCGTGCTCCGGGGTTCGGCCGAGACGGCCTTCGCGACATCGATGGGCATGGGGCGACACCACTCCTTGGTCCGCTCGCTTGGCCACGGTCCGAAGACCCCGGCCCGCCCGTCCGCACCGTCGGCCGTGCCGGGGTCGTCGCTGGTCGGCAGGGTCACGTCGTCCGCGTGGACATGTAGAACGCGTTCTAGCCGATGGCACCCTGTATAGCCCAATCGCCCCGAAGGGGGAAGGGTGCGGACGACGTGTACTGACGGCCCGTCAGGTGGCGGTGGCCGGGGTGCCAAAGCCCCTGGGACAAATGTCACGGCCATCCCCCGACATCCGCATCTGCCCAGCTCATACGGGGATCCCTAAGGTCGGACGCATGCATGCCACCGCCGCGCGCATCGAGCGCCTCAAGCCGCCGGGCCGCCCGGCCTTCGTGCCCTGGCTCTTCATGCTCTCGGGGGACGTACAGGGGCTCTTCAAGGGGAAGACGCCACTGCCGTGGCTCGGCGGCGCGGGGGTGGCGGCCTTCGTCGCGCTCTACCTCACCACCGTCTTCAGCGGCCTCGACGAGCGCCGCCGCCACACCAGGACCCCGTTCCTGGCGCTCGCCGGGCTGGCGGCGGTCACCTATGCGCTGGGCATCGGCTACGCCGGGAACTGGCTGCTGTGCTTCCCGCTGCTGTCGCTGGCCTCCGGGATCGTGCTGCGCGGGGGGAGGCGGCCGCTGGGGCCCGTCATCATCGTGCTGTCCGGCTCCGCGGGAGTCATCGCCGGGCTCCGCGGCGGCCCCTCGGACTCGCTCACGGTCGGTTACGGCACCATGCTGTCCGGTCTGGTGACGGCGGCCATCCTGTCGCTCTTCGAGACCGTGGCCCAGCTCCGCGCGACCCGCCAGGAACTGGCCCGTACGGCGGTGGAGAAGGAGCGGCTGCGGTTCTCCCGCGATCTGCACGACCTGCTGGGCCACACCATGTCGGTCGTCGTGGTCAAGGCGGAGGCGGTGCGCCGGCTCGCCCCGAGGGACCTGGAGGCCGCGCTGGGGCAGGCCGCGGACATCGAGGCGGTGGGGCGGCAGGCGCTCACCGAGATCCGCGAGGCCGTCACCGGCTATCGCGAGGGCAGCCTGGCCACCGAGCTGGACCGGGCCCGCTCGGCGCTGGACGCCGCCGGTATCGAGGCCGCCGTCCGCCGCGACGGGCCGCCGCTGGCCCCGCAGACCGAGGCGCTGCTGGGGTGGGTGGTGCGCGAAGGCGTCACCAATGTGGTGCGGCACAGCGGGGCGTCCCGGTGCGAGATCGAGGTCCGCGGTGGCATGGACCGGGTACGGCTGGAGATCACGGACGACGGGGGCGGCGTAGGCTCCCGAGCCACCGGTACGCGCGCGGCGGGCGCGGCGAACACGGCGGGCCCGGACGGCGCGGACGGCGCGGACGGCGCGGAGGGCGCGGAGGGCGCGATGAGCGCGGACGGCGCGATCGGCGGTACGGGGCTCAAGGGCCTGGCCGAGCGGCTGTCCGCGGCGGGCGGCTCGCTGGAGTTCGGCCCGGGCGGGCGCCGGGGTTTCCGGCTCGTCGCCGAACTGCCGGTGGATACGGAGGATGTGGTGGAGGCCGAGTTCGAGGGGGCCCGGACGGCGTGAACGACGCGAAGGGCGTGGACGACGCGGAGAACGCGCAGGGCGCGAAGGACGCGGAGGGCATGAACCAGGCGAAGGGGGCGAGCGGCGCGAACGGCGTGATCAAGCTCCTGCTCGCCGAGGACCAGGGGATGATGCGGGGCGCGCTCGCCCTGCTGCTCGGGCTCGAGGACGACTTCGAGATCGTCGCACGGCTCGGGAACGGGGACGAGATCGTGCCCCAGGCCCTGGAGACCCGGCCCGATGTGGCGCTGCTCGACATCGAACTGCCCGGCCGCAGCGGTCTGGACGCGGCCGCCGCGCTGCGCGAGGCGCTGCCGGAGTGCCAGGTGCTGATCCTGACCACCTTCGGCCGCCCCGGCTATCTGCGCCGGGCGATGGAGGCGGGGGCGGCCGGGTTCCTGGTCAAGGACGGCCCGGTGGAGGATCTGGCCGTGGCGATCCGGCGGGTGCTGGCCGGTGAGCGCGTGATCGACCCGGGCCTGGCCGCCGCCGCGCTCAGTGCGGGCCCCAACCCGCTGACCCAGCGCGAGCGCGATGTACTCTCGGCGGCGGTGGACGGGGCGACGGTCGCGGACATCGCGGCCAAGGTGCACCTCTCCCCCGCCACCGTGCGCAACTACCTCTCCTCGGCCATCGGCAAGACCCAGACCCGCAACCGCATGGAGGCCGTCCGCGCCGCCCGCCAGAACGGCTGGCTGTGAGAGTGGGAACCGAGGCCATGAGGCTATGAGGAGCCGCGGGTGACCGCGACCGCGGGCGTGCGCGGCAGCAGGACGGCCATCAGCACCACCGCCGTCGCGATGATCCCGGTGGCCACGGCGAAGGCGTGGCCGTACCCGGCCGCGAGCGCCTCCGGCCCGGCCCCGCCGTGCGCCGCGATCCGCTCGGCCGCGACCGTGGCCAGCACGGTCAGGCCGAGCGCGCCACCGATCTGCCGTGAGGTGTTGACCAGCCCCGACACCAGCCCCGCCTCGGAGGGGGCGGCGCCGGAGGTGGCGGAGGCGGCGAGCGGGGTCATCATCAGCCCGGACCCCAGGGACATGATGATCGCGGGGCCCAGGACCGTCCCCACATAGGTGCCGTCGGCGCCCATCCGGCTCTGCCACGCGTAGCCGACGACGGCCAGCGAACCACCCGCGATCGCCAGCAGCTTGCCGTCCACCCGGGCCATCAGCCGGGGCGCGAGCTTCGAGCCGAGGACGATCGACAGGCTGTGCGGGAGGAAGGCGAGCCCGGCCTTCACCGGGCTGAAGTGCAACACGTTCTGCAGGTAGAGCGACATGAGGTACCACATGGCGAACATGCCGCCGCCGCACACCACCATCACCGCGTTCGCCGCCGACACCGCCCGGATCCGGAACAGCCGCAGCGGCATCAGCGGCTCCTCCGTACGCGCCTCGACGGCCACGAACACCGCGAGCAGCACGAGCCCGGCGAGCAGCGGGCCGAGCGAGGCGGCGGCGGTCCAGCCGTGCGGTTCGGTCTGCACGATGCCGTACGCGAGCGCCGCGACGCCCGCCGTGACCAGCACCGCGCCCGGTATGTCGAGCCGCCGTGCCACTCTCGAGCGGCCCTCGGTCAGCCACACCGCCGCGGCCACCAGCACCACGATGCCCACCGGCACGTTGACCAGCAGCACCCAGCGCCAGGACAGGTACTCGGTGAGCACACCGCCGACCAGCCCGCCCGCCGCGCCCCCGCCCGCGCCGACCGCCGTCCAGGTGCCGATGGCCCGGGTGCGGGCCGCGCCGGTCGGGAAGGTGGTGGTGAGGATGGTGAGGGTGGCCGGGGAGAGCACGGCCGCGCCGATGCCCTGCAACGCGCGGGCGGCGATCAGCTGCCAGGGCTCCTGGGCCGCGCCACCGGCGAGGCTGGCCGCGGTGAACAGGCCGAGCCCGGCGAGGAAGACCCGTTTGCGCCCGAAGAGGTCGGCCGCGCGCCCGCCGAGCATCAGGAACCCGGCGAAGGTGAGCGCGTAGGCGTTCACCACCCACTGCAGCGCGGTCCCGCCGAGCCCCAGGTCCGTACGCATCGACGGCAGCGCGACGTTCACCACCGATATGTCGAGCACCACCACGAACTGTCCGGCGCAGGCGGCCAGCAGGACCGCCCAGATGGGGGGCGAGGCGCGCGGGGCCGGGGCGGTGGCTGCGGTTTCCGAGGGGAGGGGCGCTGGGGTGGACATGATGGCGATGCTCGCACCCGGAGCCGGTCCTGCGCATCGGCGTTTCCGCGCATTTGGGTACGTCGCGAGACCTAGGACGTCCCCGGTGGGCACCCGTCGTACGTCCCCGGTGGACACCCGTGTACGTCCCCGGTGGGCACCCGTCACGGGGCCGTGGCCCCGGGCGCGGCGGGCCGGTGGCGGTGCGGCAGGATGAGCGGGTGACCCAGTCTGCTGCCGCCGCTGCCGCTTCCGCGGCCCCCGACCGCACCGTGCTCGACGCCTTCGAGGCGGCGAAGGGCTTCATGCCGCTGGACGAGGGGCTCGCGCTGTACGCCGCGGCCGTGCGGGCGGCGGCGCCTGGGCTGCCGCTGGTGGAGGTCGGCACGTACTGCGGGCGCTCCACGATCCTGCTGGCCGACGCCGCCCGCGCGGCCGGGACGGTCGCCGTGACCGTGGACCACCACCGGGGCTCCGAGGAGCAGCAGCCGGGCTGGGAGTACCACGACCCGGAGGTGGTCGACCCCGAGGTGGGGCGGATGGACACGCTGCCCACCTTCCGCCGCACCCTCCACCGGGCGGGCCTCGAGGACCACGTCATCGCCATGGTCGGGCGGTCCCCGCAGGTCGCGGCGGTGTGGGGGAAGCCGGTCGGGCTGGTGTTCATCGACGGCGGCCACACCGACGAGCACGCGAGCGCCGACTACGAGGGCTGGGCGCCGCATGTCGCGCCGGGCGGGCTGCTGGTGATCCACGACGTCTTCCCCGACCCCGCCGACGGCGGCCAGGCGCCGTACCGGATCTACCGCCGCGCGCTCGCCTCCGGCGCCTTCACCGAGGTCTCCGCCACCCGCTCACTCCGCGTCCTGCGCCGCACCACGGCCGCCCCGCCCGCCTGACCCGGCCGAGACGGCGCGGCCGCCCGGGGCCGGGGTCGCCAGGTCCACCGGGGCCGTCCGGGGCCGAGCGGCCAGGACCGCCGCGGCCACCACCAGCCCGGCGCCCGAGGCACAGCCGCCCGGCGCCCGACCCGGCCGGGGCCGCCGACCGCCCGGCGACCGAGATGCGTCGGGTGGGCCGCTACCATCGCCCGCGTGTCCAACGGCAGCTTTTTTTCAGAGCCCGGTCGCCGCGGCGGCACCCTCGCCATCGTTCTGGTGGCGCTGATACCGACCTGCTTCGTCGGCTGGCTGCTGTGGAGTTCCCTGGGCGGTTCGAAGGACGACGACGGCGCGGGCGGGGCGAGCGGGCCCACGACCTCCTCGACGTCCTCCCCGCCGCCCCCGTCGTCCGGCGCGTCCACCCCGTCCGCACCGTCCGCGCCATCCGAGCAGTCCGGGCACTCCGGGCAGTCCGGAAAGCCCGGTGACCCCCTCAAGGGCAAGGTCGTGGTGATCGACCCCGGACACAATCCCCACAACCGCGACCATCCCTCGCGGATCGCCCGGCTCGTGGACATCGGCACCGAGAAGAAGGAGTGCGACACCACGGGCACGGCCACCAACTCCGGCTACCCCGAGGCCTCCTTCACCCTCGATGCGGCGCGCCGCGCCCGCACGCTGCTCGAGGCGCGCGGCGCCACCGTGCGGCTCACCCAGGACGGCGACCGGCCGTACGGACCGTGCGTGGACGAGCGCGCGGAGATCGGCAACAGGGCCCACGCCGACGCCGTGGTCTCCGTGCACGCGGACGGCGCGGCCGCCGGGGAGCGCGGCTTCCATGTGATCCTGCCCAAGTCCGTACGGGGCGGCGGCGCGGACACCTCCGCCATCACCGCGCCCTCCCGCCAACTCGGCGAGCGGCTGCGCGGCGAGTTCGCCAAGGCCACCGGCAGCGCGCCCGCGCAGTACATCGGCGACGGCAGCGGGTTGGACGTCCGGGGCGACCTGGGCGGGCTCAACCTCTCCACCGTTCCCAAGGTGTTCATCGAGTGCGGCAACATGCGCGACTCCCAGGACGCCGCCGAACTGACCGATACTGCGTGGCGCGAGCGCGCGGCGCGTGGTATCGCACAGGGCATTACGGACTTCTTGAACGAGTAGCGCCGCCACAACCGAACGGGAGGTCACGACCGGGATACCGATGGGACACCCCCGGTCTCCGCCGACGGATTCACCCGTACGATGGGGCCCACCCCCGACGCCTTCGCGCTACGCGCCTGGCGGCAGCGCTCGTACAGACGAAACCGACAAAGGACCTCACGTTGAACATCCGCTCGCTCACTCGAGGCGACGGCGTGGTGATCGGAGCAGCGGTGTTGCTGTTCATCGCCTCCTTCCTCGACTTCTACACCGTCGACTGCGGCGGTAGCAGCTTCTGCAAGGACGCCGGTGAGAACGGATGGAAGTCCGACTTCTTCCCCGTACTGCCGTCGATCTTCCTGGCCGGTCTGATCGCCGCGGCGCTCATCGTCGCCGCACGTTTCCAGCCCGCGGGCCGCAACCTCTTCGGGCTCTCGCTCGACCAGTGGGGTTCGGCGCTCGCGGTCTTCGCGGCCTGGAGCTCGCTGTGGACGATCATCGGTGGCCCGGAGGGAGTCGACAAGGGCGTCGGGCAGATCCTCGGCCTGGTCGCCACCCTGGCGATGGCGGCCGTCGCGCTGCTCACCCAGCGCGTCCCGGCCCTCAAGGCCCCGCTGATGAACGCCTCCGCCCCGGCCCCGTCCCCGTACGGCGCCCAGGGCCCGCAGCCGGGGTACGGCTACCCGGGCCCGGGCGGTGCCCAGCCCGGCGCCCCCGCGCCGTACGGCACCCCCCAGCCCGGCCAGCCCGGTCAGCCGCAGCCCGGCCAGTCCTTCGGCGGCCAGCAGGCTCCGGCCCCCACCCCGCCGGCCGCGGGTGGCGGGGACTTCGCCCCGTTCTGGTTCGCGGTGCCGGTGGCCCGTCCGCTGTACGCGGAGGACGGTTCGTCGAGCACCATCGCCGAACTGGCCCCCGGCACCTGGTACCTCGCGGTGGAACAGCGCGGTCAGGCGCTGGTCGCCCAGACGCAGGACGGCCGCCGCGGTGTGCTCCAGGACACCACGGGGATCCAGCGCGGCTGACCCGCGCGTGCGCGTCGCATGACGTGACCGTGCGCGTCGCATGACGCACCCACGGCCCCTCGCCCGCATACGCTCGGGCGAGGGGCCGTTGCCATGTGCGGCCCCGGCCCGTACAGTCCGGCCGGTGTGTGGCTGACGTGCCGTCAGCCGCCGTTCTCCATTCTGTCCGGCGGAACGAGGGGGCTTGACATGCGGCTCGGTCTGGCGCTCGGCTACTGGGGCCGCGGCCCCGACCCCGGCCATCTGGAACTCGCCCAGGAGGCGGAGCGACTGGGCTACCACTCGGTGTGGACCGCCGAGTCCTGGGGCTCGGACGCCTTCACCCCGCTCACCTGGCTCGCCGCCCACACCACCCGGATCGCGCTCGGCACGGCGGTGGCGCAGATGGCCGCCCGCACCCCCACCGCCACCGCGATGCAGGCGCTCACCCTGGACCATCTCTCCGGCGGCCGGATGATGCTGGGGCTGGGGCTGTCCGGGCCGCAGGTGGTCGAGGGCTGGTACGGGCGCCCGTTCCCCAAGAGCCCGCTGACGGCGACCCGCGAGTACGTCGAGGTCATCCGGCAGGTGCTGAACCGCGAGGCGCCGGTGCGGCTCGACGGGCGCTACCACCCGCACCCCTACGCCGGGCCGGACGCCACCGGCCTCGGCAAACCCCTCAAGCCCATCGTCCATCCGCTGCGCGCCGACCTCCCGGTGCTGCTCGGGGCCGAGGGGCCCAAGAACATCGCACAGACCGTGCGCATCGCCGACGGCTGGCTGCCGCTGTACTGGTCGCCGTCCCGGATGGACCTCTACCAGGCGACGCTGGCCGACGCCCGCGACGGCTTCATGGTGGCGCCGATGACACAGGTGCGGGTGTGCGCCGATGTGGCGGAGGGGCTGAAGCCGGTCAAGGCGATGCTCGGCTTCTACATCGGCGGAATGGGCCACGCGGCCCGGAACTTCCACGCCGATCTGATGGCCCGCTTCGGCTACGAGGCCGAGGCGCGCCGGGTGCAGGAGCTGTTCCTGGCGGGGCGGCGCGCGGAGGCGATCGAGGCGGTGCCGGACGCCTTCGCCGATGAGATCTCGCTGGTCGGGCCGCGTGAACGGATCGCGGAACGGCTGGAGTTGTGGCGCAAGGGCCCGATCACGGATCTGCTGGCGCTGGCGCCGGACGTCCGTACGCTGCGGGTGCTGGCGGAGCTGGCGGGCTGAAGCGCGTCGCAGGCGGGCCGACCGACCGCTTCGTACGCGGCCCGACCGACCGACCGCCTCGTACGCGGTCCGACCGACCGCCTCGTACGCGGTCCGACCGACCGCCTCGTGCCCGGGCCGGCCGAACCGCCTCGCACGGGTGTGCGGCCGCGCTGGGTTTGGCTCCACTTAGAACCCCTAACGGAATGACCTTTTGGGGTTGGCTGCCCGGCGTGTGGTGTTGTCGGGCAGCATGGGGCGATGGACTTCGATCAGCCGCTGCCTCGCGAGGTGAAGGTCATCGATTCAGCCTCGCTGTTCCGGCTGGAGGAGCGGGCGCATGGCCTCGGTCTGAGCCAGCGGTTGGACCCAGCGTGGGTGCAGGCGAATGCGGCGCCCGACGGAGCCCACTACCTGTGGCCGGCCCTGTGGCACAGCCTGTCGCACCGTCCGGACGTTCCACGTCACCTGCGGTGCGAGCTGTTGATCACTCTGCGCGCGGGAGACCGCGTGCGGAGCCTGCTGGACGTGCTTCCCGACACCTTCATCCCGCTGCCGAGGGTGACCTCACGCGAAGAGGGGACACAGGTCGGCGAACTGCTCGATCGTGCTCCTTCGGTCAGGGAATGGCTACTGCGGGAGGGCGAGGGCTCGGACCTGCTGTGACAGGCGTCGCCAGCAGATGAGTGCGCATCCGAGGGTGAGGAAGGCTTCGTGGATGTCGTCGCGGATCTCCCAGCGGATCCGCAGGCGGCGGAACCAGTGCAGGTGGGCGAAGGCGCGCTCGACAACCCATCGTTGGGTGCCGAGCCCCGAGCCGTGTTCGGTGCCGCGTCGTGCGATCAGTGGCTTCATTCCGAGCGCGCGGACGAGGCGGCGGTATTTGTCGTGGTCGTAGCCGCGGTCACCGAGAACGGCGTCGGGGCGACGCCGGGGCCGGCCCCGCTTGCCCCGAACGGGCGGCACTGCCTGGAGCAGGGGGATGAGCTGGGTGACGTCATTGCGGTTGCCGCCGGTCAGGGTGACGGCGAGCGGGATGCCGGTGGCATCGGTGATCAGGTGGTGCTTGCTGCCCGTCCTGCCCCGGTCGACTGGGCTTCGTCCCGTCTTGGGGCCCCTTTTAGCGCCCTGATGTGGGAGCCGTCGACGGCCGCCAGGGAGAAGTCCAGGGCGCCCGCGCTGCGGAGCTTGGCCAGGAGCGTTTCGTGGAGCCGGGGCCATACGCCGGCCTCGGTCCACTCGGCCAGGCGCCGCCAGCACGTCATGCCCGAACCGAAGCCGAGCTCCTGCGGCAGGTGTTCCCAGGCCATCCCGGTATGCAGCACGAACAAGATGCCCTGGAAGACCAGCCGGTCCGGATGCCGCTTCCGTCCTGGATGCCGGACTCGACGCTCAACCCTGGGCAGCAGCGGCTCGATCACCGCCCACAACTCGTCATCGACTTCCCACGGCTTCGGCCGAGCCACTCCGCACCCCGATCAACGATCCCAGAGCGATCCAACCACCTCGAAGATCAATTCGTTAGGAGTTCTTAGGGCGGCAACACGTGAGGCATGTCACGAAGTTATCGCCACGGAAGCAACCAGGCGGCGACCGTCGTGGCGGTCGTCGCGGACGTCATGGCCGTGATCCTCGGCCTCTGGATCCTGTTCGCCCTTCTCGACGCCAACCGCGCCAACGACCTCGTCACGGTGGTCCACGACGCGGCGAGCTGGCTCGCGGGCTGGTCCCATGACCTCTTCACGATGGACACGGACTGGCTCCGAACCGTCCTCAACTACGGCCTGCCGGCCGTGGTGTACCTCTTCATCGGCCACGCCATCGCCGGCCGACTCCGCCGCGGCTAGGCACGCCCGCGGCGGCCCTTTCCCCTACCCGCCCCTTCCCACAACTGGGGCTGCGCCCCAGACCCCCGGGGGCCCGGCTCCGCCCCGAAGGGGCGCGGGGAACTGCGCGACCAGCCACGACCACGCCGCGGAAGATCCACGGCATGGCAAGACACTCACCTGACAACATGCGGCTCCGCCCCGAAGGGGCGCGGGGAACTGCGCGACCAGCCACGACCACGCCGCGGATGACCGACGGCATGGCGAGGCACTTCCCCCACCCACCCCATCCCACAACTGGGACCACGCCACAGACCCCCCGGGGGGCCCGGCTCCGCCCCGAAGGGGCGCGGGGAACTGCGCGGCCAGCCACGACGGCGTCGGGGATGACCGACGGCGTGGCGAGGCACTTCCGTGGAGCGTTACCGGGTGCCCGGCGGACCTTTCCCCGCCCCACCCCTTCCCGCAGCATCGATATGCGGCTTCGCCCCCGGGGTCTGGGGCAGAGCCCCAGTTGTGGGAAGGGGCGGGTAGGGGAACAGCCCGCCGCAGGCGTCACCAACCTCCGGTCAGCACACCTAGGCGCAGCAGTCCGAGTCCAGCCCCCGCGGCAGGCGCTCACCGCCGAAGACGGCCGTGGTCGCCTCGTCACCGCCCAGCGCCGCCACGGCCAGCAGCAGCGACCCGGCCGTCCAAGTGGTGCGCTCCTCCGGCCAGACCGCGTCGTCCTCGAAGACGTACCCGGTCCAGTACATGCCGTCCTCGGCGCGCAGCGTCGGCTGGATCCACCGCAGGATGTCCACCGCGCGGTCGGACTCCCCCATCACCCAGAGCGCGAGCGCCAGTTCGCAGCTCTCGCCGCCGGTGACCCAGGGGTTGGGCGAGACGCAGCGCACCCCGAGCCCGGGGACGACGAAGCGGTCCCAGCCCTCCTCGATGCGCTCCTTGGCTGCGGCGCCGGTGACCGCGCCGCCGAGGACCGGGTAGTACCAGTCCATCGAGTAGCGGTGCTTGTCCAGGAACCGCTCGGGGTGGTGGCGCAGGGCATGGCCGAGCAGCCCGGCCGACAGCTCCCAGTCGGGCTGGGGCTCCTCGCGGTGCTCCGCGATGGCCAGGGCGCAGCGCAGCGCCTGGTAGACGGACGAGGAGCCGGTCAGCAGGGCGTCGGGGTCCACGGTGCCGTCGGCGCGGTGCCGCCAGCCGATCTGGCCGCCGCTCTGCTGCAGCCCGAGCACGAACTCGATGGCGGCGAAGACGGTGGGCCAGATCCGGTCGAGGAAGGCGTCGTCGCCCGTGGAGAGGTAGTGGTGCCAGGCGCCGACCGCCACGTAGGCGCAGAAGTTGGACTCCCGGCCGCGGTCGGTGGGGTCGGCGGCGGCCACGCCGTCCGGGGTGTCGGGGTAGGCCGCGTACCACGAGCCGTCGGGGTTCTGGTGCCGGGCCAGCCAGCGGTAGGCGGCCGCGGCGCGCTCGTGCTCGCCCGCCGCGTCCAGCGCCATCGCGGACTCGATGTGGTCCCAGGGGTCGAGGTGGTGGCCGCGGAACCACGGTATGGCGCCGTCCGCGCGCTGGACGGCGGCGATGCCCTCGACCGTGCGCAGCACCTGTTCGGGGCTGAGCACCCCGGGCAGCGCGAGCCGTTCGGTGCGGGGGCCGGGGCGGGGGCCGGGGCGCGGTCCGAGCGCCGTCACGCCCGCTCCTCACGCGGGGCGTGGGGCTTGGTCGCGTACGCCACGAAGCTCTTGCCGATGACGGGGTTCAGGGCGCGCTCGGCGAGCCGCGTGGCCAGCGGCTTCTTCATGATGTCCCACACCAGCAGTTGGTGGTACGCGCGCACCGGCAGCGCCTTGTCGTTGTCCACCCCGAAGGCGCACTTGAGCCACCAGTAGGGGCTGTGCAACGCGTGGGCGTGGTGGGTGCCGTACGGCCGCAGCCCGGCCTCGCGCATCCTCTCCAGCAGCTCGTCGGCGCGGTAGATGCGGATGTGGCCGCCCTCGACCTCGTGGTAGGCGTCCGACAGCGCCCAGCAGACCTTCTCCGGGCCGTAGCGGGGCACGGTGACGGCGATCCGGCCGCCGGGCCTGAGCACCCGCACCATCTCGGCGAGCACGCCCTTGTCGTCGGGTATGTGCTCCATCACCTCGGAGATGATGACCACGTCGAAGCTGTCGTCGGGGAAGGGCAGGGCGAGGGCGTCGCCCTCCATGGCGGTGGCCGTGGCGCCCGCCGGGGCCTCACCGGCCTCCTTCATGGCGGCGAACCACTTGGCCACCTCGCGTATCTCCTCGCCGTTGCGGTCGAGCGCCACGACCTGGGCGCCACGCCGGTAGCACTCGAAGGCGTGCCGTCCGGCGCCACAGCCGAGGTCGAGGACGCGATCGCCGGGGGCGAGGGGGAAGCGGGAGAAATCGACGGTCAGCACGGGGGTCTGCTTTCGTCCGGCGGATTCGTGAGGCGGGAGAGGAAGGGAGAGGTCGGGAGTCGGGGGGTGCGTCGGGGAGTCGGGAGGCGTCGGGGGATCGGAGAGGCGGGAGTCGGGAGAGGCAGGGGCGGGGCGGGAGCTCAGCGGCGGGCGGCGGCCCGCGCGGAGGCGCCGATGGCCCGGCGGTACTGCTCGACGGTGCCGCGGGCGGCCTGCTCCCAGGTGAAGCGCCGCAGCACCCGTTCCCGGCCGGCCGCGCCCAGCCGTCGTCTGAGGTCGGCGTCGCCCAGCAGCCGGGTCAGGGCCGCGGCGAGCGCGTCGGCGTCGCCGGGCGGTACGGCCAGACAGGTCTCGCCGTCGACCCCGGCGACCTCGGGTATCGCGCCGCCGGTGGTGGCGACCAGCGGGGTGCCGGTGGCCATGGCCTCGGCGGCGGGCAGCGAGAACCCCTCGTACAGCGAGGGCACGCAGGCGATCTGGGCGCCGCGCACCAGGTCCACCAGTTCGGCGTCGCTGATGCCCTTGACGAACTCGACGGCGCCCTCGAGCCCGTGGCGCGCCATGGTGGTGGCCACCGGCCCCTCCTGCGGCCGCTTGCCGACGACGACCAGATGGGCCTCGGGGTTCTCGGTGCGGACCTTGGCCAGCGCCTCGACCAGATACACCAGACCCTTGAGCGGCACATCCGCGCTGGAGGTGGTGACGATGCGGCCGGGGGTCTCCGGGACGGCGGGGTCGGGCGAGAACAGGCCGGTGTCCGCGCCGATGTGCACCACATGGATCCGGTCCGGCCGCACCCCGAGGTCGTCCACGATCTCCCGGCGGGAGGAGCCGGAGACGGTGAGCACCGAGGGCAGCCGCCGGGCCACCCGCTTCTGCATCCGGGTGAAGCCGTACCAGCGGCGCACGGAGAACCGGCGCTTCCAGCCGTCGGCGGCGTCCAGCTCCAGCCGGCGGTCGACGGTGATCGGGTGGTGGATGGTGGTCACCAGCGGGAAGCCGAGCCTCTCCAGGCCCAGCAGCCCGTAGCCCAGGGTCTGGTTGTCGTGGACGACGTCGAACTCGCCCGCGCGCGCGGCGAGATGGCGGCGGGCGCGCAGGCTGAAGGTGAGCGGCTCGGGGAAGCCGCCGGTCCACATGGTGGAGACCTCCAGGGCGTCGATCCAGTCCCGGTACTCCTCCCGCCGGGGGGTGCGGAACGGGTCGGGCTGGCGGTAGAGGTCGAGGCTGGGCAGCTCGGTGAGGGTGACGCCCGCCTCGGCGTCGAGCACCGGATACGGCTGGGCGCCGATGACCTCGACGGTGTGGCCGAGCCGGGCGAGCTCGCGGGAGAGATGGCGCACATAGACGCCCTGGCCCCCGCAGAATGGATTCCCCTTGTAGCTGAGCAGCGCGATGCGCAGCGGCCGTTCCTCGGTGGCGGTGGGGGGCCCTGCTCGATCCGGGTCGACCCCGGTCTCCTGCGCGGCCTCTGCGGTCACTCGCGCCCCCTCCTTGGTGCAGTTCAGCGGGAGCGTATCCGCTTCCGTTTATCTAGAACAAGTTTCACTAACGCATCGTCCGAGGAGTCACGAAGATACCTGCCCCGGGCGACCTCTCCAGGGCCCGGGCAGGTGATCCCTACCACTCGGTAGCCGGAACATGAGGAGAAGTTGACGACGGGGGTGTGCACCGGGTGCGCCCTCGCCGACGCGACCGCCAACGCGACCGTGGGCGCCGCCCGGCGGCAACGTGTCCCAACTGCGCGGACACGGGCGCTTCGGGGAGGACCCGCGCTAGCCTAGAACGAGTTCCAGTGACTCGCAGGCCCGGGACGGTCCTGCCATCATGCACGATGTCCGCTTGTCGCCGACCCGCAGACGCAACACATTCGAAGTGGGACAAATGACCGCAGAAGTCAAGCCGGCCGCCCTGCAGCTGACCGAGCGGCAGGAGGCGCGCCGCCGGCGCATCCTGCACGCCAGCGCCCGGCTGGCCAGCCGGGGCGGCTTCGACGCGGTCCAGATGCGCGAGGTCGCGGAGAACTCCGGGGTGGCGCTCGGCACCCTCTACCGCTACTTCCCCTCCAAGGTCCATCTGCTGGTCGCCACGATGCAGGATCAGCTCCAGCACATGCACGAGACGCTGCGCAAGCGGCCGCCGACCGAGGAGGAGCCGGCCGCCCGGGTCGCCCAGACCCTGATGCGCGCCTTCCGCGCGCTGCAGCGCGAACCCCATCTGGCCGACGCGATGGTGCGCGCGCTCACCTTCGCCGACCGGTCGGTCAGCCCGGAGGTGGACACGGTCTCCCGGCTCACCACCGCGATCATCCTCGACGCGATGGGCCTGGACGAGGCCCCGACCGCCGAACAGCTCTCGGCGGTCCGCGTCATCGAGCACACCTGGCATTCGGCGCTGATCACCTGGCTCTCGGGGCGTGCCTCGATCGCCCAGGTGAAGATCGACATCGAGACCGTCTGCCGTCTGATCGACCTCACCGCCCCCGCCCCGGCCCGGTAGCCGGACGGACGGCACATCAGGGGCGCGCACGCCAATTCCTGCGCCCCCTCGAGCTTCTGGACGGGGTTTGTGCGCCCTTGCGCCCCCCATTGGCTCAAATTCCGCGTTCACGCCCTGCCCAATCCCGGTATTCATGAACGGCACGCGACAGAGCGACAACGGCGCGCGACGAGAAAACCGCATCGTGGGGGGTGGAGAAGTTCGTGATCCGGTTGCTTCTGGTACACGACTCTGGATTGCTGAGATCGGCCCTGGCATCCGTGATAGGGGCCGAACCGGACATCGAGGCGACCGCGTGCTCCTGGCGCGACGCGCGTAGCAGAGCCCGTTCCTTACAGCCGCAGGTGTGCGTGGTGGACACGGACAGCCCGGCGGCCGACAAGGCGGCGCGGAAGGGCGAGTGGGGGAAGTTCGTGGCATCCGCCTCCGGGCAGGGCGGGGACTGCGGACTGCTGGTGCTGGTCAACTCGGAGCGGCCGGGTCCGCTGCGCCGCGCCCATGAGGCCCGGGCGCTCGGCTACGTCGACAAGGACGCCCCGCCACAACGGCTGATCGAGGCCATACGACAGGTGGCGAAGAAGGAGCGGTACGTGGACGACGCGCTCGGCTACGGCTTCCTCCAGGCGGCCAAGATCCCGCTGACCGAGCGCGAGCTGGGCGTGCTGTCGCTGGCCGCCGACGGCGCCTCCATACCGGAGATCGCCCGTACGCTGCACCTGTCCACCGGGACGATCCGCAACTACCTGGCCGCGATCACCCGGAAGACCGGGGCGCGCAACCGCGTGGACGCCATACGGATATCGCAGTGCGAGGGCTGGGTCTGAGATCGGGGCACGGGGGCCGCTGCTCCGGCGGGCGGCGGCCGGCGGAGCTACTCGTCGGGGGGAAAGACCTGTTCACCGGTTTCCGACAGCCGGATGGCGATCGCCTCGACCGGGCAGCCCTCGGCCGCCGCGAGCACCGCCTCGGAAGCGTCGGCCTCCGTCTCGACCGGATGCGACTGCCGCGCCCCGTCGAGCCGGAAGCCTCCGGGGGCGGTGCTCACGCACATCCCCGAGCCGATGCACACGCCACGGTCCACCTCGATCCGCCAGCGGTCCCCCATCAGCTCGGCTCCCCGTCCCAGCCCTGGGGCAGGTGGATCATCTTGTGCTCCAGGTACGCGGAGAACCCCTCCGGGCCGAACTCCCGGCCCAGGCCGGAGTTCTTGTAGCCGCCGAACGGCCCGAGCATGTCGAGGCTGAAGGTGTTGACCGAGTAGGTGCCGGTGCGGACGCGCCGTGCGAAGTCGATGCCGTGCCCGACGTCCGCCGTCCAGACGGAGCCGGACAGCCCGTAGTCGGAGTCATTGGCGATCCGGGCCGCCTCCTCCTCGTCCCCGTACGGCAGCAGACAGATCACCGGGCCGAAGATCTCCTCACGGGCGATCCGCATGTCGTTGCCGACGTCGCCGAAGAGCGTGGGCTCCACGTACCAGCCGGTCTCCTGGGCCTCCGGACGGCCGCCGCCGGTCAGCACCTTGGCGCCCTCCCGCTGCCCCAGCGCGATGTAGTCCAGCGACCGCCGCTGCTGCCGCCGCGCCACCAGTGGCCCGACCTGGGTGGCCGGATCCAGCGGGTCGCCGACGACCAGGGCGGAGGCGGCGGCCGCGAACCGCTCGGCGATCTCGTCGTAGAGGGTGCGCGGCGCGAGGATCCGGGTCTGGGCCACACACGCCTGTCCGTTGTTCATCCAGGCGTTGGGCACGATCCCGGCGACGGCCGCCTCCAGGTCCGCGTCCGGCAGGATCACCGCGGCCGACTTGCCGCCCAGCTCCAGCGTGACCCGGGTCAGATGGCGCGAGGCCACCTCCATCACCCGCTTGCCGGCCGCGACCGAGCCGGTGAACGACACCTTGTCCACGCCCGGGTGGCCGACCAGGTACTCGCTGACCTCGCGGTCGGCCGGAAGGATCGACAGCACCCCCTCGGGCAGCCCCGCCTCGGCCGCGATCTCCGCCAGGATGTAGGAGTCCAGCGGCGTCTCGGGCGACGGCTTGAGGATCACCGAGCACCCCGCGAGCAGCGCGGGAGCCAGCTTCGCGGCCGCCACGAACTGCGGTACGTTCCACGGCACCACGGCCGCGACCACCCCGACCGGCTCCCGCCGCACCAGCAGCGGCCCGAGCACCCCGGCCCGCCGCTCCTCGTAGACGAAGTCGCGGGCCACGGTGATGGCCGCGTCCCACACCATCATCGCGCCGAGCGCCTGGGCGAGGACGCTCCAGGAGTACGGGGAGCCGTTCTGCGCGCTGATGACGCGGGCGATCTCCTCGTGGCGTACGGCGATGGCGTCCTTGATCCGGGTGACCACCGCGATCCGCTCGTCCAGGCTCGTCCGGGCCCAGGGGCCCTCGTCGAACGCCGTACGCGCCGCCGCGACCGCCCGGTCCACATCGGCGCGGGAGGCGTGCGGCACCCGGCCGATGACCTGCTCGGTGTGCGGCGAGACGACCTCGATGGTGTCCTCGCCCGCCGGATCGGCCAGCGCGCCGCCGATGAAGAGCTGCCCGTGCTCGATGAGGTCGTCCATCGCTGATGCCTTCCGGCCGATGACTGAGGGGTGGGTCTGACTGAGGGGGTACGGGTACGTACGGCCGGCCCGCCCAGGGGCCGGGGCCCCGAGAGGGGCAGCCAATATCTGACGCTGCATCAGAACTGATACCAGTTCTCGCTATAGTGGGCAATGCTTGTGTCGAGGAGAGGGGGAGCCGATGGCGCAGGTGACGCGGGTGACCGACCATGGCGGCGGAGTGTGGAGCATCCCGGTCCCGATCCCCGACAACCCGCTCGGGCACACCCTGGTCCACCTCCTCGACACCGACCGCGGCCCGGTCCTGATCGACACCGGCTGGGACGACCCCACGGCCTGGGACGCCCTCACCGCCGGGCTCGCCGCGTGCGGCGCCTCCGTCGCCGATGTCCACGGCGTCCTCGTCACCCATCACCACCCCGACCACCACGGGCTGTCCGGCCAGGTGCGGGAGGCGTCCGGGGCGTGGATCGCCATGCACGCCGCCGACGCCCAGGTCGTCCGGCGCACCCGCGAGGCCGAGCCCTCCCGCTGGCTGGACTACCTGGAGGAGAAGCTCGGCGCGGCCGGGGCGCCCGAGGAGCATCTGGCCCCGCTGCGCGCCACCCGCGCGTCCGGCCGTACGGGCCTCCCCGGGCAGCGGGCCGCGCTCCCCGACCGCGAGATCGTCCCCGGTGAGCTCCTCGAACTGCCGGGCCGCCGGCTGCGCGCCATCTGGACCCCCGGCCACACCCCCGGCCATGTCTGCCTCCACCTCGAAGAGGCCCATCCGGCCGCCGGGGAGGGGCTGCCCGGCCATGGCCGGCTGTTCTCCGGGGACCATCTGCTGCCCGAGATCAGCCCCCATATCGGGCTCTACGAGGACCCCGACGACGCGACCGTCACCGATCCGCTCGGCGACTACCTCGACTCCCTCGAACGCGTCGCCGCCCTCGCCCCCGCCGAGGTGCTCCCCGCCCATCAGTACGCCTTCACCGACGCCCCGGCGCGGGTGCGGGCGCTGCTGGACCACCACGAGGAGCGGCTGGCCGGGCTGCTGGCGCTGCTGACCACCCCGCTCACCCCGTGGCGGCTGGCCGAGGCCATGGAGTGGAACCGCCCGTGGGAGCAGATCCCCTTCGGCTCCCGCAATATCGCGGTCTCGGAGGCGGAGGCGCATCTGCGCCGGCTGGTGAAGCTGGGCAGGGCGGAAGCGGTGCCGGGCAGCGATCCCGTGGTGTACCAGGCGATGTGAGTGACGCATGGGGTGCCGGTTCGACGAACCGGAAGCTAGCCTTACCGACCTGGCGCACACGCCCGCGCACACCCCGTAACAGCCGTATCAGCAGGAGCATGCGTGACAAGCCCCACCCGCGATTCCGACCCGACTCCGACGGCCGATCCGGCGGCAGGCCCGTCAGATCCGGCAGCAGGCCCGGCAGATCCGGCGGCAGGCCCGGCAGATCCGGCCGCTGATCCGGCCCCGCCCCCGGGTTGCCCCGCGCACTCCGGCCAGGCCCCGGCCGGGCACAGGCTCGAGTCGCTGCACAGCCCCGAGTTCGCCGCCGACCCGGCCGCCACGTACGCCCGCCTGCGGGAGTACGGGCGGATCGCGCCCGTGGAGCTGGCGCCCGGCGTCCCCGTCTCGCTCGTCACCAGCTATCAGACCGCGCTGGACATCCTGCGCGGCCCCGAGACGTTCTCCAAGGACGCGCGCCACTGGCAGGCCCTCGCCGACGGCACCATCCCCATGGACAACCCCGTGGTGCCGATGATGATGTACCGGCCGAACGCGCTGTGCAGCGACGGCGAGGAGCATCACCGGCTGCGCTCGGCGATCTCGGACACCCTCGACCGCCTGGACATCCACGCGCTGCGCCGCTACGTGGAGCGGAGCGCCGACTTCCTCATCGACCTCTTCGGCCCCAGGGGCGAGGCCGATCTGCTCAAGGAGTACTCCGCCCGGCTTCCCCTGCTCGTCTTCAACCAGCTCTTCGGCTGCCCGCCCGAGCTGAGCGACAAGCTGGTCCGGGCGCTCTCGGCGCTCTTCGACGTCACCGAGGACTCCGAGCAGGCCAACGCCCTCCTCGCGGAGACCCTGTTCCAGCTCGTCGCCCTCAAGCGGCAGGAGCCGGGCCCGGACATGACGTCCTGGCTGATCGCCCACCCCGCCGAGCTCACCGACGAGGAGCTGATCCACCAGATCGTCGTCCTGGTCGGCGCGGGCACCCAGCCCCAGCAGAACCTGATCTGCAACGGGCTGTTGCTGCTGCTGTCCGACGAACGGTTCCGGGGCGATCTCGCGGGCGGCACCATGCTGATCGAGGACGCGCTCAACGAGGTCCTGTGGAAGGACCCGCCGCTGGCCAACTTCTGCGTCCACTACCCGCGCCACGACGTCACGGTCGACGGGCACCGGCTGCCCAAGGGCGACCCCGTCGTCATCAGCCTCGCAGCCGCCAACAACGACCCGTACCTGCTGTCGAACCGGCGTGGCAACCGGGCGCATCTGGCGTGGAGCGCGGGCCCGCACACCTGCCCCGCGAAGGACCCGGCCCAGCTGATCGCCTCCGTCGCCATCGAGAAGCTGCTCGACCGGCTGCCCGATCTCGAACTGGCCGTTCCCGCCGAGGCGTTGGAGTGGCGGCCCGGCCCCTTCCACCGGGCCCTGGCCGCGCTGCCGGTGCGCTTCCCCCGGACGGCCGCCAAGTCCGATGAGGCGCTGGCCGAGATGGCGGCCGCGGCGACCGCGGCCATCTCGGGGGCCGTGGGCAGGACGCCCCCGGCCGCCCGGGCGGACGCCCCGGACGACGGCCCCGGCGGGACCGCGCCCTCGGCGGACCCCGCGTCCGCCACCACGGAGCCGGAACCGGAAGCCGAATCCGGCGCCGAGCACGAGGCCCGGCGCCGCTGGTGGAAGTCCCTGGCCCAGTGGTGGCGCCGCGGGTAGCGGAGAGCCGGGTCCAGCAGGTGCGCGGTATCGGATTGCCGGGTGGTGCCCGGCCGCGTAGCGTCGCGGCGCATGACCCCGACGCTGCGCACCGCGCGCCTGCTGCTCGAGCCGTACCGGCCCGAGGACGAGGACGCCTTCGTGGCGCTGTTCCAGGACCGGCGGGTGTGCCGCTGGCTGGGGGACGGCAGGCTCGCCCCGGAGGCCGAGGACCGGGCGCTCTTCGGGCGGATCTTCACCAAGGTCTACGCCCGGCGGCTGTTCGACGTATGGGCCGTCCGTGAGGACGGCCGGTACGTCGGCCACGCCGAGATCAAGCCGACCGAGGCCGTCGGCGGCCACGAGATCGTCTACGCGCTGGCGCCGGAGGCGTGGGGGCGCGGTCTGGGGAGCGAGCTGGCCGAGGCCGTCGTCGGCCACGGCTTCGGCGCGCTCGGGCTGAGCGAGGTGCACGCCACGGTCATGGCGGCCAACGAGGCGTCGCTGACCCTGCTCACCCGGCTCGGCTTCGCGCACCGCCGTGATGTCGAGGAGGACGACGGCACGACGACGCGCTGTCTCACGGTCGTCCGGGGCGAGGGCCGTCGACCGGCCCCATCCGTGGGCGGCTGAGAGCGCCCGATAAGTCGGCCGATAAGCTGTCCGTAAACTTCATACGCGTCCGATCGGGGGAAGCCGGTGCGATTCCGGCGCTGACCCGCAACCGTGAGCGCGCCCTACGGGGCGTACGAGCCGGAACACCCGGGCGGGCGCGACGACGCAGGCTCCCGCCGCCGGACGACCGGCGGCGGCACCGTCGAGGTATGCGGAGCTGAGCCGGGTGCCAGGCGTGCCGCGGAGCGTTTCCGCGTGCGGCGCGGCTGGACGGCCGTGCGCGGCTGCGTGCGCCCGTCCACCGACCGAGAGGCACCACAGCCATGAACATTCGCCGCAGCGTGGCGGCTCTTTCCCTCTGCGCCGCCTGCGCCGTCCTGGGCGCGGCCGCCGCGCCCGCCGCCGTGGCCGACGACGGCCCGGCCGGGCGTGCCAAGGGGCTCTACGGCGCCAAGGACCCGAAGTTCGACGGGGTGTGGCGGCAGTCGCTGGCGCTGCTCGCCCAGGACGCGGTGGGCGTCACCCCGGCAAAGTCGGCCGTCGACTGGCTGGCCGGGCAGGGGTGCGAGGACGGCGGCTTCGCGGCGTACCGCGCGGACCCGTCCACGGCGTGCGACCCGAAGAAGGGCGAGTTCACGGACGCGACGGCGGCGGCGGTCCAGGCACTGGCCGCGGTGGGCGGCCGCTCCGGCACCGTGGAGAAGGGCATCGGCTGGCTGAAGCGCCACCAGAACGAGGACGGCGGCTGGGGCATGAACCCGGGCGGCCCGAGCGACGCCAACTCCACCGCGGCGGCGATCGGCGCCTTCGCCGCCACCGGCCAGGACCCGGCGAAGGTGACGCCGGCCTCGGGCAAGGGCGGCAAGACCCCGTACGACGCCCTGCTCGGCCTGCAACTGGACTGCTCGGCGAAGGCGGAGGAGCGCGGGGCGTTCGCGTACACGGCGGCCAAGGGCGAGCCCGTCGCCAACGAACTGGCCACCGCGAGCGCCGCGCTGGCCGCGCGGGGCAAGGGCTTCGTCTTCGAGACCGTCGGCAAGGACAGCGGCGCCGAGCCGAAGCCGCTGCGCTGCGCGGGCGGAAAGGGCGGGGCCGGTTCGCCCGAGGACGCCGCCGAGGCCGCCCTGGCCCACCTCTCCCGCGTCATGTCCGACACCGACGCACACCTGAAGTCGGCCATGCCCGGCGCCAAGGACCAGCCCGACTTCGGCGGCACGGCCGACGCGGTGGTGGCGCTCGCCGCCGGTGAGCACAGCGCGGCCGCGGGCAAGCCCCTCCAGTGGCTGCAGAGCAAGGACAGCGGCGCGGCGGCCTGGGCCAAGGGCGACCCCGGCGCCCTCGCCAAACTGATCCTCGCGGCCCACGCGGCCGGCGCCAACCCCCGCGACTTCGGCGGCGCCGACCTCGTCCGCCAACTGAACGCCACCGGCCCGAGGCCCGAAGCGGCGGCCCCGGGCGCGGAGTCGGACGGGAACGGCAAGAGCGAGGAGAAGAAGGACGACAGCGGCGGCGGGATCGGCGGCGTCTGGTGGACCGTCGGCGTCTGCGCGGTCGCCGGTATGGGCATCGGCTTCCTCCTGAGCGGCCGGAAGAGGCGACAGCTTTGAGCCCGCGCAGGGATGCGGCCCCGACGCGCCCCCGAGCGACTTCCGCCTGGCGCGCCACCCAGACGGCTCCGACCCCGCGCGCCGACGCGCCCCGGGCCCCGCACAACAGCCCGGCCCCGGCCCCGCGCGCGGACGCGGCTTCCCCACCACGTACCCGTGCGCCTTTCGCCCGGTGCGGCCGCGCGGCGCGGCTGTCGCTGACCGCCGTCGCCCTGCTGCTGCCCGTCGTCGCCCTGTTCGCGATGGTCGGCGCGGGCCAGGCCCAGGCCGACGACGGGTATCGCTACTGGTCGTTCTGGCAGCGGGGCGGGGACGGCGGCAGTTGGAGCTATGCCACGCAGGGGCCCTCCTCGGCGCGGCCTGACGACGGCGACATGGTCGGTTTCCGCTTCGCGGTCAGTGAGGACTCGGACGACGCCACCCGGCCGCGCGGCATGGCCGACTTCGCCGCCGTCTGTGCCGACACCCCGGCCACGGACGGCACCAAACGGGTCGCGGTCGTCATCGACTTCGGTACGGCCACCGACGCGCCCGACCGCCGGACGCCGCCCGCGCCCCGTACCGAATGCGCGCGGGTCGGCGAGGACGCGACGGCCGGAGACGCGCTCGCCGCCGTCGCGAAGCCGCTGCGCTACAACTCCGCCGCGCTGCTGTGCGCCATCTCCGGCTATCCGGAGACGGGTTGCGGGGACAAGGTGAGCACTTCCGTGGACGCCCACGCCGCCCCGAAGGGTGATGGCGGCAAGGCGGGCGACGGCGGCTCAGGCCCCTCGGCCGGGCTGATCGGCGGGCTCGCCGCCGTCGTCCTGCTCGGCGCCGCGGCGGTCTGGCAGGCGCGCCGCCGTCGCGTATGAGCGCACGGAAGACCGCCATGCCACCGCGCACCACGGCCACGACCGCGGCCACGGCCACGGCCCCGCGCCGCCCCGGCGTCGGCTTCCGCAGCAGGCTTCGCAATGGGTTCCGCAACGGCTTCCGCGCCCGGCTGCGAGCCGGCACCCCGCGCGGCGGCAGCGCCCTGCACGCCGGGGCCTGGTGGCTGTGGGCGCTCGGGCTGGCCACGGCCGCGTCCCGGACCACCAACCCGCTGCTGCTCGGGCTGCTCATCGCGGTCGCGGGCTATGTGGTGGCCGTGCGCCGCACGGACGCGCCATGGGCCCGCTCGTACACCGCGTTCCTCAAGCTGGGCCTCGTGGTGCTGGCCATCCGGCTGTTCTTCGCGGTCTTCTTCGGCTCGCCGATCCCCGGGACGCGGGTGCTCTTCACGCTCCCCGAAGTCCCGCTGCCCCACTGGGCGCAGGGCGTGCGCATCGGCGGCCGGGTGTCGGCCGAGGGGCTGGTGTTCGCGCTGTACGACGGGTTGCGGCTGGCCGCCCTGCTGATCTGCGTCGGCGCCGCGAACGCGCTCGCCAGCCCGGCGCGGCTGCTCAAGTCGCTGCCCGGCGCGCTCTACGAGGCCGGGGTCGCGGTCGTGGTGGCGATGACCTTCGCACCCCATCTGGTGGCGGACGTCACTCGGCTGCGCTCCGCCCGCCGTCTGCGCGGCCGCCCCGACCGTGGGGTGAAGGCGCTGCTCCAGGTCGGCCTGCCGGTGCTGGAGGGCGCGCTGGAACGGTCGGTGGCCCTGGCGGCGGCGATGGACGCGCGCGGCTACGGCCGCACCGCCCAGGTCCCGCCCGCCGTCGCCCGTACCACCACCGCGCTGACGCTGGGCGGGCTGCTCGGCGTCTGCTGCGGTACGTACGGCCTGCTCGCGGCGGAGGGCGCGGGCTACGGACTGCCGCTGCTGCTCGCCGGGCTCGCCGCCGCGCTCGGCGGCCTGTGGCTGGGCGGCCGCCGCTCGGTGCGCAGCCGCTACCGCCCGGACCGCTGGGGCGTACGGGCGTGGCTGGTGGCGGGGTCGGGAGCGGCGGTCGCGGCGCTGATGATCCGCGCCGCCTCCTACGCCCCACAGGCCCTTCAACCATCGGTCGTCCCGCTCACCACCCCGACCCTGCCGCTGTGGCCCGCGGCGGGAGTACTCCTGGGCCTCCTCCCGGCACTGGCGGCCCCGGCCCCGGCACGGGCCGCGTCCGCTGGGTCGGCCCCGGCACACGACACCCCCACCGGACCGGCCCGAGGCCGGAACCTTGAGCACGCGGAGCCCCCGGACTCCGGCACCGGCCCCCGGCCCGCTGCCGGGCCGCACCCCGGGCCGCACCCCGGGCCGCACGGCACGGCGGCGGAGCCGCGCCCGGACCCGGCCCCCGGGACGCCACCCGCCCCGGCACCGGCCCCCGACGACAACCACCCCACCGCACACACCCGACCCCGCGCCCATGGCGATGCGCGAGCCGGGGCGGGGCCCGAGGAGGGCAGCACGCAGTGATCCGCTTCGATCAGGTGTCGGTCCACTACGACGGTGCGGCGCGGCCCGCCCTCGCGGGGGTCGACCTGACCGTTCCCGAGGGCGAGCTGTGTCTGCTCGTGGGCCCGTCCGGAGTCGGCAAGTCGACACTCCTGGGGGCCGTCTCCGGTCTCGTACCGCATTTCACCGGCGGCACCCTGCGCGGCCGCGTCACCGTCGCGGGCCGGGACACCCGTACCCACAAGCCGCGCGAACTCGCCGACGTCGTCGGCACCGTGGGCCAGGATCCGCTCGCCCACTTCGTCACCGACACCGTCGAGGACGAGCTGGCGTACGGCATGGAATCGCTCGGCGTCGCCCCGGACACCATGCGCCGCCGGGTCGAGGAGACGCTGGACCTGCTGGGCCTCGCCGAGTTGCGGGACCGTCCCATCGCCACGCTCTCCGGCGGGCAGCGGCAACGCGTGGCGATCGGCTCGGTGCTCACCCCCCACCCCCGCGTGCTGGTCCTCGACGAGCCGACCTCCGCGCTCGACCCGGCCGCCGCCGAGGAGGTGCTGGCCGTGCTGCAGCGGCTGGTGCACGACCTGGGCACCACGGTCCTGATGGCCGAACACCGCCTCGAGCGCGTGGTGCAGTACGCGGACCAGATGATCCTGCTCCCCTCCCCCGGCGCCGCCCCGCTGACCGGCGCACCGGCCGAGCTGCTGCCGCTGTCGCCCGTGCGGCCGCCCGTGGTGGCGCTGGGCGCCCTCGCGGGGTGGCCCTCGCCGGTGCCGCTGTCCGTACGGGACGCGCGCCGCAAGGCGGGGCCGCTGCGGGAGCGGCTGGCGCCGCTCGCCCCGCGGGCGGTGGCCGACCCGCCGCCGGGCGAGCCGGTGGGCGAGGTGGCGCGGCTGGTCGTCCGCCACGGCCGGGTGGAGGCGCTGCGCGGGGTGGACCTGACGGTGCGGCCGGGCGAGACGGTGGCGCTGATGGGGCGCAACGGCGCGGGCAAGTCCACGCTTCTGGCCAGTCTCGTCGGGCTGCACGAACCGGCTTCGGGCTCGGTGCGCGTCGGCCCGGGCCGGGTCGTACCGCACCGCACCCGCCCCGCCGAACTGCTGCGCCAGGTGGGCCTCGTACCGCAGGAGCCGCGCGATCTGCTCTACGCGGACACGGTCGCCGCCGAGTGCGCGGCGGCGGACAGGGACGCGGGCGCGGCGCCCGGCACCTGCCGTGAGCTGGTGGGCCGGCTGCTGCCTGAGGTGGCGGACACCGCCCATCCGCGCGATCTGTCGGAGGGGCAGCGGCTGGCGCTGGCCCTGTCCGTCATCCTCACCGCCCGCCCGCCCCTGCTGCTGCTCGACGAGCCCACGCGCGGGCTCGACTACGCGGCGAAGGCGCGCCTGGTGGAGGTGGTGCGCGGGCTGGCCGCTGACGGCCACGCGACCGTACTGGCCACCCACGATGTGGAACTCGCGGCCGAACTCGCCCACCGCGTCGTCATCCTGGCCGAGGGCGAGGTGGTCGCGGACGGCCCCACGGCGGAGGTGGTGGTCTCCTCCCCCGCCTTCGCACCGCAGGTGGCCAAGGTGCTCGCGCCCCTGCCGTGGCTGACGGTGCCGCAGATACGCGAGGCGCTGGAGGCAGCGCCGTGAGCGGGACATCACCGAGCGGGCCGCACCGGGCGGAGCGGGAAAAGCGGGAACAACGGGAACAGCGGGAACGCGGCGGCAGGACGAAGGCCATACGCCTCGGCCCGCGCTCCGTGGCGGCGCTCGCGCTCGTCTCCGCGATCGGTGTCGTCGCCTTCGGCTGGCCGCTGTTCGCACCGGGCGACTCCGGGATCACCACCCACGCCGCCGACGCGCCCTGGCTGTTCGCCGCGCTGCTCCCGCTCCTGCTGGCCGTGGTCGTGGCGACCATCGCGGACACCGGTCTGGACGCCAAGGCCGTCGCGATGCTCGGGGTGCTGGCGGCGGCGGGCGCGGCCCTGCGGCCGCTGGGCGCGGGGACGGCCGGGATCGAGCCGATGTTCTTCCTGATGGTGCTGTCGGGACGGGTGCTGGGCCCCGGTTTCGGCTTTGTCCTCGGCGCCGTCTCGATGTTCGCGTCCGCGCTGCTCACGGGCGGGGTGGGCCCGTGGATGCCGTTCCAGATGCTGGCGATGGGCTGGGTGGCGATGGGCGCGGGGCTGCTCCCCGGCGCCGCCCGGCTGCGCGGCCGGGCGGAGGCGCTGCTGCTCGCGGGGTACGGGGCGGTGGCGTCCGTGGCCTACGGAACGGTCATGAACCTCCAGGGCTGGACCCTGCTGCAGGGCATGGCCTCGGGGATCTCCTACGTCCCCGGCGACCCGCTCGGCGACAACCTCGCCCGCTTCGTGGCGTACTGCCTGGCCACCTCGCTGGGCTGGGACCTGCCGCGCGCCCTGGTCACGATGGTGCTCACCCTCACCCTCGGCGGACCGGTGCTGCGGGCGCTGCGCCGGGCCACGCGCCGGGCGGCGTTCGAGGCGCCGGTGGCGTTCGGGGACAGATAGCCGGACGGGCCCGGCGCGTCATCCGCACCGGGCCCGCCCTCCGTCCTGGTTCCTGATTACTCCTGGTGGCGCGTCAGTTCTGGTGGAAGACGCTGGCGTCCCACTGGGCGGCCCACCTGCCGTCCCCGAACCGCAGGTTGGCCGTGCACTTGTAGGTGTCACCGTCGCAGTTCAGGGCGGTCACCGGCACCGGGGCGGCGGCCTCCCGCGGCGCCTTGACCGTCTTCGCCGACGCGGCGGACACGGCATGGGACACGGCCTGGTGGAACACATTGGCGTTCCACTGGGCGACCCACCTGCCGTCGCCGAACTGCAGCCCGGCGGTGCACTTGTAGGTGTCCCCGTCACAGGTGAGGGTCGTGACCGGGACCGGGGCCGCGGCGATGTGCCGCGCGTCCGCCGACCGGGTGGCCCGCTGATGGCTCGCCGCGCTCTGGTGGAATACGTTCACATTCCACTGCGCGACCCACCTTCCGTCACCGAACCGCAGGTTGGCCGTGCACTTATAGGTATCGCCGTCGCAGTTGAGGCTCGTCACGGGGACGGGCGCGGCGTTGGCCGCCGGGGCGACCGCCGTGGCGGCCAGGGCCAGGGCTCCCAGCCCCAGGAACGTACCGGTGAGCATTCGGCGAGCTGACATGTCGTCGCTTCCCTTCGACTCTGGCCACACAAGGTGTACGATTCCTCGCAAAACACCTCAAGAGGCCAATCCGATGACATCCCAGAGATTAGCCGTCCTTAAATGCTTTTCATGTGCTCGTCGTATATGAACTCATATGCGAAACAGCCCCCGTTACAGCGATGGCGGTCACCGTGGATTGACGATTCCAGGCATACGAAAACGGCGGCGCCCCAAGGGGCACCGCCGAGGAATCGATACCGCCGAAATCCAAGCCCCGGATTCCGGTCGATCAGCGCTCGACTGTCACTACAGCCGCTGAATGATCGTGCCCGTGGCCAGCGCACCGCCCGCGCACATCGTGATCAGCGCGAACTCCTTGTCCGCGCGCTCCAGTTCGTGCAGCGCCGTCGTGATCAGGCGCGCCCCCGTGGCCCCCACCGGGTGCCCCAGGGCGATCGCGCCGCCGTTCACGTTGACTTTCTCCAGGTTCTGCTCGAAGACCTGCGCCCAGGACAGCACCACCGAGGCGAACGCCTCGTTGATCTCGATCAGGTCGATGTCCTTCAAGGTCATCCCGGCCTTGCCCAGGACCGCCTTCGTGGCGTCGATCGGCCCGTCCAGATGGAAGTGCGGATCGGTGCCGACCAGGGCCTGGGCCACGATGCGGGCGCGGGGGCGGAGTTTGAGGGCGCGGGCCATGCGCTTGGAGGCCCACAGGACCGCGCAGGCGCCGTCGGAGATCTGGGAGGAGTTGCCCGCGGTGTGCACGGCGGTGGGCATGATGGGCTTGAGCCCGGCCAGCGCCTCCATGCTGGTGTCGCGCAGCCCCTCGTCCCGGTCGACGGCGCGCCACATGCCCTCGCCGGCCGTCTGCTCCTCCTCCGTCGTGGGCACCTGCACCGCGAAGGTCTCGCGCTTGAACCGCTCCTCGGCCCAGGCCCGTGCCGCCCGCTCCTGGGAGATCAGCCCGAGGGCGTCCACCCTCTCGCGGGTCAGGCCGCGGTTGCGGGCGATCCGTTCGGCGGCCTGGAACTGATTGGGCAGATCCACGTTCCACTCCTCGGGGAACGGTTTGCCCGGGCCGTGCTTGGAGCCGCTGCCCAGTGGCACCCTCGACATGGCCTCGACGCCGCAGCCGATGCCGACGTCGATGACACCGGTGGCGACCATGTTGGCCACCATATGATTGGCTTGCTGCGAGGAGCCGCACTGACAGTCGACCGTCGTCGCCGCGGTCTCGTACGGCAGCCCCATCGTCAGCCAGGCGGTGCGCGCGGGGTTCATCGACTGCTCCCCGGCGTGGGTGACCGTGCCGCCGACGATCTGCTCGACACAGTCGGGCTGGATGCCGGTGCGGGCGAGGAGTTCGCGGTAGGTCTCGCCGAGCAGATAGGCGGGGTGGAGGTTGGCGAGCGCGCCTCCGCGCCTGCCGATGGGCGTGCGGACGGCTTCGACGATGACGGGTTCGGCGGCCATGGCTGTCTCGTCCTCTCATCGCATCCACGGGGCTCCCGGCAGCGCCCGCAGTCAGAACTAGTACGCGTTCTAGTTCTTCAGCTCAGTCTGCTGAGGTCCGGCCCGGCGGCGCAAGGGTTGTGCAGGGGTTGAGCGGACCATGAGGGGCGCCGACCCTCCGAAACAATGGCCGCGATTTCTCTTGCTACTTGTAGAACCCGTTACTACCTTGCGGACACTTCTGATAGGCCGTCAGATCTCTGGAGTGGCCGATGTCCTGCCCAGCGCTCCCCGAAGGCTTTGACCTCACCGACCCCGACCTCCATCAGCATCGGGTGCCACTCCCGGAGCTCGCCCGGCTGCGGCAGACGGCGCCCGTGTGCTGGATCCCCCAGCCACACGGCGTGGCCGGATTCGACGACGACGGCTACTGGGCCATCACCCGTCATGCCGATGTCAAGGAGGTCTCCACCCGGCCGGAGATCTTCTCCTCCCACGCCAACACCGCGATCATCCGCTTCAACGAGCACATCCAGCGCGATCAGATCGACGTCCAGAAGCTGATCATGCTGAACATGGACCCGCCCGAGCACACCCGGGTCCGCCAGATCGTCCAGCGCGGCTTCACCCCGCGCGCCATCCGCGCCCTCGAGGACGCCCTGCGCGACCGCGCCACCCGCATCGTGACCGGGGCCAGGGAGAGCGGCAGCGGGGACTTCGTCACCGATGTGGCCTGCGAACTGCCGCTGCAGGCGATCGCCGAACTCATCGGCATCCCCCAGCAGGACCGGTCCAAGATCTTCGACTGGTCCAACAAGATGGTCGCGTACGACGACCCGGAGCTGGCCATCACCGAGGAGATCGGCGCCGAGTCGGCCATGGAGCTGATCTCGTACTCCATGAACCTCGCCGCCGACCGCAAGGCGTGCCCGGCCAAGGACATCGTCAGCCGGCTGGTGGCCGCCGAGGACGAGGGCAATCTGGGCTCGGACGAGTTCGGCTTCTTCGTGCTGCTGCTCGCCGTCGCCGGCAACGAGACCACGCGCAACGCCATCAGCCACGGGATGCACGCCTTCCTCACCCACCCCGACCAGTGGGAGCTGTTCAAGGCCGAGCGCCCCGCCACCGCCGCCGACGAGATCGTGCGCTGGGCCACCCCCGTGATGTCCTTCCAGCGCACCGCCACCCAGGACACCGAACTCGGCGGGCAGCGCGTCGCGGCGGGGCAGCGGGTCGGCGTCTTCTACTCCTCCGCCAACAACGACCCCGAGGTCTTCGACCGCCCCGAGGTCTTCGACATCACCCGCGACCCCAACCCCCACCTCGGCTTCGGCGGCGGCGGACCGCACTTCTGCCTCGGCAAGAGCCTGGCGGAGCTGGAGATCCGGCTGATCTTCCACGCCATCGCGGACACCCTCCCGGACATCCGGCTCGCGGGTGAGCCCCGGCGGCTGCGCTCGGCCTGGCTGAACGGGATCAAGGAGCTCAGGGTGACGTACGCGTAAGCGTGAGCTGTTCGTGCCGCGCCAGGAGTCCCACAACCCACCGGGCGGGGGCACACTGACCGCCATGAGCGAGATGTACGGCCCGCACGGCGCGGCGGGCGAGCGTCGAAGACTCTTCGACTTCATAGCCCTCACCGCCCGCCTCCGTGAGATCGAGCGCGCCAACAACGCCACCCCGGAGCGCAAGGAGAGCGTCGCGGAGCACTCCTGGCACCTGGCGATGGTGTGCTGGATCCTGCACGCCGAGTTCGAGCGCGAGGCCGGGCAGCGGCTCGACCTCACCAAGATGCTCAAGCTGTGCCTGATGCACGACCTCGTCGAGATGGACGCGGTGGAGCGGGGCGCCGCGGGCGGCGAGCCCCCGCGCTTCGCCTCGCTCCCCGCGCCGCTCGGGGCCGAACTCCTGGCGCTGTGGCGGGAGTACGAGGAGGGCCGTACGCCCGAGGCGTGCCTGGTGCGCGGGGTGGACCGGCTCAACCCCGCGCTGATGCGGTGCCTGACCGGGCAGGGGTGGGGCGACGTGGCCACGGACACCAACGCCCCGGTGGACGCGGAGGCGCTGGACCGGCTGCACCTGCCGCGGATCGCCGTCAGCGAGACGCTACGGGCGCTGTACGAGGAGATCAGAGACGCATCGGTGGAGGGCGGACTGCTGCCGCCGTGAGCCCTGCCGCCCACCGCCGAGCGCCGGGGACGCCGCGGAATGCCGCCGACGCCCCGACCGCCGCCATGTGAACGGCACGCCGCTACTTGAACGGCACGTTCACACACGCCACCCGGGCGCCGGCCTGCCCGGCCTTGCCCGACGTGGTGTCCGTCGCATGCTTGTGGATCACCACCGAACGGGCCTCACCGGACCGGAAGTTCCACTTCACCCAGGACTTGGCCCAGCCCTTGCCGTTGCCCTTGGTGGTGAGGTCCAGCCACACCTCGTTGTGCGGGTTGGCGTACTTCGGGTTGGTCGAGGGCTGCTTGGGGTCCTTCGTGTTCTGGTAGTGCGGCCCCGACGAGTCGGGCTTGGTGCCACACGGCTTCGTGTGGACGTGGACCCCGAAGTGGTGATCGGCCGCGAGGCCACGCACGCTGATGAACACGAACGTGCCCTTGTGCATCCAGTGGTGGCCGTGCTCCCCACCTTCGTGGTACTTCTCCATGCCCTTGCCGCCCAGCCGCGCCTCCGCGACGAACACCGACGCCGACGTCGGCACCAGCGACTTGTCGTACGTCACCGCACCGGCGGTCTTCGCCTGCGACGCGGGCTGGAACCCGTCGTGGACGAAGACGAAGGGGTGCGGCGGCGCGGCGACCGCGGGGGTCGCCATGGCCATCGACGCGCCCATCGCGACCGCCGCGGTTACTGCCTTCACCAGGGACATCCTCGATCCCTCCTCGGTCGGGGCCCCGCTCCCCGTCTCGATTCCCGGATCCCCCCGTTTAACGCGTTTTCACGCCTTCGCGCCCCCTTCTCACCACGCTAGACCCGCTGGTCACGCCGCTCAACGCGAGCCCCAGCCCCCTTTTCGGGGGACTCGCCGCCCCCTGACCGGCCGCCCCGCTCCGCGGGCTCGGCGTCGTCGTGCTGTCCGCCGCGCTGCCGTACCAGCCCGGGGACCAGGCCCCTGGCCCGGGCGACGGCGGCGCCCATCGTCGCCGACAGCGGTGGCGCCTCCTCGTGCGGGCGCCTGCCCACGCCGAGGAACACGTACTGCAGCGCGAACCCGGCCGTGACGATGACCGCGCCGCCGATCGCGTCCAGCACATAGTGGTTCGCGGTGCCCACGATGACCGCCGTGGTCAGCAGCGGATACAGGATGCCGAGCACCTTCGCCCAGACGTACGGCGCCACGATCGCGATGACCACCCCGCACCACAGCGACCACCCCACGTGCAGCGACGGCATGGCCGCGTACTGGTTGGACAGCTTGGTGAGCGCGCCGAAGTCCGGGTTGTTCAGGTCCTGCGGACCGTGGGCGGTGTCCACGTACCCGAGCCCCATCAGCCGCGGCGGGGCCAGCGGGTAGAGCCAGAAGCCGACCAGGGCGAGCAGCGTGGCGAAGGCCAGCGGGGTGCGGGCCCAGCGGTAGGTCGCGGGGCGGCGCAGATACAGCCAGCCCAGCAGGGACAGCGGAATCAGGAAGTGGAAGGTGCTGTAGTACCAGTTCATGAAGTCCTTGAGCCATCCGGTGTCGGCCACGATGGCGTTGAACCAGTGCTCGATGTCGATGTGCAGCCAGCCCTCGAGGGTGAGCACCTGGTGTCCATGGCCCTCGGCCACGCTGCGCTCGTCCGGGGCGTGGCCGCGGATCCACGAGTAGGCGAAGTAGCCGACGCGGATCAGCATCAGCTCGAGCATCAGGTTCGGGCGGGACAGCGGCCGCTTGAGGACGCGCAGCAGCGGCACCCAGGCGAAGCGGCTCCTGGCCGGTTCGGCGACCGGCGTCGGCTCGGGGTCGTCCCACCGCGGCGAGGTGCGGGGGAGGAACGGCACCAGACAGGCGGCGGCGAGCGCGGCGAGCAGCGGCGCATTGTAGCCGATATGCCCCAGGATCTCGATATCGGGCAGCAGCGCGGTGCGGTTGAGCGACATCGCCAGGACGACCAGAACCGGCCACACCAGCCGGTCGGAGCCGCGCCGCCCCACCCGGCCGACCACGGCCAGCAGGATCCATAGCTGCTGGTGCTGCCAGGAGGTGGGCGAGACCGCGAGCGCCACGCTGCCGGTGATGGCGGCGGCGAGCAGCAACTGCCCGTCCCTCGCGTAGCGCACCGCGCGCCGCAGGCCGATCACCGCGACCGCGACCGCGAGCACGGCCAGCAGCGCGAGCTCCACCGGGCCCTCGAGGCCGATGCGCAGCAGCAGCCCGTGCAGCGACTGGTTGGCCAGGCTGTCGGCGGGGGCGCCGAGCCCGAAGCCGCCGATGTGGTGCCCCCAGTACGTCCACGAGTCGTGCGGCATGGCCGCCCAGGCGAGCGCGGTGCACACGGCGAAGGTGGCGCCCGCGAGCGCGGCGGCCCGGCGCCGTCCGATCAGCCACAGCACGACGGCGAACAGCAGCAGCGCGGGCTGGAGCGCCGCGGCCACTCCGATGAGCACACCGGCCTGCCGCCCGGAGGTTCTGGGCAGCACGGTGAGGACGACCAGGAGCACCGGGATGATGCTGGTCTGGCCGAGGGTGAAGGTGTTGCGCACCGGAAGCGACAGCACCAGCAGGCTGATGGCCAGCGGTGCGGCGATCAGCGAGGTGCGGCGGGAGACCGGGCCGGGCAGCGACCGGGCCACGACCAGCCCGAGGACGACGACCAGCAGCAGGGTGCCGAAGGTCCAGGCGACCCCGAGGCTCTGCTCGGCGGCCCGGGTCAGCGGTTTGAGGACGAGTCCGGAGAACGGGGTCCCGGTGAAGGAGCCCCCGTCGTACAGCGACCCGCTGACGTGCAGTACGCCCTGGTCGCCGATCCAGGTCTCCAGGTCGGTCAGCCGCTCATCGGGCGGCAGCCGCAGCACCGCCGCCGCCTGACGTACCGCCAGCAGGCCCGCCAGGAGCCACAGGGCCGCGAGCCCCATTCTGGTCCGTGACGTCCGCGCCCCTACGGCACCGGGGGCCGGCCCCGTGTCCGGGCTTCTCCCCAGTCCGCTCCGCTCCACGTTCGCCACGCCGTGCCGCTCCCCCACTCGCCCTCTTCATCTGTCCCGGATGTTTGGAGACCCTACTGAGCCCACTACTCAGACGCCGAACACCCCCTCTTCACCTGACTGTCGTCCGGGGTTGTCCGAAAGATGTCAGGCTTTGGCAGGGTCCTTGCGGTCCGCGTGGGTCCGTATGGGTCCGTATGGTCCGGGCCAATTTCATCAGGGCCGCGGGGTGTGCCGCGAATCGGGACTCGCCGCGCGCTGAAATGTTCCCGGCGTCACTCCGAAGCACCGCACGAACCAGCGGTGGAAGTGGCTCTGGTCGGCGAACCCGGCCTGGGCCGCGGCCTCCGCCGCACTGCTGCCCGCCACCAGCAGCCCGCGCGCCCGGCGCAGCCGGAGCTGGCGCTGGAAGTCGCTCGGCGCCATCCCGTACGCGGCGCGGAACGCCCGGTAGAGCGCGAAGCGGCTGCACCCGGCGGCCTCCGCGAGCCGCACCGCCGGTATCTCCTCGGCGTACGCCTCCTCCAGCAGCGCCCTGGCCCGCCGCGCCGCCCGGACCTGCTCGCCGCTCCCGTCCGGAAGCTCCCGGGTGTACAGCGGCCCGGTGGCTCCGCGCCGCACCATCGCCCCGACGGCCGCGGTCAGCCGCTCGTCCCGCACCAGCGGACCGGCGCCGCCGACCAGGGCGGTGTGCAGCCGCAGCAGGGCGCGGGGCAGCAGGGGATCGGACACCACGGGCCGGTCGAACAGCGGCAGCGCCGCCCGGCCGTCCGCGCTGTCGGCCACATCAGCGAGGACGTTCCGCACCACATCGGGACCTATGTGGACGATGCGGTACTTGTAACCGAGCTCGGCGGCCGCCTCCCCGTCGTGCGGATCGTCGGGATTGAAGACCATCACCATCCCCGCCCCGCTGGTGCGCAGCGCGCCCCGGCACCGGAAGCGCTGGGCGCCGACCTCGGTCACCGCGAAGGAGTAGGTGTCATGGCTGTGGGGATGGAACCGATGGCTGAAGAAGTGCGCGTGCATGGCCTCCACGGGCCGGTCGGGATCGCGCCAGTACCGGGCCCAGTCCTCCCGGCCCCGCTCCCCTTCTCCGACGGCGCTCACGGATCCATTGTGCCGTGGCGCACGAGCGTTCAAGACCGCAGGTCGCGGCAGTGGCGAGAGTGACGGCATGCGCTTCGACACCAAGATCGCCGTCATTGTCCGCTCCGACCTCGCCGACTGGCAGAAGCTGAATGTGACCGCCTTCCTCTCCAGCGGCCTGGCGCACGCCACGGACGGGATCGTCGGCAAGCCGTACGAGGACGCCTCGGGCAACGCCTACCTCCCGATGTTCCGCGAACCGGTCCTCGTCTACACCGCCGACGCCCCCGCCCTCACCCGCACCCACGCCCGCGCCCTCTCCCGCGGCCTGCCGATGTCCCTCTACACCGAGGAGCTCTTCGCCACCGACAACGAGGACGACAACCGCGCCACGGTCCGCGCCGTCGAGGCCGACGCGCTCAACCTGGTGGGTCTCGCGGTCTACGGGCCGCGCGGCCAGGTGGACAAGGTGACGAAGGGCTTGCGGCTGCACGGCTGAGGGCTGGGCGCCAAGGCCATGACGGCCCCACACAGGTCAAGGGCCCGTCAGCTTCCGCCAGGCGCCGGGGGTGACGCCCTCCCTGCCCGAGAAGGCACGGCTCAACGCGCTGCCGGTGTCGTATCCGACGCGGACGGCGATCTCCTGGACGCTCAGCGGCGTCTCGCGGAGCAGGACCTTGACCCGGTACATGCGCCATGCCGTGAGGTAGCCCAGCGGGGTGTCCCCCGTCCTCTCCTTGAACAGGGCGGCGAACGCCGAGCGTGACATCCCCGCCGTCCGGGCGAGTTCGTCGACCGTCCACGGATGGGCCAGGTCCGCGTGCAACTCCTGCATGGCAGCCGCCAGCCGCGGGTCCCGCAGCGCGGCGATCCAGCCGACGGTTCCGCCGCCGACATCCGCGCAACAGGTCCGCAGCGCCTGGACGAAGAGCACATCGGACAGCCGGCTCATGATGAAGCCACCGCCGAGCCCGCCCGCCGCGCTCTCCCGCGCGATGAGGTCGAACGTGGTGCGCAGGAGTTGACTGGACGCGTCGTCCAGGTTCAGCCGGAACACCGGCGGCAGGAGCGCGAAGAGCGGTTCCGCCGCCACGGAGTCGAAGGCGAACCGGGTGGAGACGATCCGCGTGAGCTCACCGCCGCCCCCGACCCGCGCCGAGCCGCCGGGGGCCCGGGAGACCAGTCCGTCGCAGTCCACGACCTCGCTGCCCGCCGCGTCCTGAAGCGTGAACCCCACCCCCGCGCGGACCAGGAAGCAGTCGTTCGTCTCCAGCCGTTGCGGCCCGGCGAGCGTGTCCGCGACGAGCAGGCACGAGCCGCTGGAGATCAGGACCAGCCGGGCGAGGTGCCGGGGAGGAAACGAGATGCCCCATGGCGCACGGGCGTCCACCCGCACATACCGCGCGTCCTCGATCTTCATCGTGGCGAGGAGGTCGTCAACCGGATCCATTCCCACTCCCTTGGGTCACCCCTGCCCCCTCCTGGACGATCTGCGCCAAACAGTGGACGCCAAGATACAGATCGTCCAGCCGGGCGCACCTATCGTGGAGGCGACATACGAAACGAAGGGTGGGAAATGCGCATATTCCAGGTGGGAGCGGGTGGTGGTCCGATCACCTCGGCGGAGCGCCCGGTGCCGAGCCCGTCAGCAGGCGAAGTACTCGTACGGGTGAAGGCCAGCTCCCTCAACGCACGCGATCTGCTCATCGTCACCGGCCGGTACTCCGTCGACATCGCGCCGGGGCGCGTCCCGCTCTCCGACGGCGCGGGCGTCGTGGAGGCCGTCGGAGACGGGGTCTCGCGGTTCCGCGTCGGGGACCGCGTCGTGGGCACCTTCCATCCGGCCTGGCTGTACGGCCCGTTCCCCGAGTGGGGGCGGTTGCGCGGTACGCACCGCGACGGCTGGCTCACCGAATACCTCGCCCTGGACGAACAGAGCCTGGTCGCCGTGCCGGACCAGCTGTCCTTCGAGGAGGCCGCCACGCTTCCGTGCGCCGCGCTCACCGCGTGGTCGGCCGTGAGCGGAGTCGGCCCGGGGGACGCACTCCTGGTCCAGGGCTCGGGCGGGGTATCGGTCTTCGCGCTCCAGTTCGCCCGCCTGGCCGGCGCCCGCGTCCTGGCCACGACGTCCAGCGACGCCAAGGCACGACGCCTCGGCGCCCTCGGCGCGTCCGATGTCGTGGACTACACCAGCACACCGGAGTGGGGCACGCGGGTACGGGAACTCACCGGCGGCGGCGCCGACCGCGTCGTCGAGATCGGCGGCGCCGGAACGCTCTCCCAGTCCATCGACGCCGTCGCCCACGGCGGGCAGATCGCCCTCGTCGGCAATCTGGCGGCGGGCGGCGGCATGGACGTGACGCGGTTCTTCCGCCGGGCCGCGACCCTCCGGTCGATCAGCGTCGGCAGCCGGAGCGACTTCGAACGGATGAACAAGGCCATCGACCGGCACCGGCTCCGGCCCGTCATCGACCGCGTCTTCCCGTTCGACCAGGCCCCGGAGGCGTTCGCGCACTTCGAGAAGGGCCCGCGCTTCGGCAAGGTCGTCATCACCCACTGACCGTGGCCTTCACACGCCCTTGACCGCCGGATGTAGGAGACTGCGCGCACAGAGTCCAGACCAGGGCGCCGACCCGGCGCCCGCCGCGTGAGAGGTGTCCTGTGCCCAGCGTCGTAAAGATCAATGTCCTGACCGTGCCGGAGGAACAGCGCGAGGTGCTGGAAAAGCGCTTCGCGTCGCGCGCCGGGGCCGTGGAGGGCTCCGACGGCTTCGAGTGGTTCGAGCTGCTGCGCCCGGTCGAGGGGACCGACCAGTACCTCGTCTACACGAGGTGGCGCAGCGAAGAGGACTTCCAAGCCTGGATGGAGGGCCCCATGAAGGCGGCCCACCAGCGCGGCGGCGAGGACGCCCCCCAGCAGAAGCCCGCCGCGTCCGGCTCCACGCTGTGGTCCTTCGAGGTCGTCCAGCAGGCCGCGCCCAAGCAGGGCTGACCGGGCCCTTGGAACCAGTGCTAGCCCCCTGCCCCAGGCCAGGGGGCTAGTGGTTTCGTGCTGTGCCCGTCAGGCGGCTGTGAGCTCGCCTGCCCATTGGCTGCACTGTCCGGGCGCGGCTCATGCACCGCGGGGATCGCGCCCGCTGGCGGCTGACGCGGCGGCTTCGAGGGCCAGGTGCCACGGATAGTTCTCCGGTCGGCCCTGGCCCGGCTTGTTGGGCACGAATCCGCCTTCCCCGTAGAGCACGCGTACGCCCATCGCGCGGAGCGTGGCAACGCTGGTGTCGAACTGGGTGTGCTGGACGTAGGCGGCGTTGACGCATGGCATGGTCACGGTGGGGATGCCCTTGCCGATGGCCTCGGCCACGAATCCCACGATGAACTTCTCGGTGATCCCCAGGGCCCACTGGTTGATCGTGTTGAAGGTGGCGGGTGCCAAGGCCGCGACATCCGCGGGAGGCCAGACGTCCGGCTCCCAGGGCAGCTTGTATCGGCTGCGCACCGGGTGTCCGGTCAGCTCCTCCAACCCTGGTAGCTCGTCGTCAAGCCAGCGTGCGGCCGTGGGGGTCAATCCGAGGCAGACATCCCAGTCAGCCGCCTGCGCACGTTCGACCACGCCGGCGATGTTCAGCACGGGTGGGGCGGCGCTTCCGAACAGGTAGAGGACACGGTTCGCGGTCATGCGGGCAGTCCACCGTGCGGCACCCTCCCCCCGCAAACGCTGCACGCTCGGGGTTGAGATCGCCGTTCACGGTCTTCTGCTGTGGCCGGGCGGGTAGCGTTTCCGTTGAGTGAGTCACGAGAGGGAGGCGTGCATGCCGCTCCCCGACGACGAGCACACGGGCGCTCGGATCGCACATCACCGGAAACGGGCTGGGCTGACTCAGCGAGGCTTGGTTCAGAAAGTCCCCTACTCCTACAGCCTGCTCACCCAAGTTGAGTCCGGGCACAAGCCAGCCAGCCCCGACCTGGTGGCCGCTGTAGCGAAAGCACTGTGCATCGACGTCACGGCGCTGACCGGCCAGCCCTACGTGACCGAGCTACAACAGGACCGGTTGGCCGCGTTGGTCCGCCCGATCCGTGAAGCCCTCGACCTCTACGACCTGGGGGCCGATCCGGCGATCACACCGCGCCCCACTCCTCAGCTCGTCGCCGCTGCGCAAGCACTGTGTCAGCAGGTCCGGGCCACGAAGCTCCATGATGCTGCTCTTGATCTTCCAGGCGCGATGGCGGAGATCACTACAGCCGCGTATCGGACGCCGTCGTCCGAGCTGTGGGCTGCCCTGTCGAGCACCTACCGCACCGCCCACGACCTGGCCGTGAAGCTGGGCTACTACGACCTGTCCACGGTAGCTCTGGACCGTATGGACTGGGCTGCCTCGCGGGCATCCGATCCGTTGCTCTCCGCAGTGCGCCAGTACATGCGCGCCCTCGTCTACTTCCGAGAGGGCGAGTACACCATCGGTCAGCGGCTCGTAGCCTCCGGGCAAGGGCTGTTGGAGCAGTCTCCGCACACGCGAGAGCGACAGGCCGTTGCCGGGCAGCTTCACCTCGGAGCAAGCATCATCGCTGCCCGCGCTCATGACGAAGACGCGGTAAAGAACCACCTCACCGAGGCCCGGTCTTACGCGGACCGGACAGGCGAAGCGACGGACGTGCACTGGCTGTCCTTCGGCCCCACGAATGTCACCGTGCACGCGGTGTCAGCCCATGTCGAGATGCGGCACTACGGCGAAGCTCTGCGAGATGCCGCGAAGGTGCGGATACCGCAGGACTGGGCTGTCTCCCGCGCCGCGCACTTCTACGTGGACCAGGCACGCGCCCAGATGGAAGCGGGACGCTCTGAGGCAGCCTTGAAATCGATCGTGACCGCGCGGAAGCTGGCGCCGCAGCAGACCAGGTACCACGCGGGCGCTCGCGAGACCATCCGGGGCCTGATCCACTTGTCCCGTCGCACCCCGGACAACCTGGATCACCTGGCCGCTTGGGTGGGCCTCTGACACTTTCACCGCAGTAGCCCCCGGCTTTCACTCAACTGTGAAAGTTGGGGGCTTCGCATGTCACCAGCATGAATACTCAGCCGGTTTTTCATCCGCCACAGGACCCCGGCGACGCGGGCGTGCGCCCCGGGGCGTGGCCAACCTGAGGAAGCAGGTCGACATGCGGAACTGTATCGGCAGGGTCTTCGAACCGTTGGTGAGAGTGCTACAGCCCGGCCGGGGACGTCATCGCACGGTTGGGACACATCAGCCGGTGCACTGCGCTGACGCCCCGACGTTGCAACTGCCTCGTGTGCACCAGATGTCGCGTAAGCCTGTGCTGCGCGGCGAGGACGTGCAGCTTGTCCGGCCGTATCTGGTGGCTCATGAGCGCCGGAAGGACGTGCCTCGGGTGGAGCTGTTGTGCGCGCCGCACGGGATGGTGGTGGTCAGGTGAGTGCGCAACCGCGATTGCTTCCGTGGCCCGGCCCTGCCGGGAAGCCGTGTTACTTGATGTCGGATGAGGACGGCACGGGGTATCTGTCGCGGCTGGCCGACGAGACGGAAGCGGTCCAGCTTCAGATGGGCGCTGAACTCATCGGGCACGCTCGCTTACTGCTCCGCGACCGGAAGGCGGACCCGCGAGAACTCCGCTACCTCTCGAACCGCCTGATCGAAGCGCTACAAGACGCGCTCCGGATCGCGGAGAGTCGCGGCGAGCGCCTGCCGGTGTCCGACGACGAGTGCGAGACCGACGGACCGACTCAAGCGAACGAGGGGGGCGGATGATCCGGGCGTCAGATGGCTGGCAGGTCGGCCCCGCACCGGGGCACGGTCTGCGCCCGGGGAAAGACGGTCTGCTTGAACTGCCACTTCACGTGCTCCGTCCCGGCCGCGCGTCCCTGGCTTCGCTGGTGCTGACGGTGGTGGAAGCGGAGCAGTTGCACGCCGCCTTGTGTTACGCGCTCGGCGACAAGCCCGCGCCTGAGCACGCGCCGGAGTGCCGAAAGCCGGTGCACTACCCGGGTGGCCGACAGAAGTACTGAGGTCGCTCGACGAAATCACGCGCAACAACCGAAGAAGGGGGTGCGGCTGCGGCGCCAATTCGACTGCCTGCGGCCTGTTGTCAGCTCACATGCACCCACTTGGGGCCATTCTGTGCTAAACGAGTCACGGGCGAGTTCGCTGAAATATCTGCGCGAGAATAGTACGCAAGTACTCCACGCTATCCCTCGCCTCGTGAGTCTTTGGGTGATCTTCGCCGAAAACACGGATGCTCTCGGCAAGGTTCTTCTCGAGCGTCGGGATCGCCCGGCCCAGGTCCCTCGCCGCCAGGTAAGCGGCGGCAAGGTGGCTACGATAAGCGAGGTTATCGGCGTGGTCTTCGCCGAGGACGCGGATGCCCTCGGCGAGAGCCTGCTCGTACAGCGGGATAGCCCGGCCCAGATTCCCCGCCTCCAGGTAAGCGTGGGCAAGGTGGAAGCGGAGGTGTACGGTACGAGGATGGGTCTGGCTGAAGGCTCGAATGGTGTCGTTCAGAGTTCGCTTGAGGAGGGATAAGGCTTGGCTCAGGTTCCCTGCCTCCAGGTAAGCGTCTGCAAGGTTTTCACGACACCTCAGGGTATGTTCGTGGTCTTCGCCGAGGACGCGGACGCTGTCGGCAAGATCCTGTTTCAGCAGCGGCAAGGCACGGCCCAGATCTCCGGCCTCCCGGTAGGCACCTGAGAGATTGTGACGAGCGCTTAGAGTGTCATGATGGTCCGGGCCGTGAATCCGAATTCGATCAGCAAGATTCTGCTTGAGTATTGGGATCACTTGCTCCAGCTTTCCCGCTTCTCGATATGCATAAGCAAGGTTGTTGCGCACGGCCAGGGTATTGGAGTGGTCTTTGCCGAAGATCCGGATGCTGTCGGACACAATCTGCTCGTACAGCGGGATGGCGTGATCCAGATCTCCCGCGTCCCGGTAGATGTCTGCGAGGTTCATGCGGGAGGCCAGGGTAACGCGGTGGTCTTCGCCCTTTATTCGTGCTGATGTGGCCGCAGAGCGATTTGCATATCTGGCGGCTTGAGTGACTTGACCTTGACTCCAAAGGAATTGCGAAGTCTGGAATAGGATCTTAAAGGTGTCGGTGGTATCTGTGTTGGGGTGAGTATGGGTGAGGTACGCATCGATGTGGGGCAGCAGGGCTCGCCAGCATGGCCATCCGGCAAGGTTAGCTGTCGGGTCGTTGGGCAGCGCGTTGTGGAGCAAGGTAGCCGAAGTGAATTGAGCTTCCTGGATTGCGAGTTCGGTGCGGTGAGGATCATCGGCGTCGGCTGTTCGGGCAACGGCCTGAACAAGGCGGTGAATGTCAGCGGTTTTCTCGCTGAGGGTGATCATGCTGAAGTCATTGAGGAGAGCGAGGGCATCGAGCTCCGCGTCTTCTTCATCGGATGCATTGGCGAGTAGAGCGCGGGGTATGGCGTGGGGGGCGAACCAGGCCATGACGTGTAGCAGGCGAACGGCGAGTGGGTCGCGTTCGGCGATTGTGTCGAGGGTGACGCGCCAGGTCCGGGCGATAGTGACGCCGTGGGGGTCGCCGTTGCCGGGGGTGCCCAGCATCCGGGCGGCTTTGGTGCGGAAGCGGTGCAGGTAGCTGGAGTAGGTGTCGCGCGTGCGACGGATATACGCACCGGCTTGCTCCAGAGCCAGAGGGAGGCATCCCAGCTCGTCGGCTAGTTCCCGAGCTGCTGTGGGTTCGCTGCTGTCGTCGAGTCCCGCGAGTTGGTGTAGCAGGCTGGTGGCGGCCGATGGTGTGAGGACGTCCAGGTGCAGCGGCGTTGCGTCCAGGTCGTGCCAGCCGTAGGTGAGGCGGCTGGTGATCAGGTGGTTGCCGCTGGTGAGTCTGGCGAGATACGGGGCGACGTGGTCGGGGTGGGTGACGTTGTCGAAGACGAGGAGCCAGCCAGGGTGGGTATCGAGCCAGGCCAGCGCCCATTCGGCCAGGACTGCGCTGGGTACGCCGCTGGTGTTGGTGCCGGGGTTGCCCCGGACAGTGAGTTGGCCTAAAGAACTGGTGATGGTCTCGGGGGTCTCGGCGTCGATCCACCAGACCGCTGTGTAGTCGGAGCGATGGCCGTGGGCGAAGTGCAGTGCCAGTGTGGACTTTCCAATGCCGCCGAGCCCGGACACGGCTTGGGTGACGACGTGCCTGGCAGCCCGCTCGTTCCGGGGCTGCAGCGCACGTTCCAGGGCGGCCATCTCCGCCACGCGACCAACGAACGGGTGACCGACGGGCCGCGGGAGATTGTGCATTCCGTGGGGCGCGGGGACATCGGCGGGTGATGGGAGTACCAGGGGGACCTGGACGGTGGTGTCTCCGGTGTTGACGATGCCCTGGTTTATACCCACGGCGGGGGATCGGTCACCCGCCGTTGCGAGTCCTGGGGGCTCCGGTGAGGTGTTGTCCATAAAAGCTTCGCCCCTGCCGGGTTCATGTAGTGGAGTCGCCAGTGTTGATGGTGCCGTAGTTACTGTGGACAGCCGGTGATCTGTCCCCCGACGTGGTGATGGTGACCGTGGTGGGCGCGGCGGGTCGTGCCCACCCGGCGATGTCAGCGGCGATGTCCGGATGGGCCGTCATCAGGCGGCGGATCTGCACGCGGAGTACGGCGGCCAGATCCGCGTCACCGGGAGTGTCGGCCAGTTCGACGACCGTGTCGGCGAGGGCTTCTTGCTCGGCGGAGGTTTCACTGCCGGGGGTGTCGCGGCCGGTGAGACGTCGCAGAATGCGTTGCCCGAAGGAGATGGTGGCATCGGCGGCGTCGCCCTCGACTCGAGCCAGGACTGCGGCCCCGTAAGCGGTGATGGCCGTAGTGGCGTACGGCGTGAGGTCCTGCGCGAGCTGGACCACGTCCACGGACATGGCGTCATCCCCCTGGAGTTTCACCAGCCGCTGAAGTCCCCGTACACAGCGGCACAACGGACCCACCCAGGGTAGCTAAATGCGGTGGCTCTTAATACACCCTGGACCGGCCTGGGGACACTGTCTGGCCCAGCGTTCGAAGGGGCAGGTCTCTCGTCAGCTGTTTCGCGCCGCGCTCAAGCGCCTGTCAGCTGTGCTGCGGTAACCGAGTTGGGCATGGAGGCCCGATGAAGGCCGCCCACCAGCGCGGCGGCGAGGACGCCCCCCAGCAGAAGCCCGCCGCGTCCGGCTCCACGCTGTGGTCCTTCGAGGTCGTCCAGCAGGCCGCGCCCAAGCAGGGCTGAGCCGGGCCCCTTGCGAACACCTCAGCCCCCTGGCCCTGGCCGGGGGGCTGCGGTTTCGCGTCGCGAAAGCGGGCCGTGCGTCGGATGCGATCGAGCCGCCGCGAGTCGCACCGACACAGGTCGCACCGACACAGGTCGCACTGACACAGATCGTCAACTGGTTGATTCTCACGGGACTGGTCGCCGTCCCGGCCGTGCGTAAGGGTTTTACGAAGGCGGCGGTGCGGCATTCGCGCACTCGATCCGCTGCCGCCCGCTACCGCGCCGAGCGTTCAGGCGCCTCCACGAGAGAAGGAATCACACCTTATGCGCGCCCTTGTGGTCGAGCACGGCGAGGCCGGACCCGTCCGGTTCGCCGATGTCGATGAGCCCGTGCCGTCCAGCGACGAGGCGTTGGTCGAGATACGGCACATCGGTCTCAACTTCGGAGAGCTGAACTACGTGCACCAGTGGCCGGCCGGCACTGTGCACGGTCACGACGCGGCCGGCGTCGTGGTGCGCGCCGCGTCCGACGGCTCGGGGCCGCCCGAAGGTACGCGCGTCGCGGTGGGAATGGCTCCCCACGCGTGGGCGGAGCGGGTGGCAGTCAGCCCCGCCTCGCTCGGCACCGTCCCCGAGGGCCTGGATCTGGCCGACGGTGCCGCGCTGGGGATCGCCGGGGTCACCGCACTGCGGGTGCTGCGCAAGCGTTCCCTGCTGGCGCGCGACGTCCTGGTCACCGGCGCCAGCGGGGGCGTGGGACACTTCGCCGTCCAGCTGGCGGCGCTGGCGGGCGCCCGGGTGACGGCACTCGTCGGTTCGCCGGACCGGGCCGCCGGACTCCGCTCACTCGGGGCCGACAAGGTCGTGACCGACCTGGCCGAGACCGAGGACCGGTTCGACCTCGTCCTGGACACGGTCGGTGGACCGCTGGTGGCCCAGGCGTGGAGTTCCCTCGCCGAGGGCGGCACCATCCACCTGGTCGGTTACTCCTCGGGGCAGGACACCACGTTCCCGTCAGGGGCCTTGTTCGGCTTCGGCGAACCCCGCTCCATCGCCACCTACGGCGACATGACGCCGACCAGCGGGGATCTGACGGACCTGCTGGGCCTCATGGCCGCCGGGAAGCTCTCGGCACCGGTCGGACTGCGAGGCGACTGGCAGGACGTGGACGACGCCATCCAGGCACTGTTCGCGCGGAAGGTGCACGGAAAGATCGTTCTTGACGTGGTCTGACGCCCGTCGAACGAGAATGGAACCATGGACGTACTCGCGGAGGTCTTGCGTGTTTCGGGTGCGCGAGGGGCGATCGGGCTCATCCTGAAGGCCGGAGGAGCCTGGGGTCAGTGGCTGGACTCCTATCCGGGAGCGGCACTGCACGTGGTGTCCCGTGGCACGATGTGGCTTCACGTCCCGGGCGAGAAACCCCTGGAGGTTCAGGCCGGAGGCGCCGTCCTGGTGTCGCCGGGCACCGCACACGGGATAGCCGGCGGCTCCAGCATGACGATGCCTCCCTGCGACCGGGAGGCGGCGGCCCGGGCCCTCGCCGCAGGCAGAGCGCTCCAACTCGGCTCGGCACCGGCGCAGACGGAAGCGATCACCCTGCACTATGAGCAGGACCCGGAGGTGAGCACACCGGTGCTCACCTCCCTCGCCCAGCCGATGCACGTCGCGGCCCGGGAGAACGCGCAGCTCAGAAGGATCGTCGAACTTCTCACCGCGGAGCTCGCACAGCCGCAGATCGGCACCACCGCCGCCGTCAACAGCATCGTCGACCTCCTGTTCGTCCAGTTCGTACGCGCCTGGCTGGCCCGCCACCCGGAGGAAGGGCCCGGCTCATGGCTGGGCGCGATGCGTGACCCGGTCGTGCGCGACGCCCTGGCATGTGTCCACGCCCAACCGGAACGCCCCTGGACCACGGAGACCCTGGCCGCCGCGACAAGCGTCTCCCGGGCGACGCTGGCCAGGCACTTCCGGTCCGCCCTCGGACAGACGCCGGGCGCGTACGTGACGCAGTGGCGCATCGACCTGGCGTCCGTCCGGCTCCGCGATACCGATGAGCCGGTCGAGTCGATATCCAACGCGGTCGGCTACGCCTCTCCGCACGCCTTCAGCCGTGCCTTCCGACGCGCCCGGGGCATGGCACCGGGCGAGTACCGTTCCCGACTTCGCACGTGATCGCGGACCCCATGAAGGCGGCCCACCAGCGCGGCGGCGAGGACGCCCCTCTCGAACCGCCAGGAAGACCGCTCAACCGGACGGCGTGACCGGGGACCACACGCCGAACCACTGCTCGGCGTCGTAGGCCTCGTACCGTTCCACCTCGGTGAACCCCAGCTTTGCCGCAAGGCGCATCGAGCGCTCGTTGGCGGTCTGGGTGCGCAGCACCACCGACTTGCCGGGAAGCGCGTCGGCGAACCAGTCGAGTGCCGCCGCACACGCCTCGGCGGCGTACCCGCGTCCCCACGCCTCCGGCAGGAACAGGTAGCCGATCTCGGCCCCTCCGATATCCGGCCGGATGTGGCCCGGACTCTCCGCGTCGTGCCGATCGAGCTTGACCATGCCGATCATCGCTCCGTCGAAATCGATCACGAAGAGGCCCGGCTGCCGCCCGGGTATCTCGGGCACCGCGCGGTCGAGCTCAGCACGCGGTCGAGGCCCACCCAGGTAGGTATGCACCTCCGGTGAGGCGAGCAGGTCGATGAACGCCGCACGGTCCCGGGCCTCGGACGCGCGGAGCAGGAGGCGTTCGGTCCTTATCGGTGTAGGCGGCCAGGCGACGGGTCCGAGTGGGCGGGTCATGACGGCCGCCCGCCGAACTGCCAGCGGTGGACCTCGATGTCCGCGTACCGGGCCGGGGGCAGGACGGCGCGGGCCGTCTCCGGGTCGGGTGCTCGGACCAGTGCCGCCGTACCCAGCCAGGTGCTTTCGTCGTCGGACAGCAGTGGTCCGTAGGCGATCAGCTCATCCCGGTCGGCGGGCGGGGTCAGGTCGGCGGCCTCGCCCGCGCCCAGGCCGAGCACCAGGAATCGGGTGCCCCCGGTCCGGCCCCCGGGGAATTCCCACATCGTGCGCCCCAGCACATTGCGCCACCGCCGCAGCAGTACGTCCCGGTACACACCGGCCTGGTAGCCCGGTTCGTCGAAGGCGAAGGAGCGGGCGGCGGCCGGGTCGGGCAGGTCGACGATGTGGACGCTGCCGGTCGGGGTCCCGTCGGCGACGGAGAGGGTCGGTCCTCGGGCGATCATCTCCGACGCGTACCGATCCATGTAGGACCAATGCTGTTCGACCAGTTCTTGGCGCAGAGCGAGCGAGCCGGGCCGGTCGCGGTGGTAGCAGAAGAACTCCATGCCCGGCAGTCTTTCGGCCCGTGGGCGGCCGGTACAGCGGATATCGGTGGGAGCCGACTTCTGCGGTCCTCTGCCTGGTCACATGCCATCAGTGGCGTGGAACGGGCGGCACACTCCGCCGTCGTAGTCGGTCGCGATCTCCAGCAGCTGGTGCCCGTCGGCCGAAGGCAGGAGGCTGGAGCTGTAGTTGGGGCAGAAGTCGACCTTGTCTGACGTCACGGCGACGGGGGCCGGGATCTCCTTCCAGGTGCCCTCTCCGCCCTTGCTGTTGGTCCAGATGGTGCGGCCGCTGCCCTCGGCCTTGCTGCCGTCCGCGTTGAACATCGCCTGGCCGACCAGCAGCAGCTTGCCCTGCGGATTTCCCGCCTCCGGCGCCCAGGCCAGGGTCGGCGCGTGCTTGAAGTACTTGCCGTCCGCCGTCTGGGGGCGGATGCCGAGGTTGGTGGGGTCGCCCCAGTCCCAGCCGTCGGGTGAGGTGCGGTAGTGCACGACGCACGAGAACTTGGGGTCGTCGGAGCAGATCTCGTACGTCATGACGTACGTGCCGTTCGGCAGCTTCCGTACGACCGCCATCCCGGGGCGGTCGGAGGCGGGGGCGCTGGCGACGGTGTCGTGGAGGCCGCTCCACGAGACGCCGTCCCGTGAGCGTACGGCGACGAGCTTCTGGCTGTGGCGCGGATCGGTCTCGTCGGAGTAGTGGCAGACCAGGTTGCCCTCCGCGTCGATGGAGAACTCCGGCTCCCACAGCCCCTTGGTGTCCGTCGCGGTGGCGACCGTGGAGAGATAGGTCCAGCTGCGTCCCACGTCGGTGCTCTTGAACACGCGTATCGACATGTGGCGGTCGGCTTTGGGTACGTCCTGGCCGAAGGAGGCGGCCCACAGCAGCGTGCCGGCCGGCATGTCGCCGACCTGTCGCGGCAGCTCGTAGAGGGTCGCGCAGCACAGCCCGCGGCCGTCGGCGGACGCGGGGTCGGCGATGGTGCCCACCTGGCTGAAGCTCGCTCCGCCGTCGGTGCTCTCCTGGACGGCGCCGATGCCGTTGCCGCCGCCCGGGACGACGGTCGAGGCGAGCACGCGGCCGTTGTCCTTCCCGCTGTGCTCCAGCCGGATCGCCCGGGGGTAGAGGCCCGCGCCGTCGCGCAGCGGGGTCGGGGCCGTCTTCCGCAACGACTCCGCGGCGTCGCCCGCCGCCCCGCTCTTCGCGGAGGCGTCGGGGGAGCCGGAGTCCTGGGAGGCGGCGGAGGATGCGGCTCCAGAGGCACCGTCCGAAGTGTCCTGGCACGCGGTCAGCCCGAACGCGGCGACGGCGGCCACCGCGGCGACGGCGACCTTACGAGCGTGGTGATGTCCGGTGCGGCGTGACATGAGACTCCCCCCTGTGTCGCGGGTGGCCCCCGTCCCTGTCCTTCGGGGGCCCGTGACACCAAGGCTGTCCGCCGCCGCTGATGATCCTCTGCCGATCGGCTAACGCGTCGCTAACCGCCCTCGCCCCGTGGCCGCCTCATGGCCGCCTCATGGCCGCCTTACGGTCAGCACGACTCGTCACACCGGTTCGGGCTGCGGCTCCGGTTGCAGCGCCGGTGCGGCCTTCGGCTCCCACAGCCTGGTGGTCCGTACGTAGCCGTGGATCACCGAGCCCATCGCCAGCAGGAGAAGGGGCCCGAACACCCACGGGTGTCTGGCCATCTCCACCGGCAGATAGCGATAGGCCACCAGGAGGGCGGCGAAGACCACCGCGCCGTGGGCGACCAGTTGGGTCCCCGACCGGTCCCAGCCCCGTGCGAGGGAGCGCAGCGCCGCCTCGATCGTGAGCGCGAACACCACGCCCGCGACGAGATCCACGCCGTAGTGGTAGCCGAATCCCAGGGTCGCGCCGAGCGTGGCGACCAGCCAGAACGTTCCCGCGAACCGCAGGACCCGTGGGCCCTGGCGGGAGTGGATGAAGATCGCGGTGGCCCACGCCGTGTGCAGGCTGGGCATGCAGTTGCGCGGCGTGAGCCCGTCGAACGGCATCGAGTGCGGAGCGCTGATGGGCGGCGGCGTGTGCGGCCACAGCTCGGCCAGCGCCCAGTGCTCGCCGCCGGTGCCGAAGGCGCCTGTGCCGTAGGCGAAGACCGGCCCGACCACCGGGAAGATCATGTAGATGGCCGGCCCGAGGAGGCCGATGGCCAGGAAGGTGCGCACCAGATGGTGGCGCGGGAAGCGGCGCTCGACCGCCACCTTGCGCAGTTGGTACAGCGAGACGACGACCGCGGCCACCGGAAGCTGAATGTAGACGTAGTCGAGAACGTGGGCGCCGATCGGGCCCATGGCCTCGACGATCCGGCCCACCACCCACGACGGGTTGCCCAGCGCGTGATCGGCGGCAGCCAGGTACGGGTCGAGCACCGTCGGGCGGGTCTTCGCCGTGATGAGCAGCCAGGTGTCGCCGGTCTTACGACCGGCCACCAGCAGCAGCCCCAGCCCGACGCCCTTCAGTAGCAGGGCGCGTTCCCGGCCGGTGCGGCGCGTGACCGCGATGACCGCGGAGCCCATCATCACCCACAACGCGCCGTTGCCGAAGGGGTGCCCCTCGGTCACCCTCGCGTCGGCCACCCACCGCACCAGGAAGATGACGATGTCGATGCCGATCGCGGCACCGGCCGCGATGAACCGCTCCCGCCGGGTGAGCACCACCATCATCAAGGCCATACCGCCGTACAGCAGAAAGCCCGATTTGGGGGCGAATACCACCTCTTGGGCCTGGGTGGTCATCGGCCCCGACAGGTCGTAACGACGCGCGGCGATCTCCATCGCGACGAGGAACCCGAGAACCGCCACACCAGCCGTGACCCACAGCACCGCCATTGGTCGGCGCCACGCGGCGAACGTTATTCTGCTGTTTATACGCGAAAACACCCGCGATGCTGTAGGTATCAATTGTTTGGCCGATTTGCTCGATGTGGGTTATAGGTCACTCTTCGCACCGGATAGCACGGTTTTCCGGTGAAGGGCGGGCGATGGGGGCGCTCGTCGTGAGTTCGGATCATGCTAGCTGAGCGGTGTGGGCGGGGCTCCGCCCCGGACAGCCGACGGCTCTTGGCGCGGGCGTGGGGTGTCGTCGTCGCCCCGACCTGTCCGGATCTCATCGGTCGCGGTCAAGGCCCCCGTGCCCCGGAACGGTCGGTTCACGTACTGTCATGGCGTGTACGGGAGTGTCAGCGAGAAACCAGCGCCGGCCCGTGGCAACGGTCAGCACATCCTGGTCGTCGACGATGAATCGAGAATCGCCGAACTGCTCTCGACCACCCTCGAACTGGCCGGTTACCGGGTCGGCACCGCGGCCACCGGCGGGGAGGCGCTCGACCGGGTCGGGCGGGACCGGCCCGACCTGGTGATCCTCGATGTGATGCTGCCGGACCTGGACGGCTTCACGGTGTGCCGACGCCTGGTGGCGGCCGACGAGAACCATCCGCCGGTGCTCTTCCTCACCGCCCGCGACTCGCTCGAATCGCTGGTCACCGGCCTCGGCATCGGCGGGAACGACTACGTCACCAAGCCGTTCCGGATCGCCGAGGTGCTGGCCCGGGTGCAGGCCCTGCTGCGCACCCGCAACCGGCGGCGGGAGGAGCCGTCGCCGCACTACGCGGATCTGGTGCTGGACGACACGACCCGTCAGGCGCGGCGCGGGCGGCGGGCGCTGGAGCTGACCCCGGCGGAGTTCCGGCTGCTGCGCTATCTGCTGGTCAACGCGGGGCAGGTGCTGTCCAAGGAGCAGATCGGCGAGCATCTGTGGGTGGCGGACCACCGGCGTTACGGCGACAACGCCATCGAGAAGCTGGTCTCCCGCCTCCGCCACAAGGTCGACGAGGCCGGGCCGGCGCTGATCCACACCCGCCGTGGCTTCGGCTACTGGCTCGGCGGGCTCGCCTCCGGATGAGCATGCGCGAGCGCCATGGGGACGAGGGCTGCTGCGGGGGCGAGCGCTGTGCGGACGAGCGCCGTGGGGACGCCCCAGCCCGCGGCGAGGACCGCGGTGAGGCCCACGGCGAGGCTCGTGGCAAGGACCGCGGCGAGGACCGCGGCAAGGACCACAGCGAGGCTCGCGGCAAGGGCAGCGGCAAGGACCACAGCGAGGATGCCTACGAGCGCCAGCAGCGGCTGGAGGTCCTGCTCCACGAGCTGCGCACCTCCCTCACCACCATCCGCGGCTGGGCCGAACTCCCGCTCCAGGGGCTCAGCGACGACCCCGAGCTGATGGTGCGCGCCCTGCGCCGGATCCAGGACGAGGCCGACCATATGCACCGGGCGGTCCAGCAGGTGTTCCCCCGCGCGGACGCCTCCTGGGTACGGCCGCTGGAGACGGAGCCGGTGGATCTGCGGGACGTGGCCGACGAGGCGGTGGCGGATCTGGGGCTGCTCGACCCCGAACGCCCCATCGCCCGCGAGAACTCCGGCCGGACGACCCTCGTCGCCGACCACCGCATGCTGCGGCACGCCGTGCGCAATCTGCTGGGCAACGCGCTGCGCCACACCCCCGCCGGGTCCCCGGTGACCGTGGCGGTGCGCGGTCCGGTGGCCGGGGCGGGGGTCGGGGCCGGGGCGGCGGCCGGGACCGGGACCGAGGGAACGCCGCGCGTCGAGCTGTCGGTCAGCGACCAGGGGCCGGGCATGGGCCCGCGGGACATCGCCCGGCTCACCTCCCCGCGCGACGAGGACGGCCGGATCGAACAGGGCGGCGGCATCGGCCTCACCATCGTGCGACGGGTCGTCGAGCGGCACGGCGGCGAGGTGAACGTGCGCAGCGCACCGGGCCGCGGCACCACGGTCACCGTGGCCTTCCCCACTGTCAGCGTTTCGTCAGCAAACTGACCGGGGGGCGTCAGGTCGAGCGGGTTCGCTGGTCACCACGTCCCCGCAACGCGAAGGTTCGCGTTCCCGTAACGCGAAGATTCGCCTCCCCGTAAGGCGAAGATTCGCGTCGCCCCGTAACGCGAAGACACCCGTCCCCACCGACCCGAAGGTTCACGCTCCGCTCCCATCGGAACCCCCACCCGAGGAGAGACATGACCGAGACGCTGGCAGAGACCGCACCCGAGGCGGAAGAGCCGCTTCCGCAGTTTCCGATGCCGCGGGCGGCCGGCTGCCCCTTCGCCCCTCCCCCGACCGCACGGGCGCTGCACGCCGAACGGCCGGTCGCGCGCGTACGGCTGTGGGACGGCAGCACCCCCTGGCTGGTGACCCGGTACGCCGACCAGCGCGCCCTGCTCGCCGACCCGCGGGTCAGCTCCGATGCCACGCTGCCCGGGTATCCGCACGCGAGCGCCGGCTTCCGCGAGAACGCCGGGCGGCGGCGGTCCTTCATCACCATGGACGACCCCGAGCACGCCCGGATCCGCCGGATGGTCACCGGGCCGTTCGCCATCAAGCGGATCGAGGCGATGCGGCCCGAGATCCAGAAGATCACCGATGAGCTGATCGACACCATGCTGGCCGGGCCGGCCCCGGCGGACCTGGTGCGCGCGCTCGCGCTGCCGCTGCCGTCGCTGGTGATCTGCCGGCTGCTCGGGGTGCCGTACGAGGACCACGACTTCTTCCAGCGGAACAGCTCGCTCATGATCAACCGTCACTCCCCGGCCGAGGAGGTGGTCGGCGCCAACGAGGCGCTGACCGACTATCTGGAGGGGCTGGTCGCCGCCAAACTCGCCGACCCCGCCGACGACATGCTCTCCGAGCTGGCCGCCCGGGTCACGGCCGGTGAGCTGACCCAGCGCGAGGCCGCCAACATGGGCGTACTGCTGCTGGTCGCGGGCCATGAGACCACCGCCAACATGATCGCCCTCGGCACCGTGGCCCTGCTCGAGCACCCCGACCAGCTCGCCGTCCTGCGGGAGACCGAGGACCCGAAGGTGATCGCCCGGGCCGTCGAGGAACTGCTGCGCTATCTGACCATCGTGCACAACGGCCGTCGCCGGGTGGCCCTGGAGGACATCGAGATCGGCGGCGAGACCATCCGCGCCGGGGACGGGATCATCGTCTACACCGGCACCGGCAACTGGGACACGGAGGTCTTCGCCGAGCCCGAGCGGCTGGACATCGGCCGCGACGCCCGCCGCCACATGGCGTTCGGCTTCGGCGTCCACCAGTGCCTGGGCCAGCCGCTGGCCCGGGTGGAGCTGCAAGTGGTCTACGGCACGCTCTACCGCCGTATCCCCACCCTGCGGCTCGCCACCGGAATCGACCAACTACCGTTCAAACACGACGGTTTGGTCTACGGCGTCTACGAGCTGCCCGTCACCTGGACGTCATGAGCGGCGAAGGCGGCGGCGAGAGCAGCGGCGAAGGCAAGGGAGTCACCATGCGTGTGGAAGTCGATGTGCCCAAGTGTGTGGCGTCGGGGCAGTGCGTGATGATCGCACCCGATGTGTTCGACCAGCGGGAGGAGGACGGCATCGTGGTCCTGCTGGACGAGCAGCCCGCCCCCGAACTCCACGCCGATGTGCGGGAGTCCGCGGTGGTCTGCCCGGCGGCGGCGATACGGGTGATCGAGAAGTGAAGCGGGTGGTGGTGGTCGGCGCCTCCGCCGCCGGTCTGGCGGCGGCGGAGACGCTGCGCCGGGAGGGCTACGAGGGCACGCTCACGCTCATCGGCGATGAGCCGTACCACCCGTACGACCGGCCACCGCTGTCCAAGCAGATCCTCGGCGGGCAGTGGGAACCCGACCGGGTGCCGCTGCGCGCCCCCGCCGATCTGGACGCGCTCGGCCTCGAGCTGCGCCTCGGCGTCGCCGCGACCGGGCTCGACCTCGCGGGCCGTACGGTCGCGCTGGCCGACGGGGCGCGGGTGCCGTACGACGGCCTGGTCATCGCCACCGGCGTCCGCCCGCGCCGGCTGCCCGGCGACGGCGGGGAGCGCGCGCATGTGCTGCGCACCCTGGACGACGCCCTGGCCCTGAGGGACCGGCTGGGCGCGGGGCGGCGGCTGGCGGTGGTCGGCGCCGGGTTCCTCGGCGCCGAGGCGGCCGCCGTCGCGCGGGGGCTGGGCGCGGAGGTGACGCTGCTGGAACCGGCGCCGGTGCCACTGGCCCCGGCGGTCGGCGAGCGGGTCGGCCGGATGCTCGCCCAGGCCCACCACGACCACGGCGTGGATCTGCGCACCGGGGTCGCGGTGGCCGAGGTGGCCGACGGCGGGGTGCGGCTGACGGACGGCACGCTGGTCGAGGCCGACGAGGTGCTGGTCGCGATCGGCTCGGTGCCCAACACCGATTGGCTGGAGGGCAGTGGGCTCACCCTGGGCGACGGCCTGGAGTGCGATGAGTACAGCGCCGCCGCGCCGGGTGTGTACGGCGCGGGGGACGTGGCCCGCTGGCACAATCCGCTGTTCGGCACGGCGATGCGGATCGAACACCGGACCAACGCCACCGAACAGGGCATGGCCGTGGCCCGCAACCTCCTCCGCCCGGACGAACGGCGGCCGTTCGCCCCGGTGCCGTACTTCTGGTCGGACCAGTACGACGTCCGGATCCAGGCGCACGGGTATCTGCGCGGCCATGAGGAGGTCGCGGTGGTGGAGGGCGAGCCGGAGGAGCGGAAGTTCCTGGCCGCCTACCGCTCCGGGGACCGGGTGGCCGGTGTGCTGGCCGTCGGGATGCCGCCGAAGGCGGTGCGCACGTGGCGGCAGGCGGTCGCGACGCGGGCGGCGTGGCGGGACGCGGTGGGGGAGCTGCTGCCGGAGGGGGCGTAGCGGGTACCGCGAGGGCGCGTAGCGGGTACCGCGTGTGCGGGTACCGCGTGAGCGGGCCGTGGCCCGGTGTGGCGTGCGCCCGGAAAATCGCCGGGCGGGCCGCGCCGGGCCTTGCTACGGTGACCGGCATGAAGCGCGCTGCCATGACGACGACGCCGGAGAGTGTCCCGGCGCGCTGATCGACGTTCTGATCCGAAGCCCCGGGGCGAGTGCCCCGGGGCTTCGCCGTGCGGTCACTCGCCCGATGCCACCGACGTCCACCGACGTCCACCGACGTCCACGAGGAGACCGCGATGCCCGACCACCGGAAACTGGGCCGTGAACTGGGCCTGTTCGACACCGACCCGCTGATCGGCGCGGGCCTGCCGTACTGGCTGCCCGACGGCGCGACCGTACGGCACACCCTGGAGGAGTACATCCGCGCCGCCGAGCGGCGGGCGGGCTACCGGCACGTGTACTCGCCGGTGCTCGGCAAACGGGAGCTGTACGAGCTGTCGGGGCACTGGCAGCACTACAGCGACGACATGTTCCCCCCGATGGATCTGGGCTCGGAGGATCTGGGCTCGGAGCAGGTGGTCCTGCGCCCGAGCCTGTGCCCCCACCACGCGGTCATCTACCGCTCCCGCGCCCACAGCTACCGCGAACTGCCGCTGCGCATGGCCGAGTTGGGCGGGATGTACCGTTCGGAGCTCTCGGGGGTGCTCGGCGGGCTGACCCGGGTCCGGGCCATCCAGCTGAACGACGCCCATATCTTCTGCACCCTGGACCAGGTCGCCGACGAGGCGGGGGCGGCCCTGGAGATGATCCGCCGGGCGTACGAGGCGCTCGGCATCACCCCGGCCCGCTATCGGCTCTCCCTCCCCGGCCCCGGCGGCAAGTACGTCGCCGCACCCGAGATGTGGCGCCGGTCGACCGCCCTGCTGACCGACGTCCTGGACCGCTCCGGGCTGAGTTACGAGGCGGTGGAGGGCGAGGCCGCGTTCTACGGCCCCAAGATCGATGTGCAGGTCGCCGACGGTGTGGGACGCGAGTCCACCCTGTCCACCGTGCAGGTCGACTTCCACCAGCCCGAGCGGTTCGATCTGCACTACATCGGCCCGGACGGCGCCCGGCACCGTCCGGTCATGGTCCACCGCAGCATCATCGGCAGTGTGGAGCGGGCCGTGGCCCATCTCATCGAGGAGCACGGCGGGGCCTTCCCCGCCTGGCTGGCCCCCACCCAGCTGGTGGCCCTGCCGATCTCCGAGCCCGAGCTGGCGCGGGCCGAGGAGCTCGTCCGGCGGTGCGGGGAGCTCGGGCTGCGCGCGGAGCTGGTCGGACCGGAACGCGGCAGCCTGGGCGCCCGCATCCGGGCGGCCCGCCTCGTCCCGTACCAGGCCGTGCTGGGCGCCAGGGAGGCCGCGGACGGCCGGGTTGCTCTGCGGCTGCGGGACGGCCGCCGGTTGGACCCGCTACCGGTTGGGGAGGTGCTGGCCCGGATCGGGGCGCTGGTGCGGGGGCACGGCGCTGAGCTGTGGGATGCGGAGTAGGGGGCGTCCGAGGGTTCGCGCCGCCTGCGGCGGGCTTTTTCCCCTCCCCGCCCCTTCCCACAACGGGGACTCCGCCCCAGCCCCCGCAGGGGCTCCGCCCCTGGACCCCAGCAGGGCTCCGCCCCGGACCCCGGCGCGAGCTTCGCCCCTGGACCCCGGCGGGGCTCCGCCCCCGGGCCTCACTGGGGCTCCACCCTCAACCCTGCTGGGCTCCGCCCCGACCCCCGGGGTCCGGAGGCGAAGCCCCTGGCCCACGGCGGAGCCGCATATCGATGCTGCGGCGTTACCCATCCCAGCCCCTCCGGCGATTGAGGAGCGCGGCCCGGGGCGAAGCCCCGCCCGGGGGCCGGAGCGGAACCCCACCCGGGGCCCAGGACGGAGCCCCAGCCGGAGCCCGGAGCAAAGCTCCACCCGAAGCCCGGGACGAAACCCCACCCGAAGCCCGGAGCAAAGCCCCGCCCGGAGCCCGGGACGAAACCCCACCCAGAGCCCGGGACGGAACCCCACCCGAAGCCCGGAGCAAAGCCCCGCCCGGAGCCCGGGACGAAACCCCACCCAGAGCCCGGGACGGAACCCCACCCGAAGCCCGGAGCAAAGCCCCGCCCGAGGCTCGGGGCGGAGCCCCGCCGGGGTCCGGGGCGGAGCCCCGCCGGGGGGCCGGGGCGGAGCCCCGCCGGGGGGCCGGGGCGGAGCCCCGCCGGGGGGCCGGGGCGGAGCCCCGGTTTCGGGGAGGGGCGGGGTGGGGGACTGTCAGCCGCCCAAACGCTTCCGCACGGCGGCGACGAGCCGCGACGCACGCGCATCCCCGTGCCCAATCATGCGGTTGGCCACATACGCGAAGCCCACCCCGAACTCGTCGTCGCCGAAGGCGAACTGCCCGCCCGCCCCGTCATTGCCGAAGCTCCGCTCCCCCAGCATCGGCCGGAAGGACGGCGAGTCGAGCAGAAAGCCCGAGCCCCAGCGCGCTCCCATGTCGAAGCCCAGCCAGCCCTTGCCGGACGAGACCTCGCGGACCGCGTCCGTCACGGTCTCGGGGGCCAGCAGCCGGCGCCGGCCCCCGATGCCGGTCACGGCCGCCGCGTACAGCCCGGCGAGCCCGCTCGCCGACGCGGTGGCGCCCGCGCCGGGCAGCTCCATGCCGAGCAACGCCGGGTCGTTCCAGCCGTGCGGCTCGTCGAGGCCGGGGAAGACCAGCGCGCCGTTCATGGTCACGATGCGGGTCAGCAGATGCTCGGGCCCCGGCATCCCGGGCCGCCCCTCGGCCTCGACCAGCCGCGCCCGCCCGGCCATCTCCGCCCCGGGCAGCCCGATCCAGGCCCGCAGCCCCAGCGGGTCCCCCACGGCCCGGCGGAAGTACGCGCCCGGGGTGTGCCCGGTGATCCGCCGGATGACCTCACCGATGAGGAAGCCGAAGACATGGCCGTGGTACTCGTACGCCGTGTCCGGCTCCCACAGCGGCGTCTGCTCCTCGACGGCGCGCACCACCGGCGCCCAGTCTGCGATCTCCTCGAACGTCAGCACCCCGTCGAGCACGGGGACCCCCGCCCGGTGCCCGAGGACCATACGGCAGGTGATGGCCTCCTTGCCGTACCGGCCGAACTCCGGCCAGTACCGGCTCACCGGGGCGTCCAGATCCAGCCGCCCCTCCTGCGCGAGGAGATGGGCGCAGACGCTCACCAGGCCCTTGGCACAGGAGAACACCGGCACGACGGTGTCCCGTTCCCACCCCCGCCCAGTCCCCTCATCCGCGACCCCGCCCCACAGTTCCACGACCTTGCGCCCGCCGACGAAGACGGTGACGGCCGCCCCGAGTTCGGGAAACTCCTCGAAGTTCCGCGCGAACACATCGGCGACACCGCCGAACCCCTCATCGACCCACCCGCTGTACGGCTTCATCGCCCCCGGCCCTTCATGAACTCCGCGTGACCACAACCGCGCCACGGTAGGCCGTACCCCGCCCCCACCTCGAACGATTTACGAGGGCCCCCGGCCGATACGCCTTGGCCGCCGCCCGGCAGAGGTCCGGGCGGCGGCCAAAGGGTGAGCTGGGGCACTCAGATGCTTCAGATGCTGATGAGGCGCTCCAGCACATTGCGGTAGCCCCGCATCGCCAGGCGCAGCTCCTCCGTCTCCGAGCTGGCCGCGTCGTCCTCGTGCCAGGCGGCACGGAGGGTGGCGCGGCGCTCGGCGAGGAGCTCGGTGAGGCGGGTGGCCACCTCAGTGAGCAGGGCGTCGGCCTCCTCCACGGCGCCGCGTGGGGAGTCCACGAAGCCGCTGACCGCGTACCGCAGTCGCTGGGTCAGCTTGTCGTGCTCGCTCGTGGGCAGTACGGGGAAGCTGGGGCCGTTCGGGGTGTTCGACGGCTCGCCCGACGGCTGGGCGGAGGACTCGTGCGTCGGCGTGGGCCGGCTTCCGTCCGTCGGCGTCGGCCAGCTTCCGTCCGTCGGTGCCGGTCGGCTTCCGTTCGTCGGCTCGTGCTTCGGCGTCGTCGCGTGCCAGGAGGTCATCGGTTCCGCCGCCTCCGCGTTCCCCGGCCGCTGGGACAGCGGAGCCACCTCGTGCTTCTCCAGCCCATGACGCCGCTGCCCGTCGTTCTCCGTCGGGCCGTTCGGGTCGGTCGGGTCGGTCGGGTCCGTCACCACGCGCCGCCCTTCCTGGTGTGGCCGAACCGCGTATGGCCGGTCCCCGTCCCGGCCCCGGGCAGCCACTTCCGGCGGCCGCTCCCGCTCCGCCGCTCGCCGTGGTGGTGCCCGCCGTGGTGGTGCTGCCGCGCGGTCTCGGATCGGCTCGGGGCGCCGTGGTGCGGCGGCCTGACCAGATCCTCGAAGAACGGGCGAGCGTGCACCACGGCCTCGCGCAGCTCCTCGGTGTCCGCGCGCCCCTCGCGGGCGCGGGCCGCCGTGTCGTGGATCTGCCGGTAGCCCTGGACGTGCCCGGCGTGGTGCACGGACAGCGCCGCCACCTGCTCCTCGTAACGGCCCGACGGGTAACCGCGGTCGTGGGCGAGCCGGGCCAGGAGCTGATCGGCGCCGGTCACCGCGTGTTCCGGAGACTCGATGAACATCTCCTGCATACCGGCCCACTCGGCCACGTACCGCTCGCGCAGCTCACCGGGCAGCGGCTGGGTCCTCAGATCGCCGTACAGCCGCAGCCGTTCCTCGAGTTCCCGCTCCGCCGCCTTGGTGTCGCCCGCGTGCTGAGCGACGTTCAGTTCGTACTCGGGCCCGAAGCGGCGTCGCAGAGCGCGTTCCCTGCGGCTGGCGCCCGCGCGGACGACGCGGATGACGAGCGCGGCCGCCAGGACGACCGCGACGACAACCACGATGCTGATCGCACCAGTTGACATGGTCTGCTTCTGCCTTCCCGCTGGCTTCCCCCTCCGCGTTCGGGGGGCTCCTCTCATCGGGTAGCCCGGTCTTCGGCCCTCAAACTGCGGTGCGTCAGGGGTGCGGCGGGTGCCAGGATGCGGACCATGACGAGTACGCCACGCGCCCATGCCGGTTCGCCCGCCCCCGCGTGCCCCGTGTCTCCGGTGTCTCCGGTGTCTCCGGTGTCCTCAGCGGGCTCCGTGGACCCCGCGTCCTCTGCGTCCTCCGTGGCCCCCGCGTCCTCCGTGCCCTCCGCACCCTCCGCGTGGACGGTCGCCGCGCGCCCCGTCGACGACCCCGTCTCGGCCATGCTGCTGCGCGAGTACCTCGTCGATGTCGCCGACCGCTACTACCAGCTCCACGAGGAGCGGGACTCGACCCCGGAGGAGATCGAGCAGGCGCTCGCCGAGATGCCCAGCGACGACCTCGCCCCGCCGCACGGGGTGTTCCTGCTGGCGCACCATCAGGGCGCACTCGCCGGATGTGCCGGGCTGCGGCTGCTGGACGCGCGCACGGCGGAGCTGAAGCGGGTGTACGTACGGCCCGCCAAGCGGGGGCTGGGCGGGGGCGCCGCGCTGCTCGCGGCCGTCGAGGCGGCGGCGGACGGCCTGGGCGCCGGGCGGATCGTGCTCGACACCCGCCTCGATCTGGTCGAGGCCCGTGGGTTGTACGCGCGCCACGGCTACCGGGAGGTTCCGGCCTTCACGGACGGGCCGTACGCCGAGGTCTGGATGGCCAAGGAGCTGGGTTGACGGCCCAGGGCCCCAGAACCCCAGGGCCCGCACCGCGGTCAGGCCCCACGCACCGCGGCCAGGCCCCACGCACCGCGGTCACGCGCCGCGCGGCGGCGGTGGTCTGCGGTGGTCCGGGCGGGGCGTGCCCTCCCTCGGCTGCTCCGCGTCCGAGCCGCACAGCTCCCGCGTCAGCTCGTCCACCAGCTCGGTCAGATCGATCGGGCGGTCGGGTGACCACCAGTCGCCCAGGAGTTCCGCGAGGGACGCCTCGCGGGCCCGGTAGAGCCTGGTCGCGGTCTCGCGGCCGTCGTCGGTGAGGATCAGCTCCAGCCCGTAGCGGCGGCCGAGGCCCCGCTCCTCGATCTGCCGGACCGCCTCGGTGATGGCCCGCAGCGGTACGGGCGTGCGCTCGGCGAGCAGGGCGGGTTCGACCGAGCCGTCGTGCTGGATGCGCAGCAGCATCCAGCTCGCGGCCGGTCTGAGGTCGAGACCGGCGCGCCGGGTGATGTCCACGTAGACCTGCCGGCGGCCCTCCCGGCTGCCCAGCAGGGACAGCGCGCGGGCGCATTCGTCGCGCGAGGTGCGTTCCACGGGGTTGCTGGCGAGTATCTCGCTGCCGTCGGGCGCGGTGACGCTGCCGCGCAGCGGCTCCTCCCGCAGGAACCAGGCGAGGAGGAAGGCGAGCAGCACGACCGGCACCGCGTAGAGGAAGACGTCGGTGATGGAGACGGAGAACGCGTGCCGGACGGCGGCCTGGTCCACGGGCGGCAGCCGGCCGAGGGTGCGGGGATCGGAGGTGAGGGCGCCGGAGGTGACGCCGGGTGGCAGGCGCCGTCCGGCGAGGGCGTCGGCGATGTGGGGGCCGAGGTTGTTGGCGAAGATCGTGCCGAAGACGGAGACGCCGAACGAGGCGCCGATCGAGCGGAAGAAGGTGGCGCCGGAGGTGGCGACGCCCAGGTCCTGATAGCGGACGGAATTCTGCACGATCAGTACCAGCACCTGGATGACCAGGCCGAGACCGCAGCCGAAGACGAAGAGGTACGCGCTCATCTCGGCCACCCCGCTGGACTCCCGCAGCTGGTGCATCAGCAGCAGCCCGACGGCGGTGACGGCGGTGCCGAGGACCGGGAAGACCTTGTAGCGGCCGGTGCGGCTGACCAGATGCCCTGAGACGGTGGAGGAGACCAGGGTGCCGAGGACCATCGGCAGCAGATGGACGCCGGACATGGTCGGCGAGACGCCCTGCACGATCTGGAGGAAGGTCGGCAGGAAGGTCATGCTGCCGAACATCGCGAAGCCGACGACGAAGCCGATGACCGCGCAGAGGGTGAAGGTGCGGCTGCGGAAGAGGGTGAGCGGCAGCACGGGCTCGGCGGCGCGGGTCTCCACCCGTACGAAGGCGGCCAGCAGCACCATGCCGACCACCGCGAGCCCGACGATCTGCCAGGAGCCCCAGCCGTAGGTGACGCCGCCGAGGGAGGTCATCAGCACGAGGGCGGCGGCCACCACGGCGATCAGGAAGGTGCCGAGGTAGTCGATGGTGTGCGAGGTGCGGCGCACCGGGATGTGCAGGACGGAGGCGACGACGAGGAGGGCGACGATGCCGACGGGCAGATTGACGTAGAAGACCCAGCGCCAGCTGAGGCGGTCGACGAAGACCCCGCCGAGCAGCGGCCCCAGCACGCTGGTGGCGCTGAAGACGGCGCCGAAGAGCCCCTGGTAGCGGCCGCGGTCGCGGGGCGGGACGATATCGCCGACGATGGCCATCGACAGCACGATGAGGCCGCCGCCGCCCAGCCCCTGCAGCGCGCGGAAGGCGATGAGTTCCGCCATGTCCCCGGCGATCCCGCACAGCGCGGAGCCGATCAGGAAGATGACGATCGCGGTCTGGAAGAGCTTCTTGCGGCCGTACTGGTCGCCGAGCTTGCCCCACAGCGGGGTGGCCGCGGTCGAGGCCAGGAGATACGCGGTGACGACCCAGGACAGATGCTCCAGGCCGCCGAGGTCGCTGACGATGGTGGGCAGCGCGGTGGAGACGATCGTCTGATCGAGCGCGGCGAGGAGCATGCCGAGCAGCAGCGCGCCGATGGCCACCAGGACCGTGCGCCGCGGCCCCCGGCCCGGGTCCCGGCCCGCTCCCGGGCCGGGGGTCGCGGCGCCGGGGCTTCCTGGGCCTTCTGCCCCTTCTGGGCCTCCTGGGGCCGGAGCCGGGCGGCCGGCGTCCCGCGCCATGGCGACTCCTCCTCGCTCCCCTCCGTCCCCTCCTCATCCTCATCCCATCCTCACCTTTATGCCCTGTTACGGCCCGCCGGGCCGGTCCGCACGGCGGGCGAACACCTGCGCGGAGGGCGATCGGATGCGCATAATCGCTGCGAACTCCAGGGAGGGAAAGTTCCGTGACGGCAGAGTCCTGCCCGCACTGCTTCGCACCGGCGCGAGCCAACGGCCGCCCGGGCTGTACGTGTGCCGAACGCGCCGCCGCGTCCATCGCGACGGCAGGTGCGACCGATGACCAGACCCGGCCGAACCCCCAGGTGACGCTCCCGGAGGAGCGCCCGGCCGGCCCCGATCCGCGTGATCTGCGTCTCTTCGACGAGGCGGAGAAGGCGGCGGAGGCGAAGAGCTCGGCGAAGGGGGCGAACGCCGGGAATGCCGTGAACACCGGGAACACCGGGAACACCGGGAACACCGGGAACACCGGGAACACCGGGAAGGGGGACGGCGAGGAGACGCGGGTGATCGACCGCGTCGAGGAGAGACCCGGCGGGGACGAGGGGAACGGGGCCGACGGCGACGCCGACGCCCCCGGCTCCGCCCCCGGCCGTCACCGCAAGAGCAAGCGCAAGGTCGTGGCGGCCGTGCTCGCGGGCGCGGCGGCCGTGGCGGTGGCCGGTTCGCTGGCGGTCGGCACCGGGCTGCTCGGCGGTGACCACAAGGAGGACGGCGGCGGTGGCGCCGCGAGCGACCAGACGCTCGCCGACAGCACCGCCAGCCCCCCGGTCGAGGAGGAGCTGCCGGTCGAGGGACCCGGCACGCCGTCCGGCTCCCCCTCGTCGAGTGCGACGCCCCACCCCTCCGCGTCCGGCTCGGCGCGGGCCAGCGCGACCCCGAGCGAGGGCGGCCCCTCGGGCTCGGCCCGCCCCTCGGCGTCGGCCTCCGCGACCGGCTCGGCGACGAAGCCCGGGCCGAGCGCGTCCGGCGGCCCGACCTCCGCGCCGTCCAGCACCCCCGATCCGTCCGGCCCGCCGGTGCTGCGCGAGGGCGACAGCGGGCCCGAGGTGGTCGAGCTCCAGCAACGACTGACCCAGCTGCTGCAGTACATCGGCGTGGCGGACGGGAAGTACGACGCGGGGCTGCGGAGGATCGTCTCCAGCTACCAGGACCAGCACGACATCACGGGCGATCCGGACGGCGTCTACGGCGAGAACACCCGCCGTGACCTCGAATCGAGAACCGACGAGCCGTAGGGGTCCCGACGGATCCTTCCCCTCCCCGCCCCTTCCCGCAGCGTCCATGTGCGGCTCCGCCGCGTGGCAGGGGCTCCGCCCCTGGACCCCGGGGCCTGGGGACGAAGCCCTGCCACGCGGCGGAGCCGCAGATCGATGCCGCAGGACGGGGCGGAGCCCGGGTCCGGGGTCTGGGGCGGAGCCCCAGTTGTGAGGAGGGGCGGGGAGGGGAACAGCCCGCCGCAGGCGTCACGATCCACCGGAGACACTCCAAGGGCCCCACCCCCTGGCGCGGAGCGGCCCTGCTTTGTATCGTGAAGGAACAAAGTGGTTCCGCCCGTTTTCCCTGACCGGCGGGCGGAGCCGCTTGTTTCCCTTTTCCGTTGCGTCTTTCCGTTGCGCCTTCCCGCGGTCCGCGGCCGCTTCCCGCGGCCCGCTTCCCACGGCCCGCTTTCCGCGCTCGCGACCAGGAGTCCCGATGTCCCTCACCGCCCGCGCACTCCTCCTCGACATGGACGGCACCCTGGTGAACTCGGACGCCGTGGTCGAGCGCTACTGGCGGATCTGGGCCGCCGAGCAGGGGCTCGACCCCGAGCAGGTCCTCAAGGTCGTCCACGGCCGGCAGGCGCACGCCACGATGGCCGTGCTGCTCCCGGACCGCCCGATGGAGCGGAACCTGGCGGACAACCGCTGGATGCTGGAGCGCGAGACCACCGATCTCGACGGCGTCGTGCCGATCCCCGGCGCGCCCGCCTTCATGGCCGCGCTGGCCGCGCTCCCGCACGCCCTGGTGACCTCGGCCGACGAGGCCCTCGCCCGCGCCCGCATGGGCGCCGCCGGACTGCCGATGCCGGAGGTACGGGTCACCGCGGAACGCGTCGGCGCGAGCAAGCCCGACCCGGAGGGCTTCCTGAAGGGCGCCGCCGAGCTCGGCTTCGCCCCTGCCGACTGCGTGGTCTTCGAGGACTCGGAGGCCGGGATCGCGGCGGGCCGGGCGGCCGGAATGCGCGTCGTCGGCATCGGCCCGCGCGCCGGGGCCCACGCCCCGGACGCGCATGTGCGGGACCTGGAGCAGGTGCGCGTCGAGGCCCTGCCGGACGGCACGATGCGGCTGCACTTCTCGGACTGAGCGCCGGACCCGGCGCTCGCGCGGTGGCCGCGCCCGGGCAGCCGCGCACCGGCGGCCGCGTCCAGGCGCCTCGGACACCCGGGCTCTGGCAGTCCCCGCCCCGGCCGCCCGGCCACCGCATCCGCCGGGCGGTCTCGGTCGACCGCGACCCGGCGCACCGAGCGCACCGGCCGCAACGCCGCCGGGCTCGGTGGCCCGGGCCGACCGTCGTCACCGGCGCCGCCTCGGAGCCCGGGCACCCGGCCGTCCAGGCACCCGGACCCAGGTCACCCGGCCGATCAGGCCGCGATGGCCTCGTACAGGCTGAAACCGGCCAGCGCCAGCATCACCAGGGCCGCGATCCTGGTGATCAGCCGCAGCGGTACGTACCGCATCAGGGTGCGGCCGCCCACGATGCCCAGGCCCGCGACGGCCCACAGGGCCAGCAGCGCGCCGACGCCCACCGACAGCGGGTCGTCGTAGCGGGCGGCGAGGTTCGCGGTCATGATCTGGGTCAGATCGCCGAACTCGGCGATCAGGATCAGCGTGAAGCCCGCCCCGGAGACCTTCCAGAAGCTCTGGTCGGCGGGCTTGCGGATCTCCTCCTCGTCGTCGTCCTTCTTGAAGAGCAGCATGGCCGCTCCCCCGAGGAAGAGCACCCCCACGATCGCCTGGAGCAGGCGGTGCGGCAGCAGGGTGAGCACACTGCCCGCCGCGATCGCGAGCCCGACGTGGAGGGCGAAGGCGGCGGCCACGCCGACGAAGACGTACGACGCGCGGTAGCGGGTGCCGAGCATCAGCCCGGCCAGGGCGGTCTTGTCGGGCAGCTCGGCGAGGAAGACGACGCCGAAGACCACGGCGGCGACGGTGATGCTGAACACGGAATGAATACCTCGTAGGTCGGGCCGCGCCAAGGGCCCCGGGGAGGGATCGCTTCGGCACGGCAGCGTCGGACACTGCGGCCGAAGGTCTCGCTGGCGCACGGCCTCCGCGTCCCGCGGTGATCCGTACGCTCCGGGCGCCGGCCCGCACCTCGAGGGGCGGGCAGTATGTCGACGGTCCGGCGAGGAGCTACTCCCCTTCTGCTTCCACAAAGGATACGGGACCCCCGCCGCACCCAACCCCCGGGCCTCCGCCCCCGCCGCCATCGCGCCCGCCACCGCCTACGTCCGGCTTTCCCCACCCCGCCCCTCCCACAGCGTCGACATGCGGCTCCACCGCGCGGCAAGGGCCCCACCCCTGAACCCCGGAGGCCCCGCGGCGGAGCCACATACCGACACCACGGGAAGGGGCGGAGCCCTGGCCCGGGGCCTGGGCCGGAACCCCAATCCGGGGGCTGGGGCGGAGCCCCCATCCGGGGCCTGAGGCCAAGCCCCGACCCAGGGACCCGGGGGCACAACCCCAATCCAAGGCCCGGGGCACAACCCCGACCCAGGGACTGGGCCAAGCCCCAACCCCGGAGCCTGGGGCCAAGCTCCGACCCAGGGACCTCAGCAGGTCGGAGGAAGTCCGCTATGGTTCGGCAGCGCCCCGAAGGGGCGCGGGGCTGTGTCGATGTGCGGCTCCGCCGCGCGGGCGCGACCAGCCACGACGGCGCCGCAGCCGGCCGACGACGCATCGCGGCACTTCCAGCGCTTAGGGCGAAGCCTCGCCCCGGGGACTCGGGGCACAACCCCAATCCAAGGCCCGGGGCACAACTCCGACCCAGGGACTGGGCCAAGCCCCAACCCCGGAGCCTGGGGCAGAGCCCCGACCCAGGGACCTGGGGCGAAGCCCCGACCGGGGCCTGGGGCGAAGCCCCGACCGGGGCCTGGGGCGAAGCCCCGACCGGGGCCTGGGGCGAAGCCCCGACCGGGGCCTGGGGCGAAGCCCCGACCGGGGCCTGGGGCGAAGCCCCGACCGGGGCCTGGGGCGGAGCCCCGTCCGGGGGCCTGGGGCGAAGCCCCAGTTTCGGGGAGGGGCGGGTAGGGGAAAGCAGCCCGCCGCAGGCGTCGCGATCCGCCGGGCACTCCCAGGCCGCCCGGAGGGCCGTCGCCGCCCGGAGCGCCATTCGCGCTCGCGCGCCCGTCTCGCGGGTGGCCGCCCGGCGCGGGAACACGCGCACCGGGCGGCGGAGCCGCGAGCGCCGCCCCGGGCACGGCGTTGACCGGCGGCAACGCCATCACCCCGGATCACCCCGGGCGCGGGCGCACGCGATACACAGCCACAGCGCGACCCCACGACCGCCGCGCCGGATGGACGTACGTGGCACCAACTGCCCCCTGGAACCCTCTGGAACCCCTTGCGTTGACATGACCGCGTCGTCACCCTGTTACCTGGCGCCCACCCCACAGAAACCCGGCGCCGCAACCATGGCCGGGCACCAGCGGCCAACGCCCCCCACCCCTCAAGGGAGTTCGCATGTCGGACACGTCTACTCGCCGTCGCGTCTACGCGCGTCGCGCATCCGTCTTCGGCGGGTTCGTCGCCCTGCTCGGCACGCTCGTGCTGAGCGGACCCGCCGCCGAGGCTTCCCCGCCCACCCCGCCCAGCGCCGCCACCGCCCGCACCCAGCTGGCCTCGCTGACCGTCAAGGCCGAAGGCTCGTCCGACGGTTACAGCCGCGACAAGTTCCCGCACTGGATCACCCAGAGCGGCGCCTGCAACACCCGCGAGGAAGTCCTCAAGCGGGACGGAACCAACGTCCAGACCGACTCCAGCTGCGCGGCCACCAGCGGCAAGTGGTACTCCGAGTACGACGGCGCCACCTGGTCCGTCGCCTCCGACGTGGACATCGACCACGTCGTGCCGCTCTCCGAGGCGTGGAAGTCCGGCGCCAGCGGCTGGACCACCGCCCAGCGCCAGTCGTTCGCCAACGACCTGACCCACTCCCAGCTCATCGCCGTGACGGACAACGTCAACCAGTCCAAGGGCGACCAGGACCCCGCCGAGTGGCTGCCGCCCCGGACCGCCTACCACTGCATGTACGCCCGCATGTGGGTCTCGGTGAAGTACACCTACAAGCTCTCCCTCGACTCGGCCGAGAAGTCCGCGCTCAGCGGCATCCTCAACGGCTGCTGAGGCACCACTCCACCCGGCGCACCGCCCAGGAACCGCCGCACCTCCTCCGTCGTTCCGTACCGTACGCATGACGAGCACATCGAAGAACGACGGAGGAGGTCCGGATGGCCGGGCTGCGCCTGGGACCACTGCTGCGCCATGTCGACTGGGAGACCGGCACCGGCGCGACCATCTGGGTCGAGACCGACCGGCCCTGTGAGGCCGAGGTGCGGTGCCCTGACGGCGCGGGCGGCACCGCCCGCACCTGGCAGATCGCGGGTCACCACTACGCCCTGATCCCGGTCACCGGGTTGCGGCCGGGCGCGGAGACCGCCTACCGAGTGCTGCTGGACGGCGAGCAGGTCTGGCCGCTGCCGGACTCCTCATTCCCCGCCAGCACCATCCGCACCCCGACCCCGACCCCGACCCCCGCCCCGGGCGCCGACGCCACGGACCCTCCGCCCGTGCGCGTGGCCTTCGGCTCCTGCCGGTGGGCCGCGCCGCCCTCCGACGCCTCGCACGACCCGGTGGGGCCCGACGCGCTGGACACCCTCGCGCAGGCGCTCGCCCGCGCCCCGGAGGCCCCGCGCCCCGATGTGCTGGTGCTGCTGGGCGACCAGGTGTACGCGGACGAGACCTCCGCCGAGACCCGCCGCTGGCTGGCCGAGCGCCGCGATCTGAGCGAGCCGCCGGGCGAGCAGGTGGCGGACTACGAGGAGTACACCCGGCTCTACTACGAGTCCTGGCTGGACCCCGAGGTGCGCTGGCTGCTGTCCACCGTCCCCAGCTGCATGATCTTCGACGACCACGACGTCATCGACGACTGGAACACCAGCGAGGCGTGGCAGCGCCGGATGCGCGCCACGCCGTGGTGGCGGGAGCGGATACTGAGCGGGCTGATGTCCTACTGGGTCCATCAGCACCTGGGCAACCTCTCCCCCGCCGAACTGGCCGCCGACCCGCTCTACGCGGAGGTGCGCGCGGCGGAGGACGGCACCGAGGCGCTGCGGGAGTTCGCCGCCCGCGCCGACGCCGATCCGGGGTACACCCGCTGGAGCTACCGCCGCGACTTCGGCCGCACCCGGCTGCTGATGGTCGACACCCGCGCGGCGCGGGTGCTCGAGGAGGGCCGACGGGCGATGCTGACCGACAAGGAGTTCGCCTGGGTGCGCGAGCAGGCCATGGACGGCGTGGGCGGCTTCCCCGACTCCGCGGGGCCCGAGACCTCCGGCGGCCATGACGGCGGCCATGACGGCGGCTACGACGGCGGCCATGACGGCGGCTACGACCATCTGCTGCTCGGCACCTCGCTGCCCTGGCTGCTGCCGCACTTCGTGCATGACGTGGAGGCGTGGAACGCCTCGCTGTGCGGCGGCAGACGCGGTGGGCGCTGGGCGCGGATCGGCGAGGACCTGCGGCAGCGCGGCGACTTGGAGCACTGGGCCGCGTTCCCCGAGTCCTTCGACGCGCTCACCGACACCATCGCCGAGGTGGGCGGCGCGCCGGGCGCGCCCGCCACGATCAGCGTGCTCTCCGGCGATGTGCACCACGCCTATGTGGCCGCCCCGGACTGGTCGCGGTGGCCGTCCCGGCCGCCCCGCAGCCAGGTGCGCCAGTTGACCTGCTCCCCGGTGCACAACAGCATCTACGCCTCCATACGGCTCGGCTTCCGCTTCGGCTGGAGCGCGGCGGGCCGTGCCCTGGGCCGGGCGTTCCGGCGCCATGGCCGGGTGCCGCACCCCCGGTTGAGCTGGCACAAGACGGGTGGGCCCTGGTTCGGCAACCAGCTGATGACGCTGACCCTTCGGGGCCGTACCGCCCATCTGCGGCTGGACCAGGCGCAGTCGGACCCCTCGGGCGGCGGCGCCCGGCTGGTGGCGGCGCTGGAGACGGACTGGGCGGGCCGGCCGACCCCTTGAGTGCCGTTGCGCGGCATATGCCACGTGATACAGACCACAACGGAGGGGTACGTACCGGAGACCGGGTCGATTCGTGTCGGGCGGGCGGCATGATGGGCGCGCATCGTGCGTCACATCTGCCCCGGGAGACACAGCCTTGGCCGGAGACCCCCACGCGATAGCCGTCGTCGGCGCCGGGCCGCGCGGCACCAGCGTACTGGAGCGCCTGTGCGCCTCGGCCCCGGAGCTGGCGCCCGGCATCCCGCTGACCGTGCACATGCTGGACCCCTCCCCGCCCGGCGCGGGACGGGTCTGGCGCACCGCCCAGCCGGACGAGTTGCTGATGAACACCGTGGCCTCGCAGGTGACCCTGTTCACCGACGCGAGCGTCGAATGCGGTGGACCGGTGCGGACCGGACCGAGCCTGTACGAATGGGTCACCGCGCGCGGTCTGGCGCCCGGCCTCGGCCCGGACGACTACCCCAGCCGCGCGCTCTACGGCCGCTATCTGGAGTGGGTGTTCGCCGAGGTGGTGCGGGGCGCGCCGGACACCGTGACCGTCCGGGCGCACCGGGCCCGCGCCGTACGGCTGGAGGAACGGGCCGACGGCACGCAGGTGCTGACGCTGGACGACGGGAGCCGACTGGAGGGGCTGCGCGCGGTCGTCCTGGCGCAGGGCCATCTGCCGGCGGCCACCGACGCCACGGAGCGGCGGTACGCGGCGCACGCGGAGCGGCACGGGCTGCGCTACTACCCGCCCGCCAACCCCGCCGATGTCGACTTGTCGCTCATCGCGCCGGGCGAGCCGGTGCTGCTGCGCGGCCTCGGCCTCAACTTCTTCGACCACATGGCGCTGCTGACGGCGGGCCGGGGCGGCACGTTCGTCCCGAAGGCGCACGGCGGTCTGGTCTACCGGCCCTCGGGGCTCGAGCCACGGCTGTACGCGGGGTCCCGGCGCGGCATCCCGTACCACGCGCGGGGCGACAACGCGAAGGGGCCGTGCGGCCGGCACACCCCGCTGCTGCTGACCCCCGAGGTGCTCGGCCGCTTCCGCAAGCGCGCGGACGCCGGCGATCCGCCGGACTTCCTCACCGAGATATGGCCACTGGTGGCCAAGGAGGCCGAGACGGTCTACTACGAGGCGCTGCTGGCCCTCCGCGCCCCCGACACCCATATCCCCGCCGTACCGGAAGCCCCGGACGCCGCCGAGTCCGGCTCCGGAACCCCCGCCCCGCTCACCCCGGCACACTTCAGACGTCACTTTTTGGCCATCGAGCACGGAAGCCCCGAAGAGGCCGCCTTGCTCGCGGAGTACGGCATTCCGGAGGCGCAGCGCTGGTCCTGGGACACGGTGGCCCAGCCGTACCGCGGACGCCGGTTCACGGGGCGTGAGGACTTCCGGCGGTGGCTGCTGGGCTACGCCCACCAGGACGTGGCGCACGCACGGCTGGGCAATGTCGAGGGCCCGGTCAAGGCGGCGCTCGACGTGCTGCGCGACCTCCGCAACGAGCTGCGTCTGATCGTCGACCACGGCGGGCTGACGGGGGCGTCCCGCCGCGCCCATCTGGACCGCTGGTACACCCCGCTCAACGCCTTCCTCTCGATCGGCCCGCCGCGCCGCCGGATCGAGGAGATGGCCGCGCTGATCGAGGCGGGGATCCTGGACGTCCTCGGCCCACGGCTCGAGGTGACCTTGGAACGTCCGGACCAAGGGGGCGGAGCGGCTGGGTTCGCGGCGCGCTCGGCCGAGGTGCCGGGTCCGCCGGTGGTGGCCACGACGCTGATCGAGGCGCGACTGCCGGAGCCGGATGTGCGCCGGACCGCCGATGAGTTGCTGATCCATCTGCTGGCGACCGGGCAGTGCCGTCCGCACCGGGTGGAGGGCTACGAGACCGGCGGCCTCGACGTCACCACCGCCCCCTACCGGCTGGTGGACGCCCAGGGCCGCCCGCATCCGCGGCGGTTCGCCATCGGGGTGCCGACCGAGGGGGTCCACTGGGTGACGGCCGCGGGCGCGCGGCCGGGCGTGAACTCGGTCACCCTCTGCGACACGGACGCGGTAGCACGGGCGGTGCTGCGCCTGACGACCGCGCGGGAGACCCGGCAGGAAGGTGCCCCGATGTGCGCCGCGGGGCTCTGAGGAGCGGATTCGGGGCGTCAGGAGAAGGCTTCCGGGGCACTCACATTGGCAGGAACTTGAACTTGCAACAAAAGATGAGGGGAACCTAACCTGGCGTTCCGTTGTTCCCCGTCCCCAGGAGCAAGGAGCTCCCCTCCCATGCCTTCTTCCCCCACCCCCCGCACCCTCGGCGAGGCGCTCGACAGCGCCAGGCCGTACGTCCTCTCCCTCTTCCGCATCGTGGTCGGACTGCTGTTCTTCTGCCATGGCGCCTCGTCGCTGCTCGGCTGGTTCGGCGGCATGATGGGCACCGGCAAGACCGTCGAGGCCGGCACCTGGCCGGGCTGGTACGCGGCGGTCATCCAACTCGTCGGCGGCGCGCTGGTGATGCTCGGCGTCGGCAGCCGCAGCGCGGCCTTCATCTCCTCGGGCTCGATGGCCTACGCGTACTTCCACGAGCACCAGCCCGAGAAGCTGTGGCCCATCCAGAACGGCGGCGAGCCCGCCGCGATGTTCTGCTGGGCCCTGCTGCTGATCGTCTTCACCGGCCCCGGCCCCTTGGCGCTGGACCGGATATTCGGCTCGGCCCGCGCGAGCGAGGCGGCGCCGGAAGCGCCGCGCGAGCCGTCCCGGGTCTGACGGACGGCGGCCGGACGTCACGTCGTCCGGCCGTCAGTTCCGCGCATTCGACATGAGGTCACCCATCACGCCATGCGGGGTCGAACGCCCCGCATGGCGTGATTCGAACAACATCATCACACCCCTTACCGTTATCCTCTTCAGTCACAGGCGTACGCTGTATGGCTGTTACAGGCTGACGCCTGCCGCTTCCCGGCGACATGCGCAGCGGGGGGACCGGGATCGGGAGTAGTACGTTGTTGGAACATTTGGGGTCGCTGACCAACACCCCATGGATCTATGCGGTGATCGGGGCATCCGTCCTGCTCGATGTCTTCCTGCCCGTTCTGCCCAGCGGAGTTCTGGTCATCACGGCCGCCACCGCGGCCGCCGGCACCACCGTTGACGCCGTCGGCGTGGTGCGCCAGGCCGGCGCGGCCGACTTCCCCGCCATGTTCGGGCTGATGCTGTGCGCCGCGACCGCCTCCGTCCTCGGGGACATGGTCGCCTACCGGCTGGCCTGGCGCGGCAGCGACCGGCTCGACCGCGCCATCGCCCGCTCCCGCCGACTCACCTCCGCCCAGGAGAAGTTGGGCACCGCGCTGGTGCGCGGCGGCGGTCCGCTCGTGGTGATAGCCCGCTTCGCGCCCGCGGGGCGCTCGGTCGTCAGCCTGAGCGCGGGCGCGGCCCACCGGAGGGTGAAGGAGTTCCTGCCCTGGTCGGCGGTGGCCGGGCTCGCCTGGGCGGCGTACAGCGTGGCGCTCGGCTATGTCGGCGGCCAGTGGCTCGGCGCCACCTGGCTGGGCACGGCGGTCTCGGTGCTCGCGCTGTTCGCGGCGGGCGCCGGTGCGGCGTACGTGATGAAGCGCCCCGGTGAGGGTGAGACGGGTCCGCTCCCCGCGGGCCCGGCCGGGCAGCCGCTGCCCGGCGTCCACCAGGCGCGGTAGGGCCGTGTCGGCGACCGATTACGGATCGGCCCGCGATTGCCGCTACGGTCCCTGCATGCGTACCCCCACCGTGCCGGTTCCGGCATGCTGACCCGCGCCGCCGGGATGGTCGCCGCGTTCCTCGCCGGCCTCGCCCTGATCGTCGCCGCGGTCCTGGTCGTACGGCATCTCACCGAGCCCTCGGAGCCCGAGCTGCCGGTGATCCCCGATGCCAGGCGCCCCGTCGTGGAGTCCGCGGCCCGCGCCTGCTCCCCGCTGAGCGTGCCGCTGCTGGCCGCCCAGATCGACGCGGAGAGCGGCTGGCGCCGGGACGCGGACTCCGGGCACGCCCAGGGCATTTCGCAGTTCTCCCCGGTCACCTGGAAGGAGTGGGGCCAGGACGGCGACGGCGACGGCAAGGCCGACGTCTGGGAGCCCCGCGACGCCATCCCCTCGCAGGCCCGCTACATGTGTCATCTGTACGAGGTGGTCAAGGCGGTCCCGGGCAGCGGGACCAGGCTCGGCTCGACCCGGCTCGCGCTCGCGGCGTACAACGCGGGGCCGAACGCGGTACTCCGGGCGCGCGGCATCCCGAAGATCCTCGAGACGCGGGAGTATGTCGACAAGATCTTGAAGGAGTTGCTGCCCAAGTACCAGGAGAGCGAGGAGAAGTACCAGCGGAGCGAGGGGAAGCACACCGGCGGTGCCTCCGCCTCACCCTCCGCACCGGCCTCCCCCTCCCCCTCGCCCTCCGGCGATCCGTCCGGGCCCGCCTCCGGCTCCTCACCGGCGGCTACGCGTCGGCCGTGATGAAGTCCTCCACGGCCCGTACGAGTTCCTGCGGTGTCTCATCGGCGGGGTAGTGCCCGGCGTACTCCAGCTCCACCAGCTCGGCGTTGACGTACCAGCGCAGCCAGGTCTGCCGCATCACCTCCGCCGTGAGCGCGGGGTCGTGGGCGCCGACCACGATCCGGACCGGCACCTGGGCGCCCGCTATGTCCTCGTGGAAGTCCTCCAGCGCCCAGGAGTCCAGCCATGCCCGGAGCGCCTTGGGGTCGCTGTGCTCCACTGAGTGCCGCACCATCAGATCCAGCCAGGCGTCCGGGTGGCGGCCGCCGGTGGTGAGGTCGATGATCTCCCGGCGGTTCTCCGGGCGGTCGGCGGCGGCCGCGAACAGCTGCCACTGCTCGCCCTCCATCGGCACCCCGCTGGCCGGTACCGGCGCGACCCCGACCAGCCGGCGGACCCGCTCCGGGGCGGCCGCCACGACACGCTGGACGACCGCCCCGCCCATCGAGTGGCCGATGAGCGAGAACCGCTCCCAGCCGAGGTGATCGGCGAGCGCGAGCAGATCACCCCCGGCCTCGCCGGTGGTGTACGCGCCGGGGATGTCGCGCGCCTCGCCGTAGCCGCGCAGGTCGGGCAGCACATAGGTGAACCCGCGCCGGTCGACGTGCGGCAGCATCGCGGCGTACGCGGCCCGGTCCGAGAACCAGCCGTGCACCGCGATCACATGGTGCGGCCCGTCGCCGACGGTTTCGTACGGTGGAACGAGGGGTGGAACGATCGGTCCCATGGCACCTCCGGTCCCAGTCGAATACGGGCGCGCGGCGCGTGCCCGTGAGGGACAACGGTGACGTCTCCCGCTTCGGGTGGGCAAGCCCGGTGCGCATATGCGTGCCCGCGATACGACCCGGGGAGGGGCCGCATCGGGGGCACGTGGCCGTCCGTGTGGCGGAGGGTGCTACGGATAGTTCACGAGGTTCGCCACATTGTTGCCGGAATTGGGCGGCCCGCCCGTGTTGTCGATGACGTGGCTGATGGTGCCGGTGCGGCCGAACGGGGCCCGGGGGGCGCCGCCGAGACGGCCGGGCGCCGCCATAACGGGCCCTCAGATGCCGGCGGACGCGCCCTCAGGTACCCCTGGAACGGGCCCGGCGCCGCCGGAACCCGTCATCCGCGGCCCGCTGCCCCGGGCGGCCGAGACCGCCCGGCTGATCGGCGACCAACTCGACGGCGTACCGGCCCATGTCTGCGAACCGGCCGGGGACTATGTGCCGTACACGCCCCGGCGAGCCGAACTGCCCGCCGATTCCGCCGACTTCCTGCTCGCATTCGTCCATCGCTTTCCCTCCCCAAGAGCGCGCCCGCGGCCCGCTGCTGGCCCGGCCCCGTGGCCCCGCGGCCCCCGCGGCCCCGGGCGGTCGAGCCGTCTTTCCGTCGGGGGCCGGACCCGCGCTGTTGGGCCCGGCCCCCGCCGTGTCCGAGTTACGCAAGCAGCCCAGCAAGCGTGAATAAGGACAGCCATACGCTAGGGCCCGGCACTGACAACGGGGCTCCTCGCCGGGGATGCGCGGGGTGTGCGCGGCCCCGTGTGCGCCATCCGCCCCGGGCCGAACGCATGAGCGATTCGCCAAGGGCAGAACGTTGTCCCCTTCCCGTCGGGCGCGACGCTCCTACCCTGAGGGGGTGAGCAGCCACGCGTCGAACCGAGCCCGCGTCATTCCCCTGCGTCCGGCCACCGCCGACCCGGCGCCCCGGGCGGGAGCCACCGCCGGGGCCGGAGCCCCCGCGGCCGCCCCCGCCCCGGCGGCCCCCGCCGTTCCGGGCGGGCCGGGCGGGCCGGGCGGGCCGGAGCAGCCCGGCCGGGAGCCGGTGAAGGAGCCCTTGTGGCGGGATGTCGTGGGTGGCGTGCTGCGGCGCGAACGCCTCGCCCAGCAGCGCACGCTCAAGGACGTGGCCGAGGCGGCCCGCATCTCGATGCCGTACCTCTCCGAGCTCGAGCGGGGCCGCAAGGAGGCGTCGTCCGAGGTCCTCGCGGCCGCCGCCCGCGCACTCGGCCTCGGCCTGGCCGACCTCCTCGCCATGGCCCAGGGCGAGTTGATCCGGCTCGTCTCCGGCCCGCGGCGGCGCGGCGGCGCGGCGATGTCGGTCACGTCCCTCACGTCCGTCACCTCCGCCACGTCCATCGCCTCCGCCACGTCCATCGCCTCCGACACATCCGTCACCTCCGCCACGTCCGTCGCGGACCGCGGGGCCCGGCACGCGGGGCGGCAGGGCGACGTACGCCTGGCCGCCTGAGGCACCAAGCCTCAAAACGCCCTGGCCATCCGCCGACTCAGCACCTCATCGGCGAGCCCGTACGCCACCGCCTCCTCCGCCGTGAAGACCTTGTCGCGGTCCATATCGGCGCGGAGCGTGGCGGCGTCGTGGGGCGTATGGCGGGCGAGCACCTCCTCGACCTGCGAGCGGATCCGGAGCATCTCCTTGGCCTGGAGGCTGAGGTCCGAGACCGTGCCCTGCTGACCACCGCTCACCGGCTGCCCCAGCAGCACCCGGGCGTGCTCCAGCACGAACCGCCGCCCGGGGTCTCCCCCGGCCAGCAGCACGGCAGCGGTCGAGGCCGCCTGCCCCACGCAGAACGTGGAGATGGGCGCGGACACGAACGTCATCGTGTCGTAGATCGCCATCAGCGAGGTGAACGAGCCGCCCGGTGAGTTGATGTAGATCGCGACCTCCTGCTCCGGGCTCGACGATTCGAGGTGGAGCAGCTGCGCGATGACGACGTTGGCCACGCCGTCGTCGATCTCCGTACCGAGGAAGATGATCCGCTCGGACAGCAGCCTGCTGTAGATGTCGTACGCCCGCTCCCCCTGCGTGGTGCGCTCGACGACCGTCGGAATCGTGTACTGCCCCATGTCAGATCCCCATCCTGCGCCGCGTACCGGCGGGCCGTACGTCCGCGAGCGACTCCACGACCCGGTCGACCATTCCGTACTCCTTCGCCTGCTCCGGTGTGAACCACCGGTCGCGGTCACCGTCGCGCGAAATGGTCTCCACGCTCTGTCCGGTGTGCTCCGCCGTGATCCGCTCGATCGACCGCTTCATGAATTCCAGGTTCTCGGCCTGGATCGCGATATCGGCCGCGCTCCCCCCGATACCGGCGGAGGGCTGATGCATCATGATGCGGGAATTCGGCAGTGCGTAGCGCTTTCCCCGCGTTCCCACGGTGAGCAGAAACTGACCCATGCTCGCGGCGAATCCCATGACGAGCGTGGAGACGTCGTTCGGAATCAGCCGCATCGTGTCGTAGATCGCCAGCCCCGCCGTCACCGAGCCGCCCGGGCTGTTGACGTAGAGGCTGATGTCCGACCGCGGATCCTCGGCCGACAGCAGCAGCATCTGCGCACACACCCGGTTCGCGGACACCTCGTCCACCTGCGTGCCGAGAAAGACGATGCGCTGGGTCAGCAGCTGCGCGGCCAGGTGATCGTCGAACCGCGTGGGTGCCGTGTCCCCGTCCGCGGCTCGCGGACTCATTGCCGGCTCCCAGCCGGTGGCGAATGTTCCCATCGGACCTCCCTGTGAATACCGCGATCCACACCGTCGCGGTCCTTTCACCATCGACCCAATTCGCCCGCACGGTAAGGAATCTCGGCCCGCAGCAGATTCGCCCACGGCAGACCCCGCCGCTGCGCGAGGGGCGGCCTTGCGGGGGCGTCCCGCCGCTCCCGACACTGCGGGAGGGAAACGAGCCGACAGGGGAAACGAGCCAGCAGGGGAAACGAGCCGACAGGGGGGCGCGAACAATGACCGTGCGAGGGCGACAGCCAGGACGACAACGACAGCGACGGCGGCGTAAAACGGCATTACGGCGGATCAGGGCACGGCTGCGCCGCACGGCCTGGAGCGGCGGCGCGGCGGCGGCCCTCGCGCTGGCCCTGGCCTGGCAGACCGTATGGCCGTACGTCGTCGGGGCGGTCCTCGTCGGCCTGCTCGGCGCCATCGGCTGGTGGCTACGGAAGACGCATCTGCGCACCGTCGCGCGACACCGCGCCTGGCAGACCGAGCAGGAGAACGCGGCACGTGAGCGGTCCATGGCCGAGGTGGACGCCATGACCTGGCAGCGGTTCGAGAGTTACGTCGCGGAGCTGTGCCGCCGGGACGGCTGCACCCAGGTCGTCGTCTCCGGGAAGTCGGGCGACCTGGGCGCGGACGTCATCGGCCGCATGCCGGACGGCCGCCTGCTGGTGATCCAGTGCAAGCACTACGCACCCCATCGCACCGTGCCGAGCGGCGACATGCAGAAGTTCCTCGGCACCGCGAGGGCCGAACACGGCGCGGACGTCGCGGTGTTCGTCGCCACCTGCGCCTTCACCCGGGAGGCGGAGAAGCTCGCGCTGAAGCACGGGATCCTCGCCCTGCACCGGAACCTGCTCGGCGCCTGGGTGCGGGGCGCCACCCTGGAGTCCCTGCTCCCCCTCAACGGCGCGGGCAACGGCCACACCGGCCGTCGCAGAGCACCGCTGGACTGACGACCCGCGACCGGCGGGGATCACCGCCTGCCCGGGGAGTCACCGCCCCGCCGGGAAGGCCGCGCGACGGCCGCAACCGACCGTCACCAGTGCGATGAGCGCGAGCACGATCATCCCCATGGGGAGGACCGATGCGCCGAGGCGGTCGACGACGACGGCGCCGAGCGCGCCACCCGCGAAGATCGCCAGGTTGAAGGACGTCGTGAGCAGGGCGTTCGCAACGTCGCCGTTCTCGCCGGCGGCTTCTCCCATGGCCGTCTGCAGATGCGTCGCCGCGCCGCCGAAGGCGATGCCCCACAGGACGATCGCGAGGAGGGTGAGCACCAGGGACTGCCGGGCGAGGACGAACGTCGCCCCGGAGACGACGAACAGGCTCACGCTCACCAGGGTGAGCCTGCGCAGTGCGTGGTCGATGAAGACGCCGGTGATCCAGATCCCCCCGAGCGCCGCGACACCGAAGACGACGAGGGCGAGGTCGGGCCGCAGCGCGAGATGCGTCTGCCGCAGATAGGGGGCGATGTAGGTGTAGAGGAGGTTGTGCGCCAGCATCCAGACGAAGACGACGACGAGGACGGTCGCCACGCCCGGAATGCCCAGCACCCGGGCGAGCGGCACCCGCGTCTGTGCCCGCTGACCCGGAATGTCGGGCACCAGGAACCATGCGAAGACCATGACGACGGCGGTGAGCAGGGACATCGCGGCGAAGGCCCATCGCCATCCGACCGTCGAACCGAGCCAGGCGCCGAGCGGCGTCCCGGCCGAGAGCGCGACCGGGGTTCCGGTCATGGCGATGGCGAGTGCGCGTCCCGCGTACTCCGGCGCGGCGATACGCCGCGCGTATCCCGCGAGCATGCCCCACAGCAGGCCGGAGAAGGCTCCCGCGACGAAGCGGGCACCGAGAGCCACGGGGAGCGAGGGCGAGAGGGTGGTGACGGTGTTGGCGACCAGGAATCCCACCAGCCCGGCCAGGAGCAGCGGCTTCCGCCGGGCCCCGCGGGTCAGCATGATCGCGGGTATCGCCGCGAGCACCGTTCCCATCGCATAGGCGCTGACGAGCTGACCGGCTCCGCCCTCCGATACGCCGAGCCCATCGGCGAGTTGGGGGAGCAGCCCGGCCGGCAGCGTCTCGGTCATGATCACGATGAAACCGGTGCACGCCATCACGATCAGCGCCGGAACGGGAAGCGGCTCGCGTGATCGCGTGGCAGGGGCGTCAGCGGCAGCAGGGAACGTCGAGGTCATCGGGTGGTCCCTCCATCAATTACGGATCGATCGATCCGATATTGACGAGCCACGACGGGATCCGTCAAACTGGATCAGTCATTCCGAAAATGGAGGAGGTCTGCGCGGGCGGTGGACCGAGCAAGCCCCGCCCGCCGGGGCCGTAACGCCAGGCGGGGCGGGGCTCGGCTCCCTGAAAACGGTGCGCGCGCCCCGCGAGGCCGCGCGCGGGTCAGGAGAGCCAGTCGGCGTAACGGGTGGGGGCGAGGTGGGCACCCATGTCCGTGAGGACGTCACCCCGCACGACGGCGAACATCCCGGCGGCCGGGTCGGTGACGACGGTGCGGGGGTCGCCCTTGTGGGCCAGGGTGATCCGGCCCAGCTCGTCCAGGGGGAAGACCTCGGGACCCGCGATGTTGCGCATGCCCCGCAGCGGGGCGCCCGCGGCGACCTCCGCCACCGCGGCGGCCACGTCCTCGGCGGCGATCGGCTGGATCGGCGTGGCGGACAGCCGGACGGTATCGCCGTCGGCGGTCCAGGACAGAACGGCGTCCATGAACTCCATGAACTGCGTCGCCCGGACGATCGAGTACGGGATCGGCCCGGCCGCGAGGATCTCCTCCTGGAGCACCTTGGCCCGGTAGTAGTCCAGCTCCGGCACCTGGTCCACGCCGACGATCGAGAGGATCACGAAGTGGCCGACGCCGCCCTTCTCGGCCGCGGCCAGCAGGTTGTCCATCGAGGCCCTGAAGAAGGCCGGGGAGGCCTCGTCGAAGGTCGGGGAGTTCGTCAGGTTGACGACGACGTCGGCCCCCGCCACCGCCTCGTCCAGCCCCTGACCGCTGATGATGTCGACGCCGGTGGACAGCGCGTGCGGTACCGCCTCGTGCCCGGCGGCGTTCAGATTCTCCACGACCCGGGACCCGATCAGCCCCGTACCGCCGATGACCGCGAACTTCATGACATGCCTTCCGTCGTCAGTGGTGCGCATGGCGCCTGCCTGGATACGGCGCGGGAACCACCACGTGGCCGCGCCGTCCGCCAAACTCGGACACATCTTGTCCGAGAAAATACCCGGACAGAAGATGTCCGAGTAAGCGGGCTGATGAGCCCGAGCAAGGGAGCTGATTAGAGTGGGGCGGGTGAAGATGTCCGGCGGAGTCGAATGGGCCCTGCACTGCTGCGTCGTGCTCACGTCCGTCGAGGAGCCCGTCCCCGCGACCAAGCTGGCGGAACTGCACGACGTCTCGGCGAGCTACCTGGCCAAACAGCTACAGGCGCTCTCCCGGGCCGGGCTCATCCGCTCGGTCCAGGGCAAGGCGGGCGGCTACGTCCTCACCCGGGAACCCGCCTCGATCACCGTGCTCGACGTGGTCGAAGCGGTCGACGGCCCCAGCCCGGCGTTCACCTGCACGGAGATCCGCCAACGGGGCCCGCTGGCCACCCCGGCCGAGGCATGCACCACCCCGTGCCCGATCGCCCGCGTAATGGGCGGCGCGGACGCGGCCTGGCGAGAAGCACTACGCACCGTCTCGATCGCCGACCTGGCCCAGGACGTCGCCTCCACTTCCGGCCCCACCGCACTGGCCCGCGTCGGCGCATGGCTGACCACACCGCAACCCTGAGGCCCCTCAGCAGCCGCCGACGAACGTGACCGTCTCGCCGAGCGGCGCCCGCCCCGTACGGGGGCGGCTCACGGCGACGTCCTCGTACCCGATCGACATGCCGCAGAAGAGGATGAGCCCCTCCGGCGGTGACACGATCTCCGCGACGGTCTTGTGGTACTTCGCCCACGCCATCTGCGTGCAGCTGTGCAGCCCTTCGGCGCGGAGCAGCACCATGACGGTCTGCAGAAACATGCCGACGTCGGACCACTGGGGTGCGCCCAGGTCGCGATCGATGTAGCAGAACAGCGCGGCGGGCGCGCCGAAACACTGCCAGTTCGCGGAGGCGGCCCGCTGGCGCGCCTCCAGGTCCTCGCGTGCGACGCCCAGCGCACCGTAGCGCTGCTCGCCGAAGGCGGATCGGCGCTCGCGGTACGGGGACTTCAGCGCGGGCGGGTACTGCTCGTACTCCGGCGCGTCCCAGGGGTCGCCCGCGGCCAGCCGCTCACCGGCGCGCTGCTTGAGCTCGGCCAGCGGTCCGCCGGTCAGCACGTAGGCGTGCCACGGCTGGAGGTTCGACGCGGACGGCGCCCAAGCCGCCGCGGACAGCACCCGCTCCAGCACCTCCCTCGGGACCCGCCGGTCGGTGAATCCGCGCACCGCCCGTCGGCTCGTGACGGCCTCGTAGACGTCCAAGATCGCCCACCTCCCATCCGCTCAAGGCGACGCCGAATCTTCGTTACGCTCGCGACAGTATCATTCGATACCATCTTACTCTCAACCATCACCGAGCACTCTTGGGAGAAAGTCCATGGTCACCGCCGACGCATGGACGGCGTCAGCCCACCCCATCCGGTGCGCGGACCGACACACAACGCCCTTACGCCCCGCCCTCCACGGGATAGGCGAACCGGGTCAGCAGATCCTTCAGCCGCTCGGCCTCATCGGACCCCAGCTCGCCGACCAGCCGCTCGGCCAGCGGCTCCGCCGCCACATGGGCCGCGTCGAAGAGCTCAAGCCCCTGAGGCGTGATCTCCACCGCCCGCACCCGCCGGTCCCCCGGCACGGCCTTGCGCACCACCAGCCCCTTGCGTTCCAGGTCGTCCACGACGCGCATGATCCCCGCCTTGTCCGACCCCGTCGCCGCCGCCAGGTCCCGCTGCACCGTGGGCCCGCGGTCGACCAGCACGATCAGCACGGCAAAGTGCCGCAGCTCAATGCCGAGCGGCCGAAGCGCCTCCGTCATCACCGCCGCCGCCCGCCAGTGCGCCCGCCGCAGCAGCAGCCCGAGCGCGAACGGCGAGGCATCCCCGGCCCGGCCGGTCGCCCGCGAGGCGGTGGTGCGGTGAGGGAGATCGGCGCTCATGGGGCCACATTACAGCCATTCATTCGTTCGATACCGTATCAATCGAAACCAAATCCCGTGGACACGGAATGACAAGGGGCACGAGGTAGCGAAGCGGGGGCGCGCGAGACGCACGAACCTGCTCGCCAGCATCACGGATCTGTGGTTTGTCACCGGGCAGTTGGTTGATCGCAGCGCCCTGTCCGCCATGGGCAGCGTCCTCGTCAACAGCGGGCCGCTCGCCGCGTACCGGGCCGACGTCGTCCGGGACAACCTCGACAGCTACCTGAACGAGACGTTCATGGGCCGCCCCGTGATGTTCTCGGACGACTCCCTGCTCACCCTCTACGCCCTGCTGCGCGGCCAGACCGTCCAGCAGCCCTCCGCCGTCGTCTTCACCGCCATGCCGAGCGCGGCGACGGCTGGCGGTCTTCGGCGATCAATTCCGGGGCCAGCCGCCACCCCGGCCACTGACCCATTCGCCGACGAGGCATGGCGCGCGGCCATCGAGCACGCAGCAGGCTGCCTGGCTTGCCGGACGCCCGGCGCCGGCTGCCAGGAGGGCGAGCGGCCGTTGCACGCCTACGAGGAAGCCACGCGCGAGGTCCGGTCCGGCGGCGAGTCATGAAGCGACGACGAGCATTCCCCACCGCGCGGGCCGCACCGTTCGTCTTCCACGCCACCCGCCCGGACCTGCTACTGCCCTCCCAGACGCCTGCGGTCGGCGCGGCCAGGCATAGCCGCCGACCGCAGGGCAGGGACTCCGGCCCCGACATGGGACCGCGGGGCCGGAGTCCCCTCGCAGGAAGATCCACACCGATGGGCGGACGCCGTGACCGGACGCCTTGCCAAGACGTCAACGTGGATCTGCTCCAGCTGGGTGACAACCTTCCATCTTTGCCTCATCGTTGTCAGTGGGGCCTGGTTGACTGAGCCTCAGCAACAGTGGGGAGCGGACAATGCCAACAGTGATTCACAGGACCCCGTCCGAGTTACGAGCTCAACGCGCGCAGCTTCTCGCCGAGGTAAACATGTCCTACGAGGAGCTCCGCGAGCGTGCTGAGACGTACAGCTTGAGCATGGATGAGCTTGACGTTTGGCACACCATCGAGGGCATCGACTACCTTCTAGCAGGTGACTGCTGAAGGGGCACCGACCCTGGACGACATGGCGATGGAGTTCGCCGACAAGCTCACAGCGTTGACGCGGGGAGTCCTCGGCGAGGACTCCCCGCGGTTTCACGCCGTGAACACCGGATCGCGCATCCGCGTCTCACCAATATCCGAAGCGGAGCGAGTGAGCCGCATCCCTATCTCCATCGCCGGCCGGTCGAGGCTCAGCCTTTTAGCCTGCTACTACTGCTGCTGGGACAACGCCAGCATGTTCTTAGCGACGGATCAGGCAGACCTGAAGCTGTTCTACGACAAGGTCCCAGACCCCCTGATTCGTTTCGAGTACGTTCGACGCAGTGAAGACCCGCCAGGCGCGCACATCCAGGTTCATGCGCACCGCGACGAAATGGCTTACCTGCTGCGGCTGGCCGACTCGGGCCGGCCCAAACAAGGGCTGCGTCGAGATCGACTGCCTCGCCTCGCCGAGATGCACCTGCCCGTCGGCGGTCACCGGATGCGTCCGTCGTTGGAGGACGTGCTGCTTTTCCTCAAGCGCGAGTTCGCGATCGACACGACGGATAACTGGCGCACGGTGATCGTTGAGCATCTGACCGATTGGCGGCTGACACAGCTGAAGTCTGCCGTACGAGATGCTCCGGAGGCTGCCGCAGAGGTGCTACGCCTCCTGGGCTACACGGTTGAGCCACCGAAAGTGGGCACTCAGCGACAACCGAGAGAGTCCGTGAAGCTCTTCTGGCCGTAGCCCGTCAACGCTCGGCGTCAACTCGGAGGGTGATCGCGGCCCGTCTGCGGATGCGGATCCCGCAGTCCACGCTGGGCCGCACCCCGCTTAGGGGGCAGGTGGTGGGGTGCTTCCCCGTTCGCCGGGCAGGTGGAGAGCCGTGATGCCGGTGAGGACGAGGTCGATCCCGGCGAGGAACTGCTCGCGGTCGTCGTGCTCGCGCATCTCTGCCGCGACGGCCCGGATGAAGGGGTAGTCGTCAGGGTCGAGCTCTTCCCAGGCCTTCGACGCGGCGTCGAGGAACTCGGCGCGGTCCACGTCGGGCGGGAAGGCGCGGGCGCTCGCGGTGTTCGCGGCGTTCTGGCCGGCGGCGCCGAGGATGTAGTGCACCAGCGCCGAGGTCGCGGTGAACCAGTGGCCCTCAGGCACGCCCAGGGCGCGGACCTGCCGACCGATGCTTTCGAAGATCCGCGGCGTCACCGACCCCCACGGGCTGCGGGAGAGCTGGAGGGCGAGCTGCGTGGGGAGCCACGGGTGGTCCTCGATCGCGTCGAACAGGCCGAACGCGACGGCGCGGATCTTGTCCTGCGGCGAGTCCGGGGACTCGGCTGGCTCGGTTGGCCCGGCAGGCTCGGCGGACTCGGCCGGCTTGGCGGGCCCAGCGGGCCCAGAAGAGCCAGCGGACTCGGCGGGCTCGGCGGGCTTCGCAGGCTCAGCGGGCGCGAGCGACAAGGCGGCGGCGATCACCGCGTCGGTCGCGGCGTCGAGCAGTTCGTCCTTGTTCGCCACATGCCAATAGATCGCCCCGGGCCCGGTGGCCAGGCGCTCGGTCAGTGCCCGGAAGGTCAGCCCGCCCTCACCGGCCGCGTCGAGCAGTTCGACGGCGGCCTCGACGATGCGCTCGCGGGAGAGCGCCTCTGTGCGCCGCTGGGGCCGGCGTGTCCGTGGTGCCATGCCGCCATTTTGACATAACTGGAGCACTGTTCCAACATGGAGCGGCGTTCCAGTACTGGAATCGCATACCAGCGAGGTTGCCCGGGTCGGTACCGGACGGCCTCGATTCCGAAGGAGTAGTCACGATGCGCACTCCCGTCACGATCATCGGCGCCGGACTCGGCGGCCTCACGCTCGCGCGCGTCCTGCACGTCCACGGCATCCCGGCCACCGTCTACGAGGCGGAGGCCTCCGCGACGGCGCGTTCACAGGGCGGGATGCTGGACATCCACGACTACAACGGCCAACTGGCCGTGCGGGCGGCCGGTCTGATGGACGAGTTCCACGGCCTCGTCCTGGAGGGCCGCCAGGCGATGCGGGTCCTCGACCGCGAAGGGACCGTCCTGTTCGAGAAAGCCGACGACGGCACGGGTGGACGCCCCGAGGTGCAACGCGGCGAGCTGCGACAGATGCTGCTCGACTCGCTCCCGGACGGCACCGTCCGGTGGGGCCACAAGGTCAGCGGGGCGCGCGCCCTCGGCGACGGCCGCCACGAGGTGACGTTCGCCGATGGCGGCACCGTCGTCACGAGCCTGCTGGTCGGCGCGGACGGCGCGTGGTCACGGGTTCGGCCGCTGCTGTCCACCGCCACACCCGAGTACACGGGTCTGTCGTTCGTCGAGACGTACCTGTACGACGCCGACACCCGGCACCCCGCCGCCGCGAAAGCCGTCGGCGGCGGGTCGATGATGGCGCATGCGCCGGGCAGGGCGATCCACGCGCACCGGGAGAGCGGCGACACCCTGCACACCTACGTATTGCTCCCCAGGACGCAGGACTGGTTCGCCGCGATCGACTTCACCGACGCCGCCGCGGCCACCGCGCGGATCGCGCGGGAGTTCGACGGCTGGGTGCCGGAGCTCACGGCGCTGATCGCCGACGCCGACACCCCGCCGGTCCTGCGCCCCCACTACGCCCTGCCGATCGAGCACCGGTGGGACCGGGTGCCGGGGGTGACCCTGGTCGGCGACGCCGCCCACCTCACGGCGCCGAACGGCGAAGGCGCCAACCTGGCCATGCTCGACGGCGCCGAACTCGGCAAGGCCCTCGCCGCGCACCCCGACGACGTCGAGGCCGCGCTCGCCGAGTACGAGCGGGCCATGTTCCCCCGCAGCGCCGAGGTCGCCGCCGAAGGCGTCGGCAGCGACGAGCTCATGTTCGGCGACGACGCGCCCCACGGCCTGGTCAGCGCGTTCAGCGAGTTCATCGGAAAGGATCACGCCCAATGACCGTGTGACCGCCGTAGGTTGAGCGAGTGGCGACTACCGCTTTGCTATGAGCTCCTACTCCCCCTCGGGCTCGAAATCCTCCACGAAGTAGCTGTCGTGCCGGATCCGAAACCGCTTGAGTTCCTCGCCACCGCGCCGCGTCATCTCCGCGACCCGCTCGAAGTACTCCTCGCGCGGGGCGCCCGGGGAGAAGAGCAGGAGCATGGACATGGGCTCATCGGTGACGTTCTTGAAGGCGTGCAGACCACCGACCGGTACGTACAGGAAATCGCCCTCGCGGCCCGTGACCCACCTCTCGCCGTTGTAGAGCTCCAGCTCGCCGGAGAGAATGTAGAAGGACTCCGACATCGCCTTGTGGACGTGCGTCTTGGCTCCGGCGGCCCGCGCCCCCAACTCCACCTTGTACAGCCCGAATTCGCCGCCGGTCGACTCGTTGGTGGCGAGGTAGTGCGTAGAGCCACCACCGGGCGAGGAGATGTCCGGCGGGGTACGGGCCGGGCGAAAGGCCGCGTTCACCTCGCCCTTGTCGCCGTGGTAGCGGGGCTCCGGGTATTCGAGGAATTCCGGGTACGACATGATGCGCTCCTCTCCGCGGGTCTCACCAGCATGGTGGCGCCCGCCCCTGGAACGCGGCATCGGGCGCGCGGACGATATAAATACGGAGACGCGGCCGGACCGGGCCCGTAGGGTCCATCCCATGGTGATTGCCACTGTCCGCGAGTGGAGCGACGAGGAGGGGTGGGGCGTGCTCGATTCCCCCGAGACTCCCGGCGGCTGCTTCGGCCACTTCTCCGACATCCAGATGACCGGCCTCCGCACGCTGTCGCCCGGACAGCAGGTGGACCTCACATGGGAAGCCCCCGGCTTCGAACAGGACGGGTACGACTACCGCGCGGTGAGCATCGTGCCCCGGCCTGCCGAATCCTGATAGCGACACACCGGATCGGGTATCACCGGCGGGGTTCGATCTTCAGGTCGCCTTTGGTCACATTGCGGATGTGGTCACTGGCGAGCAGACCGTGCGGGGCGCCGAGTTCGATCGCGCTGGCCTCGTCGAGGCGGGCCAGTTGGGAGGCGGTGAAGTCGACCTCCAGGGCGCCCAGGTTGTCCTCCAGCTGCGCGGGGGTGCGGGCGCCGATGATCGGTGCGGTCACGCCCGGGTTCCGCAGCGTCCAGGCCAGCCCGACCTGGGCGGGGGTGTGGCCCAGTTCCGTGGCGACCTCCTTCAGGACGTCGGCGATGGCGAGGTTACGTTCGGTGACCGCGCCCAACGCGAAGTTGAAGCCCTTGCGGGTGCCGTCGCCGGACGCGACGTTCGCCGCGGCCAGGTCGTCGCGGCCGTACTTGCCGGTGAGCACCCCGCCGGCCAGCGGTGAATACGGGACCACACCCAGCCCCATCTCGCGTGCCATGGGGATCAGGTCACGTTCCCCCGTGCGCTCGATCAGGTTGTATTCGATCTGCAGCGCGACCAGCGGCGACCAGCCGCGCAGATCGGCGATCGCCTGCATGCGCGACACCTGCCAGGCCGGGGCGTTGGAGATCGCCACGTACAGCACCTTGCCCTGCCGGACCAGATCGTCCATGCCACGCAGGATCTCCTCGACCGGCGTCGTGAAATCCCACACGTGCAGATAGAGCAGATCGATGTAGTCCGTATTCAGCTGTCGCAGGCTGGCTTCCACCGACGCGAACAGGCTCTTGCGGTGCGCGCCCCCGGAATTCGGATCGCCGGGCCGGCGCAGCGTCGTGTATTTCGTCGCCAGCACCAGGCTTTCGCGGTTGTCGCGGGTGAATTCGCCCAGCAGGCGCTCGGAGCTGCCATTGGTGTAGGTGTTGGCGGTGTCGATGAAGTTGCCGCCGCGCTCGACGTAGAGGTCGAACAGCTTGCGCGCCTCCTCCCGCTCGGCGCCCCAGCCCCACTCGGTGCCGAAGGTCGCCGCGCCCAGCGCCAGCGGTGAGACCCGCAGCCCGGAGCGGCCCAGCAGCCGGTAGGTATCGAGGGTGAGCGACATCGTGTCCTCCTGTGCTTGTGATCCGTTGCCGAAAACAAGCCTGTGACCACCGGGAGCCGGGGATAAGGGAAGGAAGTTCCTGGGAACACCAGTCCCACCCTGGCTGTTGGATCGAACATGACGACCCGCACCGTGGACGCGACCCAGGAGCTGGCCGCGTTCCTGCGGACCCGGCGCGAACGCCTGGACCCGCACGATTTCGACTTGCCGTCGCGTCGAGGGTTCCGGCGGACCCCGGGATTGCGCCGCGAAGAGGTCGCCGAACTGGCCGGGGTCAGCATCGACTACATCGTGCGGCTGGAGCAGGGCCGCGGGCTGCGGCCCTCGGCGGACGTGGTGGAGGCGCTGTCCCGGGCGCTGCGCCTGGCCCCCGACGAACGCGCCTACCTCTTCGACCTGGCACAGCAGCGCCGCCCCCGCACCGCCGACGCGCCCGCCACCACCGCGGAGCCGACGCTGGCCCGGCTGGTCGCCGACCTGTCGCCGCTGCCGGCCATGCTGATGAACCACCGCTACGACATCCTGGCCTGGAACGACGAAATGGCGAGGCTGCTCCTGGATTTCGACACCCTGCCGCCGGCGCGGCGCAATGCGATGTGGCTGTGTCTGATGCATCCGGAGATACGTGAGTTCTACGTCGACCGCGAACGCGTCGTGCGGGAGGGAATCGCCCATCTGCGCGCCGCGTGGGCCGCGCATCCGGAGGACAAGGCGCTGACCGGCCTCATCGCAGAATTCACCACGCATGACGAGGAGTTCGCGCGCTTGTGGGCCGAGCGAGACGTCAAGGTCAACGGCCGCGGGCACAAGGAGATACGGCGTCCTGACGTCGGTGCGCTCGCACTGCATTTCGAAGTGCTGATGCCACTTCAAGATCCGGACCAGCGGTTGCTGATCTACCGCGCCGCGGACGATGAGAGCCAGTCGGCATTGGACCGGCTGTGCGCGCGGTGATGTCGGACATCACTTTGCCGATTCGGGGTTTTTGCTCTTGTTGGCATTGAAGCGTGCCTTCTTCTGACGATTCCCGCACGTATTCATTTCGCACCATTTGCGGGTACGACTTTGACTGGTGTCGAAGAAGGCGGCTCGACAGGTTGGCGATGCGCACAAGGCCAATTTTCCGTCTCGTTCACCCGCGAGGATGCTGATCGAGTCGGCGGCGATAACGCTTAGCGCATCTTCTACACAGGAAGCCGAGCTAAGTCGCCATTGCCGATTGTTCTCGGGCGTCAGAACAGCCGCGGCCCGCCCCTGAATGCTGCGGTCATTGATGACTTGGACAGCAGACGCGGGGAGAGGGTCTTGGGTCGCGGCCGCCGTCAAGGCGGCGTGAATTGATTCCCTCAGTTCCCAGGCGAGTTCGAGCTGGGCGGTGGTGCAGGACTCCACGGCGAGGCCACTCACCGCCAGCCAGTCGACGAGTCGCCGCGGCGTGGGAATGCGTTCCACGGCGTTGCCACACCGCTCCGTCAGCGTCGCCGTGAAGCTGGTCGCCAGCACCTTACCGAGACGGAAGTCAGGGAACCGAGCATGCATGGAACCACCTTAGCCGGTTGCTCGTCGGCATCGAGGCATGCTAGAACCGCCTTAGCCGGTTCGCTGCAGGTCCAAGCCGGTTCCACGATGACCAGGAGGTCTCATGCCCAGCGACGTGCAAGCGTTTGAAGCCCACGCGACTGACGCTGACCTCGACGATCTGCGCGCGCGATTGGCCGCGGCGCGGCTACCGGAAGCCGAGACGGTCCATCGCGCCGCGCCCGGCCCCCGCCGATGGGAACAGGGCGTTCCGCTCGCCGACCTCACCGACGTCGTGGACTACTGGCGCACCGGGTACAACTGGCGGTCGTTCGAAGAGCGCATTAACCGGATCGGCCAGTTCCGCACGACCATTGATGATCTGGGAATCCATTTCCTGCACCGCCGATCCGCGCGCACGGATGCCACTCCTCTGATCTTGACGCACGGCTGGCCAGACAGCATTGCTCGGTTCATCGACGTAGTGGACGAGCTGGCGGATCCGAAAGACGCGGACGCGCCGGCGTTCCACGTCGTGGTCCCGTCGCTACCAGGCTTTGGTTACAGCGACAAGCCGGCCACCACCGGGTGGGGAACCGAAAAGATCGCGGCCGCATGGGTGGAACTGATGGGAAGGCTCGGCTACAGCACGTTCGTGGCCCACGGCGGCGACTGGGGAGGCAATATCACCACGGTCCTCGGCGGCAGGTTCCCGGCGCACGTTCTCGGCATCCACACAACGTTCGCGGAGGGACCGCCCGGGTTGACAACGGACGGGCTTACGGCGATCGAGCGCACATGGGTCGAGGAAACCCGCGATTTCTGGCGCCACCGCGCGGCGTACGCGAAGCAGCAGGCGACCCGACCGCAGACCATCGGCTACTCGCTCGTCGACTCACCGGTCGGGCTTCTCGCCTGGATTCTTGACAAGTTCGCCGAGTGGTCAGACACGGAAGACAGCCCGTTCGAGACGATTTCCAGAGACCGCGTTCTTGACGACGTCACCCTGTATTGGCTGACGCGGACCGGCGCATCGGCGGCCCGCATTTACTACGAAAGCCACAACTCGCTCGATCCCGAACTTCGGGTCGACGTCCCGTCAGCACTCACTATGTATCCCCGCGACGTCGAGAAGTGTCCGCACCCCTGGGCACAGGAGCGGTACCGACAGATCGTCCGATGGCGGGCGCCCGAAAGCGGGGGACATTTCCCGTCGCTGGAGGTTCCCGAGTATTTCGTCAAGGATCTGCAAGAAGGCCTCGCGGCAGTGCTGGCCGCTCATCGATGAACGCGGCTGGGTCCGAGCCCGAGTCCACCGGGGCTGAGTCGAACCGTCGTTCCGGCGTCTTTCAGGGGGCGGTCGCGGTGCGGCGGAAGTCGCTCGGGTTGATGCCTCGGACCCGTTTGAACGCCGCGCTGAATCCGAACGGATCGGAGTAGCCCACGGTGCGGGCGATGTCCGCGACGGTCGCCGCCTCCCGCTCGACCAGGAGATCTGCCGCCAGCGTCATGCGCCAGCGGGTGAGGTAGGTCAGCGGCGGTTCGCCGATCAGGTCGGCGAACCGCTTGGCCAGCGTCGAACGCGACACCCCGGTGCGTTCCGCCAGCGCGGCGACCGTCCAGGGCGCCGCCGGTTCGGCGTGCAGCAGGCGCAGCGCGTGGCCGACCACCGGGTCCCGCTGGGCGGCCCACCAGGCCGGGGGCTCACCGCCGGGCCGGTCGAACCACTCGCGCAGCGTGCAGACCAGCATCCAGTCCAGCAGCCGGTCGAGGACGACCTGCTGGCCCGGCGTGTCGACGGCGACCTCGGCGGCGAGGTGGTCCAGCACGGGGTCGGCCGTGCCGCCCGCGTCCACGCGCAACACGACGGGCAGCGCGTCCAGCAGCCGGCGGCTGATCTCGCCGCGTACGGGATAGGCGCCGACGATCAGGGTCGTCGCACCGCCACCGGCGCCCCCGCCACCGGCGCCCCCGCCACCGTCGTCCCCGTTACCCATGTCCCCGCCGTCGTCGTGCCAGCCGCGACGGTGCCTGGTCCCGCCCTGCTCAGGCGTCGCGCAGTGCTCGCCGCAGGCGATCGGTTCGGCCCGGGTACCGACCTCGTCGACGAAGGTGAACGTCCCGGGGCCGCGTACGACGATCGTCTCTCGGGCGCGGAGCGGCTCGGGTGGACGGCGCTCCGGCACGATCCAGCCCGCCCCGGTGAGGACGGTGCACAGGGGCAGCGGCGCGCCGTCCACGAAGTGGAGTGCCCAGGGCGGGGACAGGGTCGAGCTGCCGAACAACGAGCCGTGGGCTCGCACCCCGCGGATCAGGTCACTGAACGCGTCCACCCCGGCGAGTTTAGACGAATACACAGGCGATCCGGCTCTTCACCTATGGGTTCGTCCGAGTCGGCCGTGTTCAATCGACGCCATGAGCAACGACACCAGTTCGCTGACCGCCCAGGACCTCGAGTTCCTGCGACGCCCCCTGCACGGATTCCTGTCCGTGGCCGAGGGACCGGTTCCGCCGCAGCCCCGACCGGTGTGGTTCGAGGCCACGGCCGAGGGCACGATCCAGCTGTTCACGGCCCCGGACTCGGTCAAGGTGCGGCGCCTGCGCCGCGACCCCCGCGCCTCGATCGTCGTCGCCGCCCCCGTGGGTGAACGCGAGCGCTGGCTGTCGGTCGCCGGCCGCACCACGGTGGAACCCGAGGGAGCGCACGAGCTGTGCACCCGTCTGGCCGCTCGCTACTGGGATCTCGACGACCCGGTCCGCGCCGACGACCTCGCCGGGATCCTGGCCACCGAGCAGGTTCGTCTCGTCATCCACCCGGAGACCGTACGTCGCTTCACCTATTGACCTCCGCGCCGGCCTGTTGAGGCACAACGCCGTGTCAGGGCCCGTGTCAGGATCCGTGTCAGTACCCGTGTCAGGGGCGTGACAGCCGGGTGTCAGGCCCGGCCGGGACCGTGTTGGACATGAAGAGTTCGGCAATCGCGGTTTCAGGGCTGCGCAAGACATACGGCGACAAAGTCGTGCTCGACGGCATCGACTTCGAGGTCGCCGCGGGATCGGTCTTTTCCATGCTCGGCCCGAACGGGGCGGGCAAGACGACGACGGTGAACGTTCTGACGACGCTGATGAAGGCCGACGCCGGGACGGTGCGCGTCGCCGGGCACGACGTGGTGACCGGGATCAAGGAGGTGCGCGCGGTCATCGGCGTGACCGGTCAGTTCGCCGCCGTGGACGAGCTGCTGTCGGGCCGGGAGAACCTGCAGCTGATGGCGGACCTGAAGCGCGTGCGCTCCGGCGACCAGGTGGTCAGGCGGCTGCTGGAGCGGTTCGACCTGGCGGAGTCGGCGGACAAGATGGCGGCGACCTACTCGGGCGGTATGCGCCGGAAGCTTGACCTGGCGATGACGCTGGTCGGCAACCCGCGGATCATCTTCCTGGACGAGCCGACGACGGGTCTCGATCCGCGCAGCAGGCGCGCGATGTGGGGGATCGTCCGCGAGTTGGTGGCCGAGGGCACCACCATCTTCCTCACCACCCAGTACCTCGACGAGGCCGACCAGCTCGCCGACCGGATCGCGGTGCTCGACCAGGGCCGCCTGGTCGCCCAGGGCACCTCCGAGGAGCTCAAGCGCCAGGTCCCCGGCACCCACGTCCGGCTCCGGTTCGCCGGTCTCCGCGAACTCGACGCGGCGGCGGGGGCCCTGCCCGGGTCCACGCGGGACGACCAGGAGCTGACCCTGCGGGTGCCCAGCAACGGTGACTCGACGTCGCTGCGGGCCCTGCTGGACAAGCTCGACGAGCACACGATCACCGCGGATGAGTTCTCGGTCCACACACCGGACCTCGATGACGTCTTCTTCGCCCTGACCGGTCACGCCACACAGGCCGCGGACACCACACACGCCACCACGGAGGCGATCGCGGAATGAGCACTGTCTCGACGTCGTTCGGCGACGCGGCGATCATGCTGCGTCGCAACTTCAAGCACACGGTCAGGAATCCGGTCACGGTCTTCCAGGCGGTCCTGTTCCCCGTCGTGATGATGCTGATGTTCGTCTACGTCTTCGGCGGCGCCTTCAAGGTCACGGGCGAGTACGTCGATTACGCCGTGCCGGGCCTGACCGTCATGGCCATCACATACGGGTTGGGCCCGACCGCGGCGGCCGTGAACGGCGACATGACGAAGGGCATCAACAACCGGTTCAAGGCGATGGACGTCTCCCACGGCGCCGTGCTGGCCGGTTATGTCGTCTCCACCACGGTGCGCAGTCTGATCGCCGACGCGGTCATCGTCGGCGTCGGCTTCGCGATGGGGTTCCGTCCGCACGCGAGCTTCCTCCAGTGGCTCGCCGTGATCGGCCTCATGCTGTTGCTCGCCTTCGCCACCAGCTGGCTCACGGTCGCCATGGGCCTGGCCGCGAAGACCGTGGAGTCGGCGGGCATGGCCACCGTGCCGCTGATCATGCTGCCGTTCCTGAGCAGCGCGTTCGTGCCCGCGGACACGATGGGGGCCGGCGTGCGGCAGTTCGCGGAGTACCAGCCCTTCACCCCGATCATCGAGACGCTGCGCGGGCTGCTGTCGGGCGGCCATCCGTCGACCGGCGACGCGTTCGCGGCCGTCGCCTGGTGCGTCGGGTTCGCGCTCGTCGGGTACGTGTGGGCGGTCGCCACGTTCAGGAAGCGAGCGTGACCTCGACCAGTTGGGACCAGCCTATGCGCGTCCCGTCCCGGGTCGCCTCGGCGAACTTCGCGTCGCCGAGGCGGCACCGCGCGGCCCGCTCGATCCGGGCCAGGTCCGGGTGGGCGTGGTCCCGCCGCCCGCGTACGGCCGTGCTCGCCGCGAGCAGCCGCGCGGCCTGCTCATGCTCGTCGCGGCGCAGTGCCAGGTCCGCGACCCCGACGAGCACGTACGCGATCAGCAGCGCGTGTCCCACCTCGGACGCCGCCTCGCAGGCCGCCGCGCGGTGCGCCCGGGCCTCGCCGAGGTCGTTGGCGAGGTAGCCGAGCAGATCGTGCGTCGCCGCGCGGATCTCCGCCCGCTCCGCCTCGTCGCCCAGCATGGCCGTCGCGAGGCCGAGTTGCCGGTGTGCCTCCTCGGCGTCGCCGTCCCACCGGGCGAGTTCCGCCCTCGCGAAGGCCAGCTCGGCCAGCGCGTCCGGCCAGGTGACCCGCTCCGCGCACCGCCGCGCCTCGGCGATGGCGGCCGCGCCGGCGTCCTCGTCGCCCAGCAGCCGGTACAGCTGCGCCTGCCGCGACCGCATCCGGATGACGTCCTCGGTGGCACCGACCTCGCTGACGACCGCGATCGCCTGCTCGTAGTGCTCGCACGCACCGGCGAAGTCGCCGCGTACGGCGAGCAGGTTCGCCAGCTCGGTCAGGACGAGCGAGATCCCGTACCGCTCGCCGAGCGCCCGGAACTCGGCGAGCGCCGCCTCCAGGTAGGCCTCCGCGGTGGGGCCGTCCTGCCGGTCCTGGCCGTCCCGGCCGTCCTGCCGGTCCTGGCCGTCCTGGCCATCCGGCCGGTTCTGCCCGTCCTGGTTCTGCCCCTCCCGGCCGTCCCGGCCCTCCTGCCCGTCTCGCCCGTCTCGCCCGTCTCGCCCGAACATGATCCGCATCTTGCCCATGTGCCACCGGGCCAGCGCGCGCACCCAAGGGTCCTCGTCGTCCAGCATCGGTGCGAACGCGGTCAGGGCCGCTTCGGGCGCCCGCAGCATGTGTTCCAGCACCGCGATGAACTTCACCCCCGGGTGGTGGTGGCCGCGCCGGCTGAGCCGGTGCGCCTCGTGGATCCACTTCGCGGCCTGGCGCTCGTCGCTCCGCCCGGAGGTCACGAAGTGCACGATCAGCGCGTACACCATGGCCCGTACGTCGTCGGGCACCTCCCCGGGTGTCCTGGTGGCCGCGGTGAGCAGTTCCAGGCCCTCGGTCCTGCGCCCGCCGAGCCACCAGTACCAGCCCGCGCCCGCCGCGAGCCGCATCGCCGCCCACGCCTCGCCCGCCGCGAGCGCGCCGCGCATCGCCGCGCCGATGTTGTCGTGCTCGGCCTCGAGCACGGCCAGCCACTCCAGCTGCTCGGCGCGGCGCAGACGCGGCTCCGCGGTCTCGGTGAGCTCGGTGAAGTGGGCGAGATGCGCACGGCGCGCCAGGTCCGACTCCCCCGCCTCGGCGAGCCGGTGCCCGGCGTACTCCTTGATCGTGCCGAGCATGCGGTAGCGCGGGGCGCCGCCGCCCTCGGCGACCAGCAGCGACTTCTCGGTCAGCGCGGTGAGCAGCTCCAGCACCTGCTCCGGCTCGACTCCGTCGCCCGCGCAGACCCGTTCGGCCGCCTCCAGGCTCGCCCCGCCCGAGAACACCGAGAGTCTTCGCAACACCCTCCGTTCGGCGTCGGTGAGCAGCTCCCAGCTCCAGTCGACCACCGCGCGCAGCGTCTTGTGCCGTGGCAGCGCGGTGCGGCTGCCGCTGGTCAGCAGGCGGAACCGGTCGTCGAGCCGGTGGGCGAGCTGATCGACGGACATGGTGCGCAGCCGGGCCGCGGCCAGTTCGATCGCCAGCGGCATCCCGTCCAGCGCCCGGCAGACCCGCGCCATCGTCGCCAGCGTGTGGGCGTCCGCCGCGAGGCCCCGGCGCACCGCCCCGGCCCGGTCCCGCAGCAGCTGGACGGCGGGCGAGGACCCGATCTCGCCCGGGCCCGCGTCCCCCTCCGGCAGGGCCAGCGGCTCGACCGGCCACAGCGCCTCCCCGGTGATGCCGAGCGGTTCCCGGCTCGTCGCCAGGATCCGCAGCCGCCGGCACTCCCCGAGCACCCGGTGGGCGAACACCGCCGCCGACTCGATCACGTGCTCGCAGTTGTCCAGGATCAGCAGCGCCTCCCGCTCGCGGACGGCGGCGATGAGCCGGTCCGTCAGCTCCGCGTTCGGGGCCGCGCCGAGCAGCGCGTCCCGGAGGCCGAGCCCGGCGAGCGCCGACTGCGCCACGTCGCCGTCCGCGCCGATGGCGGCGAGCTCCACCAGCCAGGCCCCGTCCGGCAGTTCGCCCTCGCCGAGCAGCGTGCGCGCGGTCTCCGTGGCCAGCCTGGTCTTTCCGGCACCGCCCGGCCCGATCACGGTGGTGAGCCGGTGCTCGGCGATCAGCCCGCGGACCGCGGCGACATCGGCGCCCCTGCCGACGAAGCTGGTCAGCTCGGCGCGCAGGTTGCTCTTACGGTTTCCCTCCCGCCGTTCGTCCCGCCGTTCCGCCCGCGTCTCCTCCCGCCGTTCCGTCCGCCTTTCCGCCCGCCGTTCGTCCCGCCTTTCCTCCCGCCGCCCCAGCTCGCCCCGCAACAGCGCGACGTGCAACGCGGCAAGCTCCGGCGAGGGATCGACGCCCAGCGCGTCGGCCAGGGCTTCCCGCGCGCGCTGGTACACCTGCAGCGCCTCGCTGTCCCGACCGGACGCGGCGAGGGCCCGCATCAGCGCGCCGACGAGCCGTTCCCGCACCGGGTGCGCGGCCACCAGGTCGGTCAGCTCCGTGACCAGCTCCGCACCGCGCCCGAGGGCGACCTCCGCCTCGGCCCGCTCCTCCGTGGCGGTCAGCCGCAACCCCTCGAGCCGTACGACCGCGGCGTCGAACGCGGCGCTGTCCCGCAAACCGACGTCCTGCATGGCCGCACCGCGCCACAGCTCAAGGCCCTCGCGCAACAGCCGCACCCGCCGAGACTCGTCCTCGGCACGGGCCTGACCCGCGACGACGAGCCGTTCGAACCGCACGGCGTCGACGGCGCCAGGCTCCACCATCAGCCGATAGCCGTCCGGCTGCCCCTCGATCGCCCCGCCCGGCAGCGCCTTCCGCAGCCGGGAGACCAGGCGCTGCAGGGCGTTCGCCGCATCGGCGGGCGGATGCTCTCCCCAGATCCAGTCGACCAGCGACGCCTTCGGGACCACCTGACCCGGCCTGAGCGCAAGGGCGACCAGCAGTCCGCGCAGCCGCGCACCCGGCACGTCGGCCAGCCCGCCGTCGTCCGTGCGAACCTCGAGTGGCCCCAGCATCCCGATCTGCACCCGCTGATTTTGCCACGGTGCGTTCGACGGGCATCTTCGGCCGCCAACGCCTCGGGATCGTCGGCCAGATGACCATGCGCGGCAGCGAGCTCGAGCATCTGGGGCAGCGAGATCAGCTCGACCAACGACGTCACCAGACCGTCCGCACTCAGCCGGGTACGTCCATGCGCTGTGTGCCGATCACCGACAGCAGCCGCAGAGCCTCCTCCGCCGGGGAGCCGGGATCGGCCGTGTAGATCACGACTCGCTGGTCCCGGTCAGTGATGTCCAGGACATCGCAGTTGAGCGTGATGGGACCGATCAGGGGGTGCCGAAAGGTCTTGTGCGGGGCGGGTTCGACCGACATGTCGTACGCGTCCCACAGCCGGGCGAACTCCGCGCTGCCGGTGAGCAGATCCCTCACCAGGGTGGCCACTTCGGGGTCGTCGGGGTAGCGGGCGGCGGCGGCCCGCAGGTGCCGGGCCGCGGTACGTCCGAAAATGTCCATGCCGGACCGGCTGTACCACTGCCGCTCCCCCGCGCCCGAATCGAGGAAGGTACGGCGCAGGAAGTTGCGCTCGTGCCGGGGCAGGGCGGAGAAGTCCTCCAGGAGTGCGGCCGCCAGGTCGTTGTGGGCGATCACCTCGTAGGTCGCGGACAGGACGAGTGCCGCGGCGTGCGGGAGCCGCCGCAGCAGGTCCAGGATGCTCGGGCGCACCTCGCGGGACGGTCCTGCCGGCGGGGCGGGCGGGGCGCCGGCGAGGTAGTGCAGGTGGACGCGCTCGGCGTCCGACAGGCGCAGGGCACGGGTCAGACCGGCCAGCACCTCGCGCGAGGGGCGCGGGCCACGGGCCTGCTCCAGCCGCGTGTAGTACTCGGTCGAGATGTACGCCAGCTGCGCCACCTCCTCGCGCCGCAGCCCCGGGGTACGACGCCTCGGCCCGGCGGGCAGCCCCACATCGGCGGGGGTGATCCGCTCGCGCCTGCTGCGCAGGAAGCCGGCCAGCTCACGTCTGTCCATGCACTCCACTGTGCACGGGGCCGGCGGAGCCGATCCAGGTACCGCCGGTGCCTGGATGAGGTGCGCGGCCGGACACAGGCTCGTCGGCATGGACAACACCCGCACCACCGACACCACCCCCGCCGCCTCGGGCCTGCTGGCGGGCAAGGGCCTGCTGGCGGGCAAGGGCCTGCTGGCCGACAAGGTCGCCTTCATCAGCGGAGCCGGCCGCGGCATCGGCGCCGCCGCGGCACGGCTGTTCGCCCGGGAAGGCGCCCGGGTCCTGCTCGCGGCCCGCACGGAGGCCCAGCTCGAAGCGGTGGCCGAACAGATCCAGGCGGCGGGCGGCACCGCGGAGTACGCGGTGTGCGACCTGGCCGACGCGACCAGCGTGCGCGCCGCCGTCGACCGCACCGTGGAGGCGTACGGCCGACTCGACGTCGCCTTCAACAACGGGGCGCTCGGCACGCGGCGGATCGGCCCGATGGACCAGGCGCGGGAGGCGGACTTCGACGAGCAGTACAGCGTCAACCTCAAGGGCGTCTGGCTGGCCCTGGCCGCTCAGGTCGCCGCGATCAGGGCGACCGCCGGCACGGGCGCCATCGTCAACACCTCGTCCGTCGGCGGCTGGAGGGGCAACCCCGTACTGCCCGCGTACAGCGCGATGAAGCGGGGTGTCCACAGCCTCACCGAGTCGGCCGCCGTCGCCTACGGCCCGGAAGGCATCCGCGTCAACGCCATCGCCCCCGGCACCACGCTGACCGAGATGATGCGCGGCTGGGAAGCGGCATCGCCGGGCGTGATCGACCAGCTCAACGCGCGCACCCCACTGCGCCGCGCCGCCGAACCCGAGGAGGTCGCCGAGGCCGCCGCCTGGCTGCTGAGCGACCGCGCCTCCTACGTCACCGGAGTGGTTCTCTCCGTCGACGGCGGCATGCGGGCGTCGTGAGCCGAGGCCGGGTGCCGACAAGATCCGCCGCGGATCGGCGACGTCATCGTCCGATGCTCCGGTGCCATCGGATCTCGCCGTCGCGCCATTCGTCGGTGGCGGTGAGTCCGGCGGCGCCGGCGACGGCGGCGGATGCCCGGTGTTCGGGGTGGATGTGGGCGATGACGGTGTGCACCGGCTGCCGGCCGAGCCAGTCGACAAGCCCTCGGGCCGCTTCGGTGGCGATGCCTCTTCCCTGCCACGGGGTCCCCACCACCCAGGCGATCTCGGCGACGGGCCCGTGGCCGGAGGGGCTGACCGTCGCCTGGACGGTGCCCGTCAGACAGGACACGTCACGGAGCCGGATCACCCAGTTCAGCCAGGAGACGTCCGGATCGGGCGAGCCCGCGGTCATGCGCTGGTAGCGCGAGCGCAGGGCTTGCGGGGTGTCCGGAGCGCCGCCGATGAACAGGTGCAGGGCCGGGTCGGAGAGCACGGTGGCCATCTCCTCGGCGTGCCCGACGTGCAGCGGCAGCAGGTCCAGCCGCCTGGTGCTGATGCCCTGGGCCGCGAGGGTGCTCACGCCCCGACCGCCTGGGGGCGCTCGGCGTCGGCCGCGCGTTGGAGTCCGATGAGTCTGTCGGGGATGTCCACGGCCGGATCATAAGCCGGTCCGCCCCCGCCCCCTCGTCTGGTTTTCGGGCCGGACGAGGGGCGCAGCCGTTCGAACGCCTTCAGATACAGCGCGATCTGGTACAGCTCCACATCGCTGTCCGGTTTTCCGGAATAACCGATTCCTTATGCGATTTTCGCGCGCATGGCTGATCATCTGCATACCTGAAGTTCGAACACGGAGGCATATATTCATGAGACCGACGCGTGCCGCTCTGCTCGTCGTGGCCACCGCCCTGACCCCAGCCCTCCTCTTCACCGCCCCGGCGTTTGCCAACGGTTCGGCGGCCGTGACCACCGCCACGGCCGTGACCACCACCACGACCGTGGCGGCCACGTCAGACACCGCGGTGGACGAGATGTCGGAGGACGAACTGCGGGCCGCGATCGCCGCCATCCTGGCGGACGAGGACAGCGGCCGGGCGGTCGTCCGAGAGGCCAATGAGGCCCTCAACGGCACCGTGGATGACATGCGCACCTTCTTGAAGACCGGCTACCGACTGGCCCAGGCCGAGGACGACCGGGTCGCCATCGCCCGCATCCTCTACGCGGCAACGCGGAACAGTGACAAGCGAGTCATCGAGGAGGCCAACAAGCTCCTCGACAACGACTCCCCGGAGGAGATGCGCGCCTGGCTGGAGACCGGCTACCGACTGGCCCAAGCCGAGGACGACGCCGTCTACATAGCTCGCATGCTCGCGAACCCGGACATCAGCGATGCCCTCCGCGCCGCAGCCAACGCAGCCCTCGACGACGGCTCCCCGGAGACCCTGCGCCACTTCCGTGAGGTGGGGCAGTACGAGGTGGACGGCTAGGCCAAGCGGGGGCGCCCCCACCCGGCGCGCCTCACCGCCCGAGTCCACGAAACGGATGCGAAACGCAAGTCCGTCCCCTCTGGCCTACGGGCCGGAGGGGGCGTTTCGTACCGAACGCCCCGCGATTCCCAAGCTCAGGGCGCGGGTTCGATACCCGTCACCCGCTCCATAGCGAAGGCCCAGGTCAGCGACCTGGGCCTTGTTTGTTGTCTAGACCTCCCTAAGCCTCCGTGTCCGTTTCGCGCCATATACCGTTCCGCGCCCCAGCGACCGCGTTCACTCCCTCGGGCGCTCATCCGGACTGCCGATATCCTCGGCAGTCCTCATCGGACATGCTGGACCCATGAGCAGGTATGCAGCAGCGAAGCCGTACGTACTGCCGGAATCGCTCGCCGAGTTGAACGGGCCGACAACCGGCAGCGTCACCTTGCCGCGCCACATCGACTGGGGACCGCGCTACGTCTACGACCTGGCCGACGAAGCAGACTTCCGGCTGATGTACGAGCGCGTCATCCGCGAGGCCCAGACGCGCGACGACCTCAAGACTTATCTGCACACCACGCCTCTGCGAGAAGTGTGGCGAGACTTGTTCCTGCCCTCCCCAATCCGGGCAGCCTGGGAAGCTCGCTTCCCCGAACTCCGCGGGTCCAGCACGACGGCAGCTGCCTAGTGGACGAGCTGCACCGCCAACTGATCCGCATCGGACTGGATGCTCTCGCCGAGGACTACGGATACGCCCTCGCAGGCGGCTACGCCGTCCAGGCCCACCACATCGTCAACCGTGGCTCGCTTTAGGCTGCCGACCGTGGCTCTGGCTGCTTGGCCGCCTGGCGTCCCAAAACGACTCGGCCGCTGATTGGGACGTGCGAACAGGATCGCTGTGTAGGGCCAACGGACAAGCGTCGCTGCTTCTTTCGTTGCCAGTCTGGCATCTGGAAGCACTGTGGGCACGGTTTTCGCCTGTGGTTCACGGCTAAATCCATGGCTACGACCGTGCAACCGCCCGCATCACAGCCAGGCCCCGACTGCCGGTGCGTGATCGTCCTCCCGGGGTCGGCACGGTCGTCGTATCACCCGACGCGCCCCTGGGGAGTGCCCAGCCATCACGCCCCCAACCGCCGCAGGTTGGTGGTTCGCCGCGGCCGAGCGGGCGACACGGCGGGCACGGCTGTCGGGGCCGCGGGTGAGGAGGGAACAGGGCGGGTCTCCGGCGTGCGGGGCGATGACGCTCGAACTCGACATGGTGTGCGAGTCGTGCCGCAATCATCTGTTCACGATCACCGAATTCCCGAGAAACATGCATGCGGAATGTTTCTTTCCGCCGCATCCGTCCAGGTCGTGGCAGTGCACATCCCGCCGAGGAGAAGAACGCCGCCCATGCGCATGCTCACCCGCCGTTCCACCGTGCTGCTCACCCTCCTGACCGCCGCCGTCGGCACGACCGCGCCGGTCGCCGGCGCGGAACAGGAGAAGAAGGCCCTTCCGAAGGTCGCCGTCATCGGCACGGGAGGCACCATCGCCGGTGTCAGCAAGAGCCGGGTGTCCTTCCAGGACTATGAGGCGGGCAAGCTGCCGATAGCGAAGCTCGTCGGCGACCTCAAGCCGGAGGTGGACTCCGTCGCCGACGTCACCACGGAGCAGTTCGGCAACAAGGGCTCCAGCGGCTACTCGATCGCCGACTACCGCCGGCTGACTGCCACGGTCGACGCCCAGTTGGAGAAGAACGACGCGGCCGTCGTCACCACCGGCACCGACACGATGGAGGAGTTCGCGTACTGGCTGGATCTGACGGTCCGCAGCGACAAGCCCGTGATCCTCACCGGCGCCATGCGCCCGTGGACGGTGATCGGCACGGACGCCCCCGCGAACCTCTACAACGCCATCCACCTGGCCGCCAGCCGGAAGACGACCTGCTACGGCACCGTGCTGATGCTCAACGACCAGATCCAGGCCGCCCGCGAGGTCCGTAAGACCAACGCCCTGCGGATGGACACCTTCACCAGCGGGGACAGCGGTGAGCTCGGCGTCATCGACCAGGACAACATCCGGCTGAACCGGGCCCCCGCCCGGGTCCAGAAGTGCGGGAAGAAGACCTGGAAGACGCCGTTCGACCTCGACCGGATCGCCAAGAAAGCGCTGCCGAAGGTCGAGATCGCTTACAGCTACCAGGACGCGAGCGGTGACGCCGTCAAGGCGTTCGCCGACTCCGGCGCGGACGGCGTGGTCACCGCCGGAACCGGCGCGGGCGGCATCTCCCCGGCCATGTCGAAAGCGCGCGAGGACGCCGTCAAGAACGGTGTGCTGTTCGCCTCCACGACCCGCACCGGCAACGGCTCCGTCTACGACGACCACACCGACGGCGTCATCGGAGCGGAGGACCTGACCGCGCAGAAGGCCCGTCTGCTGCTCCTCCTCTCGCTCGCCGCGACGGATGACCAGAGCCAGATCCGGAAGTGGTTCGCCACCCTGGGCACCGCGCAGTTCATCACCCGGCGGTAGGGGTCAACTTCGCGCAGCTGCGGGCGACGGTACCGGCGAAAGCCCGGCTGCGGAGGGAGCGCGTCCCAGCGGTCCGAGGGCTACGTCTGGGCCGCACTTGAAGTCAAGGTCTGCAGCACCAAGGGCAGCTTCCCCGTCTCCAACAGTCCGTGGGCGCTCTCGTACAAGGATGGAGCACGCATCGAGCCGTCCAGTGTGACGTACGACGACTTCCCCCGGCCGGAGTTCCCCATCGACGCCACGCTCACAGACGGCCGCTGCATCAAAGGGAAGCAGGAGTTCCCGATGGTCAGCGTTTTGTGCTGACGTTGCTGACGGTCAGTGGGGATCTGGTCCGTCCGCAGGGGTGTGAAGAGAGGGGTGCACACGGTATGTGGTCGTCTCCGCGCGGCCGCGGCGGCGGGTCTGGCTGCCCGACTCGGATCGGAGGTAGCCGTGTGACTCGAGAAGCGCGAGGGCCGGGTCGACCTGGGCGACGGTGCGGAAGCGGCGGGAAGCGGCTACGGCGTCGCGGCGCTTGATCCCGGCGGACCGTGATGACGTTGGTGTCGAAGTCGACGTTCTGCCAGCGCAGTCCGCACAGTTCGCCGCGGCGGCAGCCGGTGACCATGATGAGGAAGAGCAGCGTGCCCCAGTCGAGGTCGTGTCGGGCCGAGCTTGGCCGCCTGGAGTTCGCCGAAGGTGGGCTTGAGGTACTGGTCGATGGCGATGACGTAGCGGTCACGGGTGCTCTCCTCGATGCGGGCGACGTCCATCCACAGGTCGAGCAGCTTGGTGACCGTGATCTTCCCTTTGGGGTGACGCTGCTCGTCGACCTTGGCCAGCAGGCGCGTGCGGGCCTTCTCGGCTTCGGGCAGGGTGGCGGCCTGCTCGTGGAGGTAGAGCGGCTTCTTCGTGAGCGGGTCGGTGCCCGCGTAAACGCGGATCTGGAAGCCGGCCCCGTTGGGGCGGATGCTGCCGCGCGGGCGGCGTGTGGACTGGGTGTTCGCCATGGCTGCGGAACCTGTCCATGGTTAATGCCATGGCTACGGCGAACAGCGCGGGCCGCCGAAGCGGGATCCGCGCTGGTCCAGAGGGTGGGCGCAGACGGGTTCGAACCGCCGACATCTGCCTTGTAAGGGCAGCGCTCTACCGCTGAGCTATGCGCCCCAGGGGAGCTGTCAGCCTACAGGGTTTCCGGGGTGGTGCCGCAATTGTGGGGAGGAGGCCGCGGAGGGGCGGGCTGGAGGTGGAGAAGTCCGGAGATCGCGAACCGGACCGAGCGCTGTGCTCGTCAGTGTCGGGTGGGAGAATGACATTCGGACCTGGGCGATCCATCGGGAGCGGGAAGTGGCGGCGTCATCTGCAGAGTCTGCGCGTCCAACGCGCCGTCCGCGTCGTCCGGCCGACCGTGTTGCCCCGGTCGCCGCTTTTGCCCGGCTCGTCCGTGTGCGTCGGTCGCGTCCGTCGCGTGGTTCCTCCGTGCTCGGGCTGGTGTTGCTGCCCGTGCCGTTGCTGGTCGCCGTGGGGTCGTTGTCGTTTGCCGGTGGGGGCGGGGGGCGGCGGTGGTTCGGGGGGCGGGGGGAGAGTCAGCGGGCGGAGGCGCAGGCGGCGAAGGACGCCGCCGCGGCGGCGTTCTACGAGCTGGACACCGCGCAGCGGGATCTGCGGATCTCCATCGAGACGATCACCGCCGTGGACGATTCGCCCGCCGCGCGCCGGACCGCGGCCGACTTCTCGGCGCTGGAGCGACGGATCGACCAGGTCAGCCAGGACTACATCACGGCGGTGGACGCCCATGATCTGGATCGGGACGATCTGGACGCGGCGACGGCCTCCCGGGCCCGTGCCGATCTGACCAGGGCGAAGGACGCGCTGGAGCGGACGAAGGCGGATCTGGACCGGTTCGCGCAGGGGCTGGGGCCGCTGCTGGAGCAGGCCGAGACGCGGCTGGCGCGGCTGGCGCCGGCGGTGGAGCGGGCGCGGCAGGCGCTGCTCGCGGCGAGTAACGCGCTGGACGCGGTGCGTGCGTCGGGGCTGCGGGCGGACGATCTGGCGGCCCGGCTGGCGGCGCTGTCGCCCGAGTTGACCAAGCTCAACCAGGGGGCCGGGCAGCACGGTGTGCAGGAGACCCTGCGGCGCGCCGATGATGTGCTGCGCAGGGCCGAGGCGGTGCGCGGGGAGGCCGAGCGGCTGCCGGAGCGGGCGACGGAGATCGACAAGCGGCTGGTGTCCCTGCGCACCCGCGCCCAGGCGATCACCACCCGGGCCGCCGGGGTCGAGCCCGTCCTCAGCGAGCTGCGCCGCCGCTACACCGCGGCCTGCTGGCAGGATCTGCAGCCCGTCCCCGCGCAGGCGGCGCGGGATGTGGCGCAGGCCGAGGAGAAGCTCAAGGAGGCGCAGGCGGCGCGCGAGGAGCAGCGCTGGCCGGACGCCACCGCGCTGCTGGCCACCGTACGGGCGCTGCTGAACAGTACGGACGAGGCCGTCTCGGCGGCCGGGGACCGGCTGCGGCGGCTGGACGAGGTGTCGTACGACCAGCAGAAGGAGATCGAGCGCACCCGGTTCGCGATCCGCGACGCACAGCGGCTGGCCATGGCCGGGCGCAGCACCCCCGATCCCCGCCACGCGCGCCCGCTGGACGACGCCGTGGAGCGCCTCGACCGGGCCATCGCCGGCCTTGAGGGGCGGCATCCGGACTGGTGGCACTTCCTCTCCGAGACCGAGGCCGTACGGCAGACCGCCGCCCGGGTCGTCCAGGAGATCCGGGACGAGCGGGGCGGGGGGCATTGAGCCCGCGCGAAGCCCCGGCTCATTCGGGGGGCTGACCTGCGGTTCGGCGGTTATGCTCCTGCCATGCCTCGCTATGAGTACCGCTGCCGCGCCTGCGGCACCACCTTCGAGCTGAACCGGCCCATGGCCGAGTCCTCCGCTCCCGCGTCCTGCCCGGACGGGCACGGCGACACGGTGAAGCTGCTCTCCACCGTGGCCGTCACCGGCGCCGCGTCCTCGTCGTCCTCCGCCTCCCCTTCCTCGGCCCGGCCCCCGTCCGGCGGGGGTGGCGGTGGCGGCTGCTGCGGTGGCGGTTGCTGCGGTTGAGCCTTCAGGGGGCGGGGCGGATCCTGGAGATACGTGCCCGTGCCGCGCCTTCCGATCGTGCGCGCGCACGCCGTGTACGCGACGGTGACGTGGCGTTCCACGGGTACGGCCTCGACCGCGACGAGCGCGCGGCCGAGGTCCGGCGCCAGCAGCAAGGAGGCCGGAGATGGCTACGGGCCGCCCCTCCCCCATCGGTCCTCATCCCGCCGGAGTCGCACGGCACTTCCCGGAGCGGATCGGCGCGCACACCACGCTCGATGAGCATCTGCCCGTCGATCACCGGCTCAGCAAGGTCTATCGCGTCGGCGCCGGGCTCATGGGGCTGGTGCTCGTCGCCTTCGGCATCCTGGGCCTGGTCCACCGGGTCGGCTTCTTCGACACCGGCGCGAACACGGTCGCCGGACTCAACACCAACGGCACGCTGAGCGTGCTCTCCATCGTCATCGGGCTGCTGCTGTTCATCGGCATGCTCATCGGCGGCAACTTCGCCTCGTCGCTCAACATGGTGCTCGGGCTGCTCTTCCTGCTGAGCGGGTTCGTCAATCTGGCGCTGCTGGAGACCCCGTACAACTTCCTGGCGTTCCGGATGCAGAACGTGCTGTTCAGCTTTGTGGTGGGGCTGCTGCTGATGTGGTTCGGGATGTACGGACGGGTCAGCGGCGGGCTGCCGCATGACAATCCGTACTGGGTGACCCGCCACCCCGAGCAGGCCGAGCGCGAGGCCGCCCACGCGCGTGAGCTGGTCGCGGCGCGGGAGCGGGCCGCCGAACGGGGCGGTACGGCCGTCCAGGTCCAGCCCGGCGCCCCGCTCACACCCGAGGTCCCGGGCGCCCCGGGTGGGCCGGGCGCCCCGCCGGGCGCCCCCGGTGGGCCGGGCGCCCCCGGTGGGCCGGGCGCCCCCGGTGGGCCGGGCGCCCCCGGTGGGCCGGGCGCCCCCGGTGGGCCGGGCGCCCCCGGTGGGCCCCTTGAACGGTCCGGTCAGCCGCCCGGCAAGTGGGGCAAGCTGGATCAGCCCGGTGGCACCGAGCAAGCCCAGCCCGCCGAGCCCACCGGCCGGCCCGGGACCCCCGGGCGCTGGGCCCGGGTCCGGCAGCGGATCCGCGGCCGGCGGCTCAGCTGACCCGGCGCGCGAGCGTCAGGCCGTCGGCGACGGTGAGCATGACCGCCTCCATCCGAGCGTCCGCCGCCACATGGTCGTTGAACGCCTGGATCGCGGCGCCCCCGGGCGAGGGCGCCGCCTCGATGACCTGCGCGTGGTAGAAGACGTTGTCCGCGACGATCAGACCGCCCGGGTTCATCCGCGGGACCAGCTCCTCCCAGTACGGGATGTAGTTCTGCTTGTCCGCGTCGAGATAGGCGAGATCGATATGGGGCTCGGCGGGCATCGCGCGCAGCGTGTCCAGCGCGGGCGCGATCCGCAGGTCGATGCGGTCCTCGACACCGGCCTTGGCCCACGCCTTCCGCCCGTACGCCGTCCACTCCTCCGACACATCGCAGGCGATCAGCCGGCCGTCGGCGGGCAGCGCCTGGGCCATGGCCAGCGCGGAGAAGCCGGTGAAGGTGCCGACCTCCACGATGTGGCGGGCGCCGACCAGCCGGACCAGGAAGGCCAGCAGCGGGGCCTGCTCCTCGGCGGACTGCATCCCGGCGTGGCCGGGGAGGTTGCGGTGGGTGACCTCGACGAGCTCGCGCAGGACCGGGTCGAGCGGCGGATTGTGCCGCAGGACGTAGTCGTACAGCTCGGCCGTGATCGGTGTGCTCTTGCTCTCGGCCATCACGGCCTCCCTTTTCGGCTCCTGGGCTCCCCGACCGGTTCCGTCCCGATCTATGCCGATCTATTTCGATCCGATCAGCTCGGTCCGTCCCGATCCGTTCGGCTTCAGCTTCAGCTTCACCTTCAGCTTCCCAGATAGCGCAGTACGGCGAGCACCCGGCGGCTGTACCCCGCGTTCCCCGGCAGCTCGAGCTTCTCGAAGATGGCGTTGATGTGCTTCTCGACCGCGCTGCGGGACACATACAGCCGCTCGGCGATCGCCGCGTTGGCGTGCCCCTGTGCCATCGCGTCGAGCACCTCCCGCTCGCGCGGGGTGAGGCGGCCCAGCGGATCGGTGCGGGTGGAGCGTGCGAGCAGTCTGCGGACGACCTCCGGGTCGAACGCGGCGCGGCCCGTGGCGACCCGTTCCAGCGCGTCGAGGAACTCGTCGACCTGCACCACCCGGTCCTTGAGCACATAGCCGACTCCCCCGGACCGCGCGCCGGAAGGCCCGGCCCCGTCAGCCCTCTCGTCAGCCCCCTCCGCGGCCCCCTCCCCTGTCAGCAGCTCCGTCGCGTACCGCTTCTCCACGTACTGCGACAGCACCAGCACGCCCACCCCCGGCCACCGCCGCCGGATCTCCAGCGCCGCCCGCAGCCCCTCGTCCGTATGCGTCGGCGGCATCCGTACGTCCACCACCACCGCGTCCACGTCCGGTGCCGCCTCGACCGCCGCCACCAGCGCGGCGCCGTCCCCCACCGCCGCCACCACCTCGTGCTCCTCCTCGGCGAGCAGCCGCACCAGGCCCTCGCGGAGCAGGGTCGAGTCATCGGCCAGGATCACCCGCACGGCACACCGCCCAGGGACGGGGCGGGCAGCTCCGCGGTGACGGTGGTGGGGCCGCCGGGCGGGCTCACCACGCTCAGCCGGCCGTCGAGGGCGGCGACCCGGCGGGCCAGGCCGAGCAGACCGCCGCCCGCCGGGTCGGCGCCGCCGGTGCCGTCGTCGGTGACGCGGACGGTCAGCGTGCCCGGGGCCACGGCCGTCAGCGCGACGTCGATCCGGTCCGCGCCCGAGTGCTTGAGCGCGTTGGTCAGCGCCTCCGCCACCACGAAGTACGCGGCGGTGCGCACCGCCGTGACCGGCTCGGCCGTGAGCCCGTAAGTGAGCCGTACGGGGATGGCCGAGCGCTCGGCGACCGTCTCCAGGGCGATCCGCAGCCCGGCCTCGTCCAGCGCGGTCGGATAGACCCGCCAGGCCACCTCGCGCAGCTCGTCCAGCGCCTGGCGGCTCTCCTCGTGGGCCTGCGTCAGCAGGGCGCGCGCCTTGGCCTGGTCCTGGCTGCGGCGGGCCCGGCCGAGCAGCATGCCGAGCGCCACCAGCCGCTGCTGTACGCCGTCGTGGAGATCGCGCTCGATGCGGCGCCGTTCGTCGTGGACCGCCTCGACGACCCCGGCGCGGCTGGCGGCCAGCTCCTCGATGCGGTGCCGCAGCGCGTCCTGGGTCTCGGGGCCGAGGACGCCGCGCGCCAGCCGCGCCTCGAGGTCGGCCACGCCGAAGACCCCCTGGACGGCGAGGAACAGCAGGAAGAGGCCACCGACACCGCTGGTCACGACGGTGACCAGGTCGTGGAAGGCGAAGCCGAGCAGCCGGCCCCAGAGGAGGAAGGTGCCGTAGGCGATGCCGATGAGCCCGGCCAGCAGCACGAGACCGCCGAGCAGCCCCACGGCGGTGCGCGCCGCGAGATAGCGCAGCGCCTGGCGGCCGCCGTAGTCGGAGGTGACCTCGAGGTCCAGGAACCGGGCCAGTCTGCGGCGCTCCAGCTCGGTCAGCCGCGCCGCGCCCGCCGTGAACGGCCGCAGGACGCACCGCCGCGCGCCCGGCCAGCCCACGGCCAGCAGGGTCAGCCCCACCGCCGTCAGGAACGGCAGCGCGACGAGCGCCGTACCGGCCCCCGCCAGCAGCCCGGCGGCGAGCCGCGCCGCGCGCCGCGGCCATCTCCCCGTAGTGGCACCCATGGTGGAAACGCTAGCGGCCGGGGGCGGCCGGGACACTGAGGATTTCCGCAGGTTGCCGGTGCGGTGGACGGCCGGGGAACCGGACGGTCGGCCTCATGGCCGCCGGGTGCGGCCGGTTCCTAGCGTTCCGGCCATGACTGATCGGATCACCGACTGGGCCACCGGCCTGATGGACGCCCTCGGGGCGCCGGGCGCGGGCGCCGCCATCGCCCTGGAGAACCTCTTCCCGCCGCTGCCCAGCGAGGTGATCCTGCCGCTCGCCGGGTTCGCGGCGGGGCAGGGGCGGATGAGCCTGGTGGGCGCGCTGCTGTGGACCACCGCCGGTTCGGTCCTGGGCGCGCTCGCGCTGTACGGGGTGGGCGCGCTGCTCGGCCGGGAGCGGACCGTCGCGATCGCCGAGCGGCTGCCGCTGGTCAGGCCCGCCGATATCGACCGGACCGAGCGCTGGTTCGGGCGCCACGGCACCAAGGCGGTCTTCTTCGGCCGCATGGTGCCGATCTTCCGCAGCATGATCTCGGTCCCGGCCGGTATCGAGCGGATGCCCCTCCCGGTCTTCCTCGTCCTGACCACCCTCGGCAGCGCGATCTGGAACTCCGGGTTCGTCCTGGCGGGTTACGCGCTGGGGGACAACTGGCGCGACGTCACGGACTACGTCTCGGTCTACTCGAAGGCGGTGCTGGGCGCGGCCGCGCTCGCGGTGCTGGGATGGGTGGCGGTACGGCTGCTCAGTCCCGGCCGCGGGAGACGGCGCGGATGATCTGGCTGCGGGCGCGCGCCCAGGTGACGGAGGAGCGCTCGCCCAGGGCACGGACGATGGCCTCGCCCGCCGCGACGCCCTTCTCCTCGACCACGGTCAGCTGGGGCGCCGACCAGCCGATGTCGGCCAGTTCGCCGTGGCCGGGGCGCCAGGCGCGGTCGGCCGCGAGCAGCAGATCGGTGTCGAGCAGCGAATCGCCCGCGGCGAGCACCTCGTCGGCTCCGGTGCGGCTCTTGATCTCGGCGACGGCCGCGCTCTTGGTGAGCGGCTTGGGCACGGCGTAGATCTTGCGGCCCTGAAGGGAGACCGTCCAGCCGCGCGGGTCGGCCCACTGGGTGAGCTCCTTGACGTACCCCTCGGGCAGCAGCTCCCGCCGCACCACGAGATAGGCGAACAGCTCCTCGGCCACCCGCTCCTTGAGCAGCCAGGCGGGGTCGGCGGTGGCGCTGAGGTGGGCGCGCACCTCCTCCAGGGGGGCGCATCCGTCGTCGAGGGCGCCGCGCACCCGCTGGTGCCAGTCGGCGTCGGGCTCGCCGTCGACCAGCAGCTGGCCGCCGTTGGCGCAGATCGCGAAGCGGGGGGCGGGGCCGGGGAGGCGGATGCGGCGGTACTGCTCGACGGTACGGGTGGTCGTGGGGACGAAGACGGAGGTGCGGACCAGCTCGGCGAGCAGCCCGGCGGCGGTCTCGGTCAGGTACGACAGCGGCTTGCCCTCGTACGTCTCGACGCACAGCAGCCGCGGGGCCTCGGCGTCCGGCATCTCGAGGCCGAGCGCGGCCGCGGAGTAGATCAGGGTGCGGTCGAGGTCGCTTGCCACCAGAACGCTCATCGTGCCGCCACCGTTCTCTCGTCTCTGTTGGCGGCGATGCCCGCCGTGTTCGCCTTGTCGGCCGTCTTGTCGGAGGCCGTGCCGACCGTCTTTCCGTCGGCCCCGGTGGCGCCCCGGGTGTAGCGCGGGTGGATCAGCCCGACGCAGGTGTACGGGAGGTCGTCGGCCTCCTCGACCGGCACTCCGCGCTGCTCGGCGAGCAGCCGCACATGGTCCAGGTCCGCGCCCGCGCCGCGCTGGGCGAGGATCTTCCACGGGACGCGGCGCAGCAGCACCCGGGTGGTCTCGCCGACGCCCGGCTTGACGAGGTTGACGTCGTGGATGCCGTACTCCTGGCTGATCCGCTCGACCGCGGCCCAGCCCTCCCAGGTGGGGGTGCGGTCGGTGGCCGCGAGCCGCTCGGCGTCGGCCAGGGCCGCCTCGGCGACCTCGGCGAAGCGGGCCGAGACGGTGTCCAGGAAGTGCTCCGAGACGTCCGAGCCGGCGAGTTCGCGGTAGTACTTCGCGCCGTGGAAGTCGTTCGGGCCGACGAGGTCGGCGCGGAGCACGGTACGCGATATCAGCCCGGAGACGGTCGAGTTGAGGCACGCGGAGGGGACGAGGAAGTCGTCACGGGTGCCGTAGGTGTCCACACAGCGGCCGGGGTCGGCGAGGACGGCGATCCGCGGATCGAAGTCCGGGTACGGGGCGAGGGCGTCCGACAGCTCGCGGGTGATGGCGCCCTTGCCGGTCCAGCCGTCGACGAAGACGACGTCGGCCGGGTCGTGGTGGTCCGCCAGCCAGCGCAGCGCGGCCGTGTCGATGCCGCGGCCGCGCACGATGGAGATCGCGTAGTGCGGGAGGTCCAGCCCGTGGGCGTGGCGCGCCCAGCGGCGCATCAGCACCCCGACGGGGGTGCCGGCGCGGGCGAGCGAGACGAGGACGGGGCGCGGGGAGCGCTCGGCGAGCACGGTCTCGGTGACCGCGCCGACCGCGCGGGCGATCCGGGCGGCGGAGGTGTCGAGGGCGGCCCGGAACAGCTCCTGGTAGCGCTCGCTCGGCTGGTACTCCACGGGCAGCGACTCGGCGTAGTGCGCGCCCCCGCTCTGGATCGCCTCCTCCCGCTCCTCGGTGGGCGCTTCGAGGGTGACGTGGGAGAAGTCCTGGAGCAGCCAGCCCACCTCTTCGGGGGCGTAGGACGAGAAGTCCGGCCCGCGCAGGGGCTCGTACGACGGTCGGTGCATGGGCGGTGCCTGTCGTTCGGGGACGGTGCGGGGGGTGCGGGGGGTGGGTGGGGTCTGGGGGCGGTAGGACGGCACCACGGCCAGCACCAGCCGGTCCGTGTGCGCGCTCAGGCCGGCGAGCAGCCCGTCGGGGGCGTGCAGCGCGGGCGTGTCGGCGGTCGAGTCGACGACGGCGACGACGGCGTCGAAGCGGCGGCCGGGGTCGGCGCCGGGCGCCACGTTGTAGGCGTAGCGGGGCCCGGGGCCGTCGGCGGGCTCGTCGTGCGCGGGGAAGGTCAGCCGGGTCCTGATGGCGTACCCGGGGTCGTCGACGGCGAGCACAGGCGAGCGGGTGGTCGTCGAATACCGCACCTCGACGCCGTCGAGCGCCTCGTCCAGCGCCTCCGCGATCCGCAACGGCGCGTACATCAGCTCCTCGAACCCGAGGACGAGGACGCGACGGAGGGGGCGGGGCGGGGCGGGGGCGCCACCGGCGCCGGGGCCGCCCGCTTCACCGCCCGGCCCGCCCAGGGCGGGCGCGGCCCGGCATGAGGTTGCCGCCGGGCCGTCAGCAGGCGCGGCCGGTGCGTCTGGCGCGGCCGGTGCGGCCGGTGCGGCCGCGTGGCCCGGCGCAGCCGGATCGCCCGGCGCAGCCGCATGGCCCAGCGCAGCCGAATCGCCCGGCGCAGCCGCATGGCCCAGCGCAGCCGAATCGCCCGGCGCAGCCGCATGGCCCAGCGCAGCCGAATCGCCCGGCGCAGCCGCATGGCCCAGCGCAGCCGAATCGCCCGGCGCAGCCGCATGGCCCGGTGCGGCAGGCGCGGCAAGCGCGCCCGGGTCGTCCGGCGCAGCCGGTGCATCTGGCGCGGTAAACGCGCCCGCGTGGTCCGGGGTCGGCGCGGTGTGTCCCGCGGGCGCCGCCGGGGCGGTACCGGCCGGCGCGGCAGAGGCGTCCGGCGATTCCCCCAGCGCCGCCGCGAGGCGGGTGGCCATGGCGGGGAGGGCCGCTTCGAGGCGGGTGCGGTGGGCGGGGGTGAAGCCGTGGCGGCCGCCATCCGGAAGCCCCTCGGGCCAGCCGAGGTCCACGCGGACGGCGGAGGTGTCCGCGTGGAGGGCGGAGTCCGCGTGGAGGGCGGCGGCGCCCTTACGGCGCCCGACGGCGGCCTCACGGCCCTCGGCGGCGCCCTTACGGCGCCCGACGGTGGCCTCACGGCCCTCGGTGGCGGCCTCACGGCCCTCGGCGGCCGCCTCATGCGCGGCCACCAGCTCCGCGCCGCGCTCCAGGACGTCGTCGGGCAGGTGAACCGCTCCGGCCGCGGCGGCGACCAAGTCGACGCGGGCGCCGAGGTCGGCCGCGAAGGCGTCCAGGCGGGCGCGGTCCTCGGACGAGCGCATGTCCACCAGGGCGACCACCACATAGTGGTCGCGGGGGAAGCGGCGGTGGAGGGCGGCGATGGTGTTGAGGACCGTACGGCCGGTGGAGAACTCGTCGTCCACGAGGACCAGCGGTCCCGTCGAGGCCAGGAACCCGGGGTCCTCGGGGAGCAGCAGATGGGAGGTGGCGTGGCTGTGCTCCTCCTCGAAACCGCCCACCGTGGCGACGCCCGGGACCGGGCGGCGGGTGGAGTGGAGGTACGGGGCGAGGGCGAGCCCGTCGGCCACGCTGTGGCCGAGGCCGGTGGCGGTCTCCGCGTATCCGAGCACCACCGCGCGCGCCGCCGCCTCATCGCCCAGCAGCTCCCGCACCCGGCGGCCGAGCCGCACGCCCGCGCCGTGGACGGTGGCGGGGCGCTGCGGGACGTGCTTGCCGAGCACGTTGGAGACCAGCAGATGGGCCCGCTTGGGGTTGCGCCGCAGGGCCAGCCCCAGCAGCTCGCGCAACCGCGCGCCGCCGTCGCCGTCGCCGTTGCGGCTGCCGACGCCGTCGCCGTTCCGGCTGCCGACACCGTCCTGGTCGCCGTCGCCGTCGCAGCCCCCGGCCCCGGCCCCGGCCCAGGTCCCGGTCCCGGCCACGCCCAGCCGTACTCCGAGCCGGTCCGCGACCCACTGTCCCGACCACACGTTGCCCACGCTCACGCCGCTCACGCCGCCCTGCGCCTCGTTTCCCTCGTCCCTCGTCCCTCGCCCCCGGGCCCGTGCCGGGCCCGGTTCGCCCTACGTCCGCAGGCTCGCCGCCAGCAGCTCCACGAAGCTCACATCCTCCCGGGCCACCCCGAAGACCTCCGCGCGCAGCAGGGTCCGCTCGGCCCAGGCCCGGTGCGGCTTCACCTCGTTCATTTTGTTGGTGTACGAGGAGCGCAGCACACCGCCCCCGCAGCGCTGCGGCTCGAGGATGTCCACCGCGTCGCTGAACTCCTCGTGGCTGACGACGGAGAGCGCGTGCACCGGGGCCACATGGCTGGGGTGGATGCAGGTCTTGCCCTGGAGACCGTTGGCCCGGTCCAGCTCGATCTCGCGCAGCAGCCCGTCCATGTGGTGCTCGATCAGCGCGGTGCGCAGCGACTCGGCCCGGCCGCTGCTGAAGGGGCTGATCCGCAGCTGTGGCTTGAACATCCGCTCATGCGGTTTGAAGTACTCCCACACCGGCCCGGTGATCGTGAAGCCCGTGCCATCGGCCCGGCCCAGCATGTTCACCACGTCCCCGATCACGGACGCGACCAGCTGGACGTCGTAGGCGGTCATGTCCGGCGCCCTGCGCAGCCCGTACGCCGAGCACAGATCGGTGACCCCGAGGCGCAGCGCCAGCACCCGCTCCCGGTATTTGTCGACGATCCGGCTGATGCCGCCGAGGCTGTCGGTGCGCGTTTCGCGGTGCATCAGCTCCGGCGATTCGAGGACCGGCATCGCGAACAGCCGCCGTCCGCCCAACTCCTCGGTCACCTGGGCGGTTTCGGCCGACATCAGCGCCTCGAGAAAGGCTCCGCCACGCTCCTCGGTGAACTTCGGCAGTACGAATCCGGACAGCAGCCGCACGCCCGCGCCGAGCCGGGAGACGAGATCGACGATCTGCTCGGGGGTGCGGACCCGGATGAAGAGCAGCGGCAGCGAGGTGCCCGGGCCGCGCCCGGACAGCTCCGCGAACTGCCGTACGAGGTTCTCCTCCGCGCCCGCCACCTCGGCGTCGTCGATGGAGTCCTCCAGGCACAGCACCATGGAGACCACGCCACGACCTGCCTGTTTGACGATGTCCTCGGCCAGCCGGGGCCGGGTCGCCGGGCAGTACAGGGTGGCGCCGAGGGCGACGGCCAGCGTCCGGGTGGGCGAGTCCACGCTGAATTCACCGGGCTCCCGGTGGAAGAGGTTCGTTCGCACGTCGTCCGGCAGATGTTCGAAATGCCGCATACAACTCCCCGCACTGCCGGTACGCCGCCTGGGTCACGCCGACCCGCGGTTGGCCGATAATCGTACGTGCGGCCATGGGTCAAAAGTTCCCCAAGGGCGTGAAAATCACGTAACCCATGTGCGTCCGCGTGGTGTCCGGCATGCCCGCCCCGCCGCCCCGTACCACCCCCGCGCCGCCGCCCGCCGCGTACCCTGCGTTGTCCCCGCACCCACCGGGAAGGCAGGATTGCCGCCATGACGCAGGCGATGCTGAAGGGATCGAACATCCCGCTGGAGGCCACGGCCATACGCGCGGTGCTGCGCTGGACCCCCGGCACGGACGTACCCGACGTGGACGCCTCGGCGCTGCTGCTGGGGCCGGACGACCGGGTGCGCTCGGACGAGGACTTCGTCTTCTACAACCAGCCGCGGCACCCCTCGGGCCTGGTCCGGCATCTGCCCAAGAAGTCGAACCAGGACGCGCTGACGGACACCATCGAGGCCGAGCTGATCGGGCTGGAGCCGGAGGTGCGCCGGGTGGTGATCGCCGCGTCCGCCGACGGCGGCACCTTCGGGCAGGTACGGGATCTGAGCCTGCTGCTGTACGACGCCTCGCCCGGTGCGCCGGACGACGCGGACGCCGAGCCGGTCGCGATCTTCGCGGTGCTGCCGGACACCGGCAAGGAGACCGCGCTGATCTGCGGTGAGGTCTACCGGCGCGGCGACGGCTGGAAGTTCCGGGCCCTGGGACAGGGCTATGAGTCGGGGCTGGTCGGGCTGGCCACGCAGTACGGGATCTCGGTGGAGGACGGCGAGGGCGGCCCGGAGGACGACGCCGCGGCCGAGCCGGAGGCCATCGCCGCTGCCGAGCCCTCGGCCCCGGAAACCCCGGCCCCCGCCCCTGAGCCCGCGGCCGCCGCGGCCGCCACGGCCCCCGCGCCCCCTTCGGCCCCCGGCACTCCGCTCCCGCCGCCGTCCGACGCGACGACCCAGGCCCATCCCCCGGCGTACGGCTATCCGCACCCGGTGTCGCCCGACCCCTGGGATCCGCACCGCACCCAGCCCATGCACCCCGCCGCCGCGCAGGGCGACAGCGGCTACGCCTATGTGCCGTCGCAGGTGCCGCCCCCGCCCCCACAGGCCCCGGGCGCGGGGTATCCGCAGCCGCCCGCCCAGCCCCCGGCGCAGCCCGGCTACGGCTATCCGCAGCCGCAGCCGGGATACGGGTATCCGCAGCCCCCCGCGTACGGCTATCCGCAGCAGGTGCAGCCGACGGGGCCGGTGCCGCCGCCCCCGCCGCCGATCCCCGCCCAGGTGCCGGACCCCCATTTCGTCCTGCCGCCGCAGGGCCCGCAGTTCCAGAACCAGAACAGGTAGGAGCGGACGGGGACGGGGCCGCGGGGCGGACCGGGGTCACACCTTGGACTTGTAGCCCCGGCCCCACTGGAGGCCCCAGCCGTACAGCCGGTCCAGCTCCGCCTGGAAGCCGTAGACGTACTTCACCTCGCGGCGGACCATCATCTCGCCCTTGACGTTCTCGATCAGGACGACGGCGCAGGAGCGCGCCTGCGGGGCGCGCTCGTCGAGGGCGATCTCCACCCGCGGCCCATTGCTCGGATAGAGCGTGACCAGGCCGTGGGTGCGGTCGAAGGCGGGGGTGCCGTCGTAGATGTAGACGAAGACGAGCAGTCGCTTGATGTCGTCCTTGTGGTCCATGTTGACGTAGACCGTCTCACCGGACCCGGAGCCGAACCGGTCGTCGCCGCTGAGCTTGACGTACGGCGGCTCGTTGAGATTGCCGAAGAACTCGCCCAGCGGCTGCACCACGCCCTTGGAGCCGCTCTTCAGCTCGTACATCACCGCGAGGTCGAGGTCGACATTGACCAACGCGGGCCCCTGGGCCTGCACCGGCTCGGGCTTGAACATCTGCAGCGGATGGCGCAGCGAGCCGCGCGGCGCCCTGCTGTTGAAGTCCGAGGTGCGCATCTGCCAGGAGAGGTTGATGCGCAGATTGCCGGTGGCGGCCCCCTGCTTGGTCAGCGAGATCGACGCATGCCGCTTGGTCAGCTCGACCACACCGGACGCGTCACCACTGTCGAACTGACGCCATGCGGACCGTCCCCAGTTGTTCCAGAACGCCATGGTGCGCACCCCCACCCTTCGTCGCTCGCTGCCTCGAAGCTGCCGGAAGGCTGCCCGGGAAACGGCCCGACAAGCCGCCCGGCAAGCCGCTCAACCGCCGCGGGGCGGCCGGGAGGTCGAAGACCTCGGCCGCCCCGCTCAGAGCGTTCCTCAAACGCCGCCGTGTCACACTCCCGGCGGTCAGACTCCGGAGGTGACTTCCGTCTTGGCCTCCGCATCCTCCCCGGCGGCCGCCTCCCGGCGGTTGCGCACCACCGAGGACCAGTACGAGGCGGCGATCAGCACCACGCCCACCAGGCCGGTGATGACCTCGTTGATCTCGTACTTGATCGTGACCAGCAGGATCACGGCCAGCGCGCCGATCGCGTAGTGCGCGCCGTGCTCCAGGTAGACGTAGTCGTCCAGGGTGCCCCTGCGGACCAGGAAGACGGTCAGCGACCGGATGTACATGGCGCCGATGCCCAGACCCAGCGCCATCTCGAAGATGTCGTTGGTGATCGCGAAGGCGCCGATGACCCCGTCGAAGGAGAAGGACGCGTCGATGACCTCGAGGTAGAGGAAGAGGAAGAACGCGGCCTTGCCGGCCATGCCGACCACGGTGGCGCCGCCGGAGCCACGCCCGCCGCTGCCGTTGAGCTGGGCGTTCGCGGCGGCCTTCGCGGCCTCGCCGTCCTCGCCCTTGGCCTCAGCGGTCTCGTCGTCCTCGTCTTCGTCCTCCTCCTCTTCGAGCTTGTCCTCGAAGTAGCCGGAGATGCCGCCGACGATCAGATAGGTGAGCAGACCGGCGACGCCAGACAACAGGACGGTGGCGCTCTTGTCACCGCCGCCGTGGGCCACGTCGGTGGCCACGGTGGTGGCGACGATCAGCAGCGCGAGCAGGGCGACCACGATCGAGAACGTGTCCAGCTTGCCCAGCTTGGCGAGCGGCTTCTCCAGCCACCCCAGCCACCTGATGTCCCGCTCCTCGAAGATGAAGTCGAGGAAGATCATCAGCAGGAAGATCCCGCCGAAGGCCGCGATCGCCGGATGCGCCGCCGTGACCAGGTGCTCGTACTGGTTCTTGTCGTTGATCGCCAGATCGACGGCCTCGATGGGGCTCATCTTGGCCGTGACGGCGACGATGATCACCGGGAAGACCAGCCGCATGCCGAAGACGGCGATCAGGATGCCGACGGTCAGGAAGATCTTCTGCCAGAAGGCGTTCATCTTGCGCAGAATGCCCGCGTTGATGACCGCGTTGTCGAATGAGAGCGAGATCTCCAGGATCGAGAGGATCCCGACGATGGCGAGCCCCTGCCACCCCCAGAGGACGCCGGCCAGGGCCAGACCGATCGCCGTGACGGCGAACGACCAACCAAAGGTTTTCAGGAGCACTGCCTACCCAATCCTTCGTCGTAAGGTCTCCCCCGCGCGCTTTACGCGGTTTTACGAAACGTTGACTCCGAAGTCTAGAGCGATGCCTCGCAGACCCGACGCGTACCCCTGCCCCACGGCCCTGAACTTCCATTCGCCGCCGTAGCGATAGACCTCGCCGAAGATCATCGCGGTCTCGCCGGAGGCGTCCTCGGAGAGGTCGTAGCGGGCCAGCTCCTGGCCGTCCGCCTGGTTCACCACCCGGATGAAGGCGTTACTGACCTGCCCGAACGTCTGGCGCCTGGCCTCGGCCTCATGGATGGAGACCGGAAAGACGATCTTGTCGACCTCGGCCGGGACCTTGCCCAGATCGATCAGCAGGGACTCGTCGTCACCCTCGCCCTCGCCGGTGAGGTTGTCGCCGGTGTGCTCGACGGAGCCCTCCGGGCTCTTGAGGTTGTTGTAGAAGATGAAGTACTCATCGCCGAGCACCCGCCCCGACCGGCACAGCAGGGCGCTGGCGTCGAGGTCGAACGGCGCTCCGGTGGTGGAGCGCGCGTCCCAGCCCAGGCCGATGAGCACCTGTGTGAGGTTCGGAGCGGCTTTGGAGAGGGAGACATTGCCCCCCTTGGCGAGTGTGACGCCCATGATGCTGTTTCCTCCCCGGGTGTTGCGTGGGTGATACGCGTCCGGCGCCGCACCCCTGCCACTGGGGCGCGGGGGGTGCGGCGCCGGAATGATGTGTGCCCTGTCGACGGCCTTCGGCGGCCTTCGACGGCCCGCTCGGACGTCGCTCAGACGTTGACGCCGAAGTCCTGCGCAATGCCGCGCAGGCCCGAGGCGTACCCCTGACCGATGGCGCGGAACTTCCACTCCGCGCCGTTCCGGTACAGCTCGCCGAAGACCATGGCGGTCTCGGTCGAGGCGTCCTCGGACAGGTCGTAGCGGGCGAGCTCGTTGCCGTCGGCCTGGTTCACCACGCGGATGAAGGCGTTGCGCACCTGGCCGAAGCTCTGCTGACGGGTCTCGGCGTCGTAGATCGACACCGGGAAGACGATCTTGGCGACATCGGCGGGGACGCCCGCCAGATTCACCTTGATCTGCTCGTCGTCGCCCTCGCCCTCACCGGTGAGGTTGTCACCGGTGTGCTCGACGGAGCCGTCAGGGCTCTTGAGGTTGTTGAAGAAGACGAAGTTCTGGTCGTTGCCGACCTTGCCCTCGGCGTTGGTCAGCAGGGCGCTGGCGTCGAGGTCGAAGTCCGTGCCCGTGGTGGTGCGGGCGTCCCAGCCAAGGCCCACGACGACCGCGGTCAGGTTCGGGGCTTCCTTGGTCAGCGAGACGTTGCCGCCCTTGCTGAGGCTGACTCCCACGAGTCCTCCCAAAAAAGGTTCGTCAGGAGCACTGCGTGCCCCTTCATCAAAGGTTTCCCATCAGGATCAACGCGTCGATCCTAGTGAGCGGTTCCCGACCGCTACAGGGTTTCGGGGCCCTGACTACAGGGCTTCCAGGGCCTTGGCGTAGTCGTTCAGGTCCCGGGCGTCGGGCAGGCCGTTGACGACCGTCCAGCGCACCACGCCCTCCTTGTCGATCACGAAGGTGCCGCGCACCGCGCAGCCCTTGTCCTCGTCGAAGACGCCGTAGGCGCGGCTGGTCTCGCCGTGCGGCCAGAAGTCCGACAGCAGGGGGTACTCCAGGCCCTCCTGCTCGGCGAAGACGCGCAGGCTGAAGGGCGAGTCATTGGAGACCGCCAGCAGCTGGACGTCGTCGTTGACGAACGTCGGCAGCTCGTCGCGGAGCGCGCACAGCTCGCCGGTGCACACGCCGGTGAAGGCGAACGGGTAGAAGAGCAGCACGACGTTCTTCTCGCCCCGGAAGTCGGAGAGCCTGACCGACTCGCCGTGCTGGTTCTTCAGCTGGAAGTCGGGGGCCTTCGCGCCGACCTCTATCGCCATGGGAGCCATCCCTTCGCTCACTACTTCGGAAAGATCATGTCTGGAAAGATCACGTTCGGCGTGATCATGTTCGGCATGATCACGGTGTGAATTGATCATGTGGTGCGCGGCCCAGCCTACGCTCAGAGCCCCCCTCCGTAGGGATACGGAGGGGGGCTCTGGGGTGTGGATCCGCCGGCCTCAGCGCTTGCCGCTGCGCGCGGCCTTGGGCGTGACCAGGCGGCTGCCCGTCCAGTCCTTGCCCGCGTTGAAGCTCTTGGTCTGGGACAGGCCGGCGGTGGTCGCCGCCTCATTGATGTCGCTCGGCTCGACATAGCCGTCACGGCCGGTCTTGGGCGTCAGCAGCCAGACCGGTGCGCCGTCGTCGATCATCTGGATGGCGTCCACCAGCGCGTCCGTCAGATCGCCGTCGTCCTCCCGGAACCACAGCACAACGGCGTCGGCCACATCGTCGTACTCCTCGTCGACGAGCTCCTGGCCGGTGATCTCCTCGATGGACTCGCGGAGCTCCTGGTCGACATCGTCGTCGTAGCCGATCTCCTGGACCACCTGTTCGGGCTGGAAACCCAGCCTCGCGGCAGGGTTGGTCCGCTCCTCCGCGTGGTCCGCGGTCGCGCTCACGGATTGCCTCCTGTCATCTTTCATTCACTCTTCGAGTCTGTGCGTCCCGCGCGCGTACGCGGGGGCTTGGGCGTAGTCCACACGGGCCGGGCGGATCGCGCAAGTACCCGGCCAGCGATCCCGCCCAAACGTTGACGTGTCGCCGCAACTCCCATCATGGAGGAACGACGCGCAACGGCGCGCGGCCGACCGGATTGCCCGAAGATGTCCGGCTTACGTGTGTGTCTAGCCACCCTACGCCGGTCCCGTGCCGAACGGTCGTACGCAGACGACCCCGGTCGTGGGCGTAAGGTTGCGATTCGGCCGTCGCACGTGAGACGGCCGCCGGAGCGCCCCGTCTCACCTGGTGATGGTTACCACTCGGTAGAGGTGACGTATCCCGTACCCGAGGTACACGATGGAGAACGGCGCGACAGCAGCAGAGCACGAATCCATGTCCGTGCACAGCACGACCGAAAAGCGAAGGAATAGCGTGGCTTCCGGATCCGATCGCAACCCGATCATCATTGGCGGCCTTCCCAGCCAGGTCCCGGACTTCGATCCCGAAGAGACCCAGGAATGGCTCGACTCGCTCGACGCAGCCGTCGATGAGCGAGGCCGGGAACGTGCCCGCTACCTGATGCTTCGCCTGATCGAGCGCGCCCGCGAGAAGCGCGTCGCCGTGCCCGAGATGCGCAGCACGGACTACGTCAACACCATCGCCACCAAGGACGAGCCGTTCTTCCCCGGCAACGAGGAGATCGAGCGCAAGATCCTCAACGCGACCCGCTGGAACGCGGCGGTGATGGTCTCCCGGGCCCAGCGCCCGGGCATCGGGGTCGGTGGCCACATCGCCACCTTCGCCTCGTCCGCCTCGCTGTACGACGTGGGCTTCAACCACTTCTTCCGGGGCAAGGACCACGACAGCGGCGACCAGATCTTCTTCCAGGGCCATGCCTCCCCCGGCATCTACGCCCGCGCCTTCCTGCTCGACCGGCTGAGCGAGGACCACCTGGATGGATTCCGTCAGGAGAAGTCCAAGCTCGGTCACGCGCTGTCCAGCTACCCGCACCCGCGGTCAATGCCGGACTTCTGGGAGTTCCCGACGGTCTCCATGGGCCTGGGCCCGCTCGGCGCGATCTTCCAGGCGCGGATGAACCGCTATATGGAGGCACGCGGCATCGCCGACACCTCCAACTCCCACGTCTGGGCGTTCCTGGGCGACGGCGAGATGGACGAGCCGGAGTCGCTCGGCCAGCTCTCCCTGGCCGCCCGTGAGGGCCTGGACAACCTGACCTTCGTGGTCAACTGCAACCTCCAGCGGCTCGACGGCCCGGTGCGCGGCAACGGCAAGATCATCCAGGAGCTGGAGTCGCAGTTCCGCGGCGCCGGCTGGAACGTGATCAAGCTGGTCTGGGACCGCACCTGGGACCCGCTGCTGGCGCAGGACCGCGACGGCATCCTGGTCAACCGGCTGAACACGACGCCGGACGGTCAGTTCCAGACGTACGCCACCGAGACCGGCGCCTACATCCGCGACCACTTCTTCGGTGACGACCAGCGGCTGCGCAAGATGGTCGAGGGCATGACCGACGACCAGATCCTGCACCTGGGCCGCGGCGGTCACGACCACAAGAAGATCTACGCGGCGTACTCGGCGGCCAAGGCCCACAAGGGCCAGCCGACGGTGATCCTCGCGCAGACCGTCAAGGGCTGGACGCTCGGCCCGAACTTCGAGGGCCGCAACGCGACCCACCAGATGAAGAAGCTGACGGTCGACGACCTCAAGCGCTTCCGCGACCGGCTGCACCTGCCGATCCCCGACAAGGAGCTGGAGTCCGGCCTCCCGCCGTACTACCACCCGGGCCGGGACTCGGAGGAGATCCAGTACATGCACGACCGCCGCAAGGCGCTGGGCGGCTACGCGCCGACCCGTGTCGTGCGCGCCAAACCGCTTCAGCTGCCGGGCGACAAGACCTACGCCACGCTGAAGAAGGGCACCGGTCAGCAGCAGATCGCCACCACCATGGCGTTCGTGCGGCTGCTGAAGGACCTGATGCGGGACAAGGAGATCGGCAAGCGGTTCGTGCCGATCGCGCCCGACGAGTACCGCACCTTCGGCATGGACTCGCTCTTCCCCTCGGCGAAGATCTACTCGCCGCTGGGCCAGATGTACGAGTCGGTCGACCGTGAGCTGCTGCTGGCCTACAAGGAGTCGCCGACCGGACAGATGCTGCACGACGGCATCTCCGAGGCGGGCTGTACGGCCTCGCTGATCGCGGCGGGCTCCGCGTACGCCACGCATGGCGAGCCGCTGATCCCGGTCTACGTCTTCTACTCGATGTTCGGCTTCCAGCGCACCGGTGACCAGTTCTGGCAGATGGCCGACCAGCTGGCGCGCGGCTTCGTACTGGGCGCGACCGCCGGGCGTACGACCCTGACCGGTGAGGGTCTCCAGCACGCGGACGGCCACTCCCAGCTGCTGGCCTCGACCAACCCGGCGGTCGTCGCCTACGACCCGGCGTTCGGCTTCGAGATCGCCCATATCGTCCAGGACGGTCTGCGCCGGATGTACGGCGAGAACAGTGAGGACGTCTTCTACTACCTCACCGTCTACAACGAGCCGATCCAGCACCCCGCCGAGCCGGAGAACGTTGACCGCGAGGGCATCCTCAAGGGCCTCTACCGCTTCCGGCAGGGCGAGAAGGGCTCCGTACCGGCGCAGATCCTCGCCTCCGGTGTCGCGGTGCCGTGGGCCCTGGAGGCCCAGCGCATCCTGGCCGAGGACTGGAACGTCAAGGCGGACGTCTGGTCGGCCACGTCCTGGAACGAGCTGCGCCGGGACGCCGTCGAGGTGGAGGAGCACAATCTGCTCCACCCGGAGGAGGAGCAGCGCGTTCCGTACGTCACCCGGAAGCTTGCGGACGCGGAGGGCCCGAAGGTGGCCGTCTCCGACTGGATGCGGGCGGTTCCCGACCAGATCGCGCGCTGGGTGCCCGGCACGTACCAGTCGCTGGGCGCGGACGGCTTCGGCTTCGCCGACACCCGCGGCGCGGCACGGCGCTTCTTCCACATCGACGCCCAGTCGATCGTGCTCGGCGTCCTGACGGAGCTCGCCCGCGACGGCAAGATCGACCGCTCGGCCCTCAAGCAGGCGATCGACCGCTACCAGCTCCTGGACGTGGCCGCCGCCGACCCGGGCCCGGCAGGCGGCGACGCGTAGCCGTCTGCGACGGCACGGACCGGTGACGCGGTAGCCGCCCACGACGGGAACGCGAGCTGAACGTGGGGCGGGCTGGACCTCCAGCCCGCCCCACGTTGTCGTGTGCCCCGGGCGCCAGGGGTAATTGCGGGCGGGGGCGCCGCCCCCGCCCTCCCGCCACCCGGTCCAGGGGCTCCGCCCCGGCCCTGGAATCCCAGACCATCGCCCCCGACCCCCGGACCCACGCCCCGGACATCGGGCGTCGGCTCCCGGCCGTCCAGCCCCGGCCCCCAGGCCCCGGACGTCGGACTCCGGCCGTCCAGCCCCGGACGTCAGACCCCGGCCGTCCAGCCCCGGCCCCCCGGACGTCGGACCCCGGCCGTCCAGCCCCGGCCCCCCGGCCGTCGGACCCCGGCCGTCCAGCCCCGGCCCCCCGGCCGTCGGACCCCGGCCGTCCAGCCCCGGCCCCCCGGCCGTCGGACCCCGGCCGTCCAGCCCCGGCCCCCAGGCCCCGGACGTCGGACCCCGGCCGTCCAGCCCCGGCCCCCAGGCCCCGGACGTCGGACCCCGGCCGTCCAGCCCCGGACCCCCGGCCCCGGACGTCGGGCCCAGAGCGCCGAGCCTGGCACTTCGACCGGGCCCGCAGCGGAGCCGCGCCGAACGGTGGGGCCCCACAGGCGGCGGCGAGACCCCGCCACCGTCCAGCGGGACGCCTGTGAGTACGGCCCGAGGGCCAGGCCCCGGACGTCAGACCTCGGCCGTCCAGCCCCGGACCCCCGGACGTCAGACCCCGGCCGCCCAGCCCCGGCCCCCAGGCCCCGGCCCCCCGGCCCCAGACGTCGGGCCCAGAGCGCCGAGCCTGGCACTTCGACCGGGCCCGCGGCGGAACCGCGCCGAACGGTGGAGCCCCACGGGCGGCGGCGAGACCCCGCCACCGTCCAGCGGGACGCCTGTGAGTACGGCCCGAGGGCCAGGCCCCGGACGTCGGACCCCGGCCGTCCAGCCCCGGCCCCCCGGCCCCGGACGTCGGGCCCAGAGCGCCGAGCCTGGCACTTCGACCGGGCCCGCAGCGGAGCCGCGCCGAACGGTGGGGCCCCACAGGCGGCGGCGAGACCCCGCCACCGTCCAGCGGGACGCCTGTGAGTACGGCCCGAGGGCCAGGCCCCGGACGTCAGACCTCGGCCGTCCAGCCCCGGACCCCCGGACGTCAGACCCCGGCCGCCCAGCCCCGGCCCCCAGGCCCCGGCCCCCCGGCCCCAGACGTCGGGCCCAGAGCGCCGAGCCTGGCACTTCGACCGGGCCCGCGGCGGAACCGCGCCGAACGGTGGAGCCCCACGGGCGGCGGCGAGACCCCGCCACCGTCCAGCGGGACGCCTGTGAGTACGGCCCGAGGGCCAGGCCCCGGACGTCGGACCCCGGCCGTCCAGCCCCGGCCCCCAGGCCCCAGACGTCGGGCCCAGAGCGCCGAGCCTGGCACTTCGACCGGGCCCGCGGCAGAGCCGCGCCGAACGGGGTGGAGCCCCACGGGCGGCGGCGAGACCCCGCCACCGTCCGGCGGGACGCCTGTGGGTACGGCCGGAGGACGTCCGGGGTCCAGGGGCGGGGCCCCTGGTTCGGGAAGGGGCGGGGCGGGGAACATTCAGGCCCCAGGCCCCGCACCCGCGCGCCGGGATCCGGTGTGTGCCCCGGACCGCCGGTCAGCGCTCCCAGATCTTGAAGGCCCGGACCTGGTACGGGGTTTCGGGGGCCCACGAGCCAGTGGGGTAGGTGTGGAACTCGGCCGTCTCGGCGCATTCCCGGCTCTGATAGGCCGTCACCGGACGGCCCGTGCGGTTCGCCAGGGACGCGGCGGTGGTGCCGGACGGCAGGGGGACACAGCTTTCGATGTCGACGTCGGCCAGTTCATGGATCTGGCGCGCCCCCGCGAAGCCCCCGCTCCGCCACAGGCACAGCTGACCGGCGGCGCAGTTCCCCAGCCGTGGCGGGGCGGCGGGCCGGGCCGACGCCGCGGCCGGGGCGAGGGTGGCGGTGAGGGCCAGCGCCGCGACGGCGGCCGTAATGATCTTGCGCATAACGATGTCGCTCCCCGTGTGGAAAGAACAGAACGGGAGCCAGCCTGTCGCCGGCTCCCGTTCGCCACCATGGGGTCGATCAAGGTCCACCCTGATAGGGGGTTGACCGCGAGGGGTCAGATGTGAACGGCGCCCCCGGCCGCGTCCGCGTTCTCACCGCGCTTGGTGAACGCCGCGACCAGCGCCGCGACCGCCGAGACGACGCCGGCCACCGTGAAGGCGAGCCCCATCCCTGACACGAAGGTGTCATGCGCGACGGCCGTGATCTTGCCCGCGATCTCCGGCGGCGTGCCCTTGGGGACCGGAGCGATGCCGACCTCGACCGCGTCCGACACCTGGGACTCCGAGCCCTTGGGCATCGGCGGCAGCCCGGCGCCGGCCCACTTCTCCGGCAGGTCGCTGTCCACCCGGCCCGCCATGACCGCGCCCAGGACGGCCGTGCCGAGGCTGCCGCCGACCTGCATCGCGGCCTGCTGGAGGCCGCCGGCGACACCGGCGTGCTGGATCGGGGCGTTGCCGACGATGACCTCGGTGGCGCCGACCATGACCGGGCCGAGGCCGAGGCCCAGCAGGGCGAACCACACGGCCATCTCGAGGCCGCCGCTGTCCGCGTCCAGCCGGGACAGGCCGAACATCGAGACGGCGGTGATCACCATGGCGCCCACCAGCGGCGCCCGCGGCCCGAACTTGGTGATCAGCGCACCGGCCAGCGGCGAGGCGACGATCATCATCGCGGTGAGCGGCAGCAGCCGCAGCCCGCTGTCGACGGGGCTCATCCCGTGCACGTTCTGGAGATAGAAGGTGACGAAGAACAGCCCGCCCATGAAGCCGAAGGCCATCAGCACCATCAGCACGGTGCCCGCGCTCAGCGGCACCGAGCGGAACATGCTGAGCGGCAGCAGTGGCTCCGCCGTCCGGTTCTCCCAGAAGACGAAGACGGCGAAGCAGACCGCCGCCAGGCCCAGGAAGAGCAGCGTGCGCTGGTCGCCCCAGTGCCAGTCGGCGGCGTTGATCAGCGCCCAGATCAGGCAGAACATCGCACCGGACAGCAGCACGATGCCGGGGAGGTCGAAGGACCGCGGGGCCCTCTCGGCGCGGTGGTCCACCAGCAGCAGCAGCCCGAGGACCAGCGCCAGGACGCCGACGGGCGCGTTGATGAAGAAGACCGACTGCCAGTTGACGTGTTCGACGAGCAGTCCGCCGACGATGGGCCCGGCGGCGGTGGAGGCGCCGATGACCGCACCCCAGATGCCGATCGCCATGTTGAGCTTCTCGGCGGGGAAGGTGGCGCGCAGCAGCCCGAGCGCCGCGGGCATCAGCAGCGCGCCGCACAGGCCCTGCAGCACCCGGAACGCCACGACGAGCGACACCTCGCCGGAGAGGCCGATGGCGGCCGAGGAGACGGCGAAGCCGATGACGCCGATGAGGAAGGTCTGTCGGTGGCCGAAGCGGTCACCCAGCTTGCCCGCCGTGATCAGCGCGACGGCGAGGGCCAGCAGATAGCCGTTGGTGATCCACTGCACATCGGCGAGCGAGGCGCCGAGGTCCTTCTGGATGGCCGGGTTGGCGATGGCGACGATCGTGCCGTCGAGGGCGACCATCGTCACGCCGAGGGCGACGGTGAGGAGCGTCAGCCATGGATGACCCCGAAGCCCCTTCGGGGCATCGGCTATGGGAGGTTCCGACGCCGAATCGGCGACGGTGGTCGAAGAGGTCATGACCGGAGGCTAATGTCAGCGTCTGACAATTGACAAACCGATTCATCCGCCGGTAACTGACGTTTTTGTCACAGGTATCCTGAGCAGCCGCGATGCGGCCCCACACCGGGAGAAAGCGAGCCGATAGGTGACGACGGACGAGGCAGTGGCGGACATGAGGACGCCGCCACCGGCCGGGCTGCGCGAGCGCAAGAAGCAGCGGACGCGAAGCGCCCTGGTGCGCTCCGCGCTGGAGTTGTTCACCAGTCAGGGATACGAGCGGACTACGGTCGACGAGATCGCCGAGGCGGTCGAGGTCTCCCAGCGCACCTTCTTCCGGTACTTCGCCAACAAGGAGGAGGTCGCCTTCGCCAGCCAGGAGTCGGCCGAGTGCCACTTCTTCGCCGCCCTGTGCGGGCGCCCCCCGGACGAGGCGCCGCTGGCCGCGCTGCGCGGGGCGGTCCTCGACGCCTGGGGGAGCATCGGGGAGACCATCGAGCAGCTGGTGCCGCCCGAGCTCCATATGCGGATGTACCGGGTGATCGAGTCCACGCCCAGCCTGCTCGCGGTCCACCTGCGCCGCATCGCGGAGATGGAGGAGCGGCTGACGCGCGAGATCGCCCGCCGCGAGGGGCTGGACATCGACACCGACCCGCGGCCGCGGCTGCTGGTCGCGATGTTCGGCGGGGTGATCCGGGTGGCCGGGAAGCTGTGGACCGAGGGTGACGAGGACAGCGTCGTCACATTGCGAGACATCACCGCGTTCCATCTTGATTACGTGGGCCCCGCTCTCGCCGAGAAATGGGATAAATAGCACCAATACCGGCATAGCTCCCAAGGATTCCCGCTTTCAAACGTGATATGAATCACGGGATTTGGCACGCGGCGCCGCGCTTCTCCTAGGGTGTCCCGCGGTGACTTCCTTCTCGGAGCTCGGCTCCCCCTCCCCCGGTTCCACCGCCTGGCGCGCCCTGCTCGCGCTGGCGGTGGTCTTCGTCCTCCTCGCCACGACCGGCTGGACGGCCGTACGGAGCCACAGAGGAGCCCCGGACGCGCTCACCGCGTCGATGAACGCCTGGCGCCACGGATCGCTCGGTGGCCGCGCGCTGCCCGATCCGTACGGCTCGCCGCGCACCCTCGGCCGCTGGTTCGACTCGCTCACCAAGGCCCAGACCGACCGTGTGGTGCGGCGCTATCCGCTGGCCGTGGGCAATCTCAACGGCGCGCCGGTGGCCCTGCGCTACCGCGCCAACCGCGTCGCCCTGCTCCGGGCGCGCGCCGACGAGCGCAAGCGGATGCACGACCCCCGGCTCACCCCGATGGGCCGCTCGGACGCGACACGCCGGATGCACCGCTATGAGGACCTGCTGGGCGCCGGGCGGCAGATCCTCTCCTTCGACCCCTCGGGGGCCGGGCGGGCCGCCGAGGTCTTCGGGGACCTCGCCCACGCCAACCGGGTCTCCATCGTGGTGCCGGGCGTGGACACCGACATCCTGACGTTCCAGAAGACCGAGCGCCCGTACACCGCCACGGTCGGGATGGCCCGCGCGCTCTACGACAACGAGCGGGCCGACGCCCCGGACATCAAGACCGCCGTCATCGCCTGGGCCGACTACACCAGCCCGGCCGGGATCGGCATGGACGCGGCCACCGGCAAGCTGGCCGCCCAGGGCGCGGTCCGGCTGCGCGCGCTGGTCAACGCGCTGCCCTCGCTCTCCCGGGTCTCGCTGATGTGCCACAGCTACGGCTCGGTGGTGTGCGGGGTCGCCGCCCGCGACCTGCCGCCCAAGGTCACCGATATCGCGGTGGCCGGCAGCCCCGGGATGCGCGCCGGCCGCGTCTCCGACCTGGGCACCAGCGCCCGGGTGTGGGCGATGCGCGACTCCGGCGACTGGATCGAGGACATTCCGCATCTGGAGTTCGGCGGGCTCGGCCACGGCGCGGACCCGGTCTCCTCCGGCTTCGGCGCCCGGGTGCTGGCCGCGGACGGGGCGGATGGACACGCCGGGTACTTCGAACCGGGCACGACCAGCCTGGACAACTTCGCGCGGGTGGGAATCGGTGCTGTCCAGTCCGTGAGCTGCGGCGACGGCGACGACTGCACCGCGGGGCTACGCTGAGGCCCGGCATAAACACCGGAAACTCTAGTGACGCGCGTAGCCTCAAAGGGGGACGGGCGGGCCACCGCCGCATACGATGAGCCGCATGGGTGATGTGCTGGCCGGTTTTCAGACCGTCTGGGAGTTCGACACCGACTCCATGCTCATCCGCTTCGAACGGGGGATCCGCACGCCGAAGCTGCTCCAGGCGCTCGGCGAACGCCGCATCCCCTTCGAGGCGCTGTCCGGGGTGGAGCTCACCGTGGGCAAACGCGGAACGGTGGTGCTGCGCGCCGTGCCCAGACCGGGCGCCGACCCGCTGATGGAGGCCGCCGACGGCCAGCTCAGGGAGGCGTACGACCCGTACCGCCTGGTGCTGCCGGCCGAGCGGGAGACCCTCGCCGACTACTACGCCGAGCGGATACGCGAGTCCCTCGGGCCCGAGGCGGACATCCCGGCCGAGGCGCATCTGGTGACCGTGCCCCCGCCGCCGCTGTCCTTCAAGGCGTACGACGGCAAGGCGTCCTTCGACGGCAAGGCCGTCTCCTTCCGCTGGTTCTGGACCGGCGCCTCCTCCGAGAAGTGGAAGGTCGGGGACCAGCGCTTCCGGATCGACGAACTCACCGGTGTGGAGTGGCGTTCACCGGAGAGCCGCGGCTCGGCGGGCACCGCCCCCAAGGAGAGCTCCGCCAAGACCGGCGCCGCCAAAGAGGGTTCCGCCAAGGACGGCACGGCCGGGAACGGCACCGGCAAGGCCTCCCCCAAGGGCGGTGGCCACGGCTATCTGCGGCTGCTGCGGCGCTCCGCCGAGGGTCGGCCCGCCGAGCGCCCCGACCGGGACCCGGCGGCCGTCGTCTTCGGGATGGGCTACGGCCTCGTCCACCAGTCGCTGCCGTTCGCCGCGGCCGTCCTGGAGGCCGTACGGGCCTCCTCCCCCGTACCGTGCGCCGAGGGCGCCCCGGCCCCGAACCGGGCCACCGCCCCGCGCCGCGACCCCGCCGACATCGCCGAGCGCATCCGTCACCTGGGTGAGCTGCACACGGCCGGGCTGCTGACCGACGACGAGTTCAGCGCGAAGAAGGCCGAGCTGCTGGCGGAGCTGTAAGTGTCCGGTCCCTCCTCCGCACCGGCCGGCGAGGCCGCCGACGCCTCGTCGGCCGCCGCATCCTCAGCCGGCGCCTCCTCCACCGCCGCCGCCTCCTCCACCGCGCACGAGAGCCTGCCCAAGGCCGCCTGGCGGCAGGCCAGCGGTCTCGCCCGGGCCCTGGTGACCCCCAGCTACCCGGCGACGCCGCTGTTCGTCCAGTCGCCCAGGCGCTGGCTGCGCAGGGTGCCGTACGGCGTGGCGATGACCCTCACCACGATCCTGGTGCCCGTCACCGCCCAGGTCCTCTCCCATGACTACGGGGTGGGCGGCGGCGTCGCCACGCTGCTCGGCATCGCCCAGGCCACCCCACTCCTGCTGTCCGTCACCCGCCCCCTGCAGGCGTGGTGGATCGTCTTCCTCTCCGACGTCCTGTGCGCCCTGCTGGTGCTGGGCACCGCGGATCTCGACCGCCGGGTGTGGCCCTGGATACCGCCCGCCATCATCGGCTATCTCTTCCTGCTGCTCGCCCTCGCGCTGCGCGAACCGCGCCGCACCCTGGTGGCGGTGTGGCTGGTCACCGGCGCCGCCGGACTGGCGCTCGGCATGGCCTTCCCGGACAAGAGCAACGGCAGCAATGTGGTGCTGTTCGTGCTCGGCGGCGTGGTGCTGCTCGTCGCCGGGGCGCTGCGCGAGCGCGGGGACGCCCAGCGGCGGCTGGCCGAGCAGGAGACGATCAGCGAGGCCGAACGGGCCCATCGCACCCTGCTGGAGGAGCGCACCCGGATCGCCCGTGAGCTGCACGACGTGGTCGCCCACCACATGTCGGTGATCACCGTGCAGGCGGACAGCGCCCCGTACCGGATCGGCGGTCTGCCCGCCGCGGCGGAGCGGGAGTTCTCCACCATCGCCGCCACCGCCCGCGAGTCGCTCGCCGAAATGCGGCGGCTGCTGGGCGTGTTGCGCAGCGAGGAGACCCGCGGGGAACGGGCACCGCAGCCGGGGCTGCGGCAGGTGCCCCAGCTGGTCGAGGCCACCGTACGGGCCGGCATACCGACCACGCTGACCATCGCGGACCACGTGGCCGAGCTCGAACCGCTGCCGCAGGCCGTGGGGCTGTCCGCGTACCGCATCGTGCAGGAGGCGCTGGCCAATGTGGTGCGCCACGCGCCGGGCGCCGCCACCCGGGTGGCCATCTCCGCCGAGGACCGCTCGGCGCTGACCCTGCTGGTGGTCAACGGCCCGCCCGACAGCGCGCCCACCAAGCCCCTGGAGACCAGCGGCACCGGCCACGGCCTCGTCGGCATGGTCGAGCGCGTACGACTCGTCGGCGGCATGCTCGACACCGGCCCGCTGCCCGACGGCGGCTTCCGCGTCGCGGCCCGCCTCCCCCTGGTAGACCTCGAAGAGACGGACCCGTCATGACCATCAAGGTGATCATCGTCGACGACCAGGCGATGGTGCGGGCGGGGTTCGCCGCCCTGCTCGCCGCGCAGAGCGACATCGACGTCGTCGGCGAGGCGCCGGACGGGCGGGAGGGCGTGGAGGTCAGCCGCCGCGCCCACCCCGATGTGGTGCTCATGGACGTCCGGATGCCCGAGATGGACGGGCTCGAGGCGGCCCGGCAACTGCTGGACCCGCCGCGCGGGGTCACCCACCGGCCCAAGGTCCTGATGCTCACCACCTTCGACGTGGACGACTACGTCTACGAGGCGCTGCGCGCCGGGGCCAGCGGCTTTCTGCTGAAGGACGCCCCGCCGGCCGATCTGATCTCCGCGGTCCGGGTGGTCGCCGCGGGCGAGGCGCTCCTCGCCCCATCCGTCACCCGCCGCCTGATCGCCGACTTCGCCCGCCAGCGCCCCGCCCCGCGCCGCGACGGCCCGGCCCTGCGGCGCAGCGGGCTGACACCGCGGGAGACCGAGGTGCTCGAGCTGATCGCCCGCGGCCTGTCCAACCAGGAGATCGCCGAGTCGCTGGTACTCGCCGAGCAGACGGTGAAGACCCACATCGGCCGGGTGCTGGCCAAGCTGGGACTGCGCGACCGCGCCCAAGCGGTGATCTTCGCCTATGAATCGGGCCTGGTGACACCGGGGCAGTGACCCCGGCCGGGCGGCCCCCTACTGAGCGGTCCGTGGCACTGATCGTTCTTCAGTCGTACTCGCGAAGCATGGCGATGGTCTGTTGACTCTCTTTCGCCCCTCGGCGCAGCAGCACAGCGGCCATAGCGTGCAACTCGTTCCACGAATGTGGGCGGCCGACAGCGGCGGCGTCGGGGATGCTCGCCATTGCCACAGAGGCGGCTTCAGTCGACTCACCCATCTCAGCAAGCGCATGTGCGAGACAGGCGCGATACCAGGTCTTGTCACGTCGGTACTCATCTGGCAATGCGTCGAGTCCAACCGTGATGTGTTCGACGGCAGTTCGCCAGTCGCGCAGATGCATAGCCGCCATGCCGCGTTGCAGGGTGAACCATGTTTCGTCGTAGAAGTACATCCACACGGGCTCGTCCTCGGGATGCTCGGACGCCTGGCTGATGAGCCCCTGTGCCTCATCCAGCATGCGGCGGGCGCTGTCGGCCTCACCGTCGAGCGCGTGCCCCCTTGCAGCCATCTGAGCGGCCATACCCTGCACGCCGAGCGATGTGCCCGGGGCCGACCAGCGGGCAGCCTCAGCGAGTCGTACACACCGGCCGCCGCGCCCGCCTGACCACGCCATGTGCGCCTTCATGCTGAGCGTCGTGGCGGCCATGTTGGCGTCCCCAGCCTCCAAAGCCCATTCGTGTGAACGGTCGTACCAGGCGAGTGCGGCGGCCGTCTCTGCCTGATCCTGTGCCATCCATGCCAGGAATTGCGCGTGTTCGGCGGCCAGCCGTACCACGCGATTGGCGAGCGGCCCGCGTGCGCCTGAGTACATGTCGACGACTGTACGAAGTTGCTGGCGCATCACGTCGACAAGCGGCCGAGCCCCGATTCGGTCTTCGGCTCGGCGATGTGCGGCAAGCAACCCATCGAGCCAATCCAGGGTGGCGGCGTCCACGCGGTGAGCGGAGTCAACCACGCTCGTTACACGGGCCAATAGGTCTTCGTCGGGAGCAGGACCGGATAGCGTCAGGCTCGCGACGGGGGCTTTGCCGGTGGTCATTGGGGCGGCTGCCGTTTGGAGACGGGGGGGTATGCCCAGCCCCTCCACGATGCGTTGTCGAACCTCTACGGAGGTCACATGACGACGCCCGCGTTCGATATCCGACACGTCAGGCTGGACCAGTCCGACGCGTTCCCCGAGCCTCGATTGGCTGAGGCCGGTGAGCTTCCGATACGCGCGAAAGACAGCGCCCCAATCTTCGCTGAGGACGGCTGCCGCTAGTTGCGGATGGGACCAGAGGGCCCCGGGATCGTCTCCCATGTCTCAAATATAGGGCTGCCCTATAGGCCCGTGGGATGGGCTCAGCCGATGTTCAGCGCAAGTATCGACACGCCCCACTACAGGGCGAAGTCGACAACTGGACAGCCACGCAAGACCCCCGCGACCGCGCTGCGAGCGGTCCGGGGGCGTGGCCAGGCTCGGAAGGGAGCGCTGGCGTGAGCCACCGTATCTCAAGGCTCTGGAAGGCGGTACGTGGCCGGTTACGGCGCGGCTGCGGTCGGCATCGCTGCGGCGATCCGCTGCCCCCGTATCGGCCGTTGGACCGGCCCACACTGGTGTTGCCCCGAGTGCCCAACTCGGTGTCCATGCCCCCGTCAGTGCCCATGGTGGGCGGGTGCGCTCGCGTGCGTCGTGTGGGGCGCCCGCACACGGGGGGTGTGGTCGGGTGAGTGACGCATGTCGAATTACCGTCGCTATTCGAAAGGGGGCGGGCAGTGAGGAAGTTGAAGCCTCCGAAGCTCCCTGATCCCCCTAAGTCGCCGAAGTCGTCCGAGGAGCCGAAGACGTGCCTGCATGAGGGTCCATTTCCGCCGAGGGCGACGCACTGCCCGAACTGTCAAGAGCAGATTTACAAGCCTAGGTGGTGAAGGAGGTGAGCGAGGAGCAAGAGATGGACATTCCCGACTATGACTCGTATGGGATTGAGTTCGATCCCGCAGAGCGCTTTGTCCGCACAGAAAAGGGCGTGGCGCTGAAGCTCTGGCTTTCACGGCCTGGTTTGGGCAGAGCCCTCTACCAACTGGAGCTGACGCTGGCTGAGGCGGAGTTACATCACGCATCGCTGTGCCGCGCGCTGAACGGCGTGTATCCCATCGAGATGTGTTGCCGCGATCTGGTCAGCCGCCCGTCAAAGATGGCGATTGCGACTCCCTGGTCGAATTAGAGGAAACAGGTGAGACGCGTACACACCGATTTACTCCCCGCTCCGGCCCCACGCCTTCAGTCAACGGTTGTTGTTGGTGAACGGATTTTCTGCGCACGAATTACTTCCCCGCCTGGCGTGCTCGACTGGCGCGCCGAGTACCGGAACCTGACGTACGAACCGATCCAATGCCCGGACGGCATGCGGCGCACACTGGTTCGGTTCCTCGCTCGTTTCGGGCTCAACTTTGGAGCATTCGATTTCGCGGTGACCACAGACGGCACATGGTGGTTTCTCGAATGCAACCCGAATGGACAGTGGGCGTGGCTCGAAGATGCGGCGGGACTTCCCATCACGACAGCTATCGCGGACCTGTTGGAGAACGGAGAGAATAACGCATGACCGACGACTTTTCCTCTGAGGGGCTGCGGGCGGCTCTCGCCCGGCAACTTACCGAATCCGGAGCATTGCGAAGTTCGGAATGGGAAGCCGCCATGATGGCCGTTCCCCGCGAAACATTTCTATCCGATGGATGGTTCGAGTACGAAGACGAGGGCTGGTACCGCCCCGTGTTCCTCGCCGACAATCCCGAGCGGCTACGCCGCGTCTATGAAGATGACACGCTGACCACCCAAGTTGCGGAGTCGGTGACCCCGCGTCAAATCGAGGGACGTATCTCGCACCGTCCGTCCTCATCTTCCACCCTCCCGAGTCTCGTGGTCCGCATGCTCGAAGAGCTTCACGTAGATGAGGGCACCCGGGTACTCGAAATCGGCACTGGAACGGGTTACTCAACGGCGCTTCTCTCGCATGTGGCCGGTGGGGATAACGTGACGTCAGTTGAGGTGGACCCGGATATTTCTGCTCGCGCTGGTGTTGCCCTGGGTGGACTCGGTTACTGGCCTGACTTGATTGTCGGTAACGGACTGGCCGGTCATGAGGAGAGCGCACCCTATGACCGCGTGATCGCGACATGTGGAGTGCACACAGTCCCCTCTGAGTGGATCACTCAGACTCGCGTAGGAGGCGAAATCCTCGTGACTGTCTGCGGGTGGATGAACGCGTCTGAGCTGGTACGCCTGACCGTGGCAGAAGACGGAACAGCAAATGGCCCTGTTCTTGGCGGAAAAGTCTCATTCATGCTCGCGCGGCCCCACACCCCTCCGGCTCTGGGAACACTGCCGGATCTCGACTCGGGGGAAGCCATGCCGACGGACATCGGCGGTGACGTACTGGACGACTGGACAGCGCGGTTCGTCGCGCAGTTCGCGGCGCCACGGGCCCAGCGCTTCACGCTGTCCCGCAACGGCCGAGACGAACACGTCATCATCGACGTGGAGGCCGGAGCATGGGCAGCCGTGTTCGAGGACGGCGGGCAATGGATGGTCCGCCAGGGCGGCCCAGCCCGCCTATGGGACTCCATCAGCGACCGGATCAGGCAGTGGCACCATGCCGACAGGCCGCCCGCCGAGCGGCTGAGGCTGCACGTGGAATCCGATGGACAGCGCCTCACCTGGCAGTAGCCACGAGCTACCCATCAATCCCCTCTCGCCCCTGTCGTTCCACTCCCCACATCCGGACGGCAGGGGCTTCTCGCTGTCCGGACCAGCCAATATCGCTCAACCCCCTACTGGGGTATGACATCCCACTTGGCACCGGGGGGTGACGTACCGCCACCCGACACCTCTCTACCTTTCCCTCCGCCACCGACGGATCCGCCGACGGGCAGGTCCACCGACGGAAGAGGGAAAGCCGCCGCCATGTCCCAGACGCTACGCACCAGGCACTACGCACGGCGCCTGATCACCGCGGCGCTCACCATCACCGTCATGGCGGGGACGGCCGGCTGGACGGTGGCCCACGAGGAGCAGGCCATCACCGGGCCACCGCCGGGGACCGCCGCGTGGCTGGCGGACCATTCGCTGGGCGGGGCCGGGCGCGAGTTGCCCGATCCGGCCACCACCTCGCCCGCCGGGGTCGCCCGGTTCTTCGACCGGCTCACCGAGGTCCAGCGGAAGGCGCTGGTCATCCGGCACCCGGAGGTGGTGGGCAATCTGGACGGGGCACCGCTGGGCCTGCGGTACGAGGCCAACGCCCGGGCGATCCGGGCCGCCTGGCACAAGGAGCGGAAGGCCGACCCGAAGAGCCCGCTCGCCGAGCGGTACGCGGCGCTGCTGGAGCCCGGCCGCCAGATCCTCGCCTTCGATCCGCGCGGGCGCGGCCAGGTGGCGGAGGTGTACGGGGACTTGGCGGCGGCCCGGCGCACGGCCGTGATCGTGCCCGGCTCGGACATCGACCTGGAGGACTTCGACCGCACGGGCGACCCGTACGGCGCCCCGGCCGGGATGGCCCGGTCGCTGCGGGCGCAGATGGCCAAGGACGCGCCCGCGACGCCGACCGCCGTCATCGCCTGGGTCGGCTACACGACCCCGGTCGGGCTGGGCCCGGACGCCGCCACCAGCCGCCTGGCCAAGGCGGGCGCGCCCCGCCTGGACCGGTTTCTGGCCGGGCTCGCCGTGACCACCGCGGCCACCGCCGACGCCCCGCCCGCCGTCTTCTGCCACAGCTACGGCTCGGTGGTCTGCGGTCTCGCCGCCTCCGCGATGGACCGCGCCCGCGTCTCCGACCTGGTGGTGCTGGGCAGCCCGGGGATGCGCGCGGACAGCGCCGACGCCTTGCGCACCGGGGCCCGGGTCTGGGCGGCGCGGGACCGCACCGACTGGATCCGCCGGGTGACCGGCTATGACTTCCTGGGCCTGGGCCACGGCGACGACCCGACCGATCCGTCCTTCGGCGCCCGGGTGGTCTCCTCCGAGAGCGCCCACGGCCACACCGGCTACTTCGCGCCGGGGACGGATTCGCTGCGCAACTTCTCGCGGATCGCGCTGGGGGACTTCGACGGGGTGCGGTGCGCGGGGGAGGACGGCGGCGGTCCGGGCACGGGGCCGGACTGCCGCCAGGGCCTCATCTGACCGCCGTCCGCCCGGCATCCGGTGGCGCCCGGCGCCGTCGGCCACCCGCCGAGCCCTGGCCGCCCACCCTGCCGCGCCGGGCACCGGCGGCACCGCCATGCCCGGTACGCCGCGATGGTCTCGTTGGCGCTGTCGCTCATACGGGGTTGTGAACTGCTGGCGATTGACTGCGCATAGCGTGTTCTGGCGTGCATGAGTGCGTGTGCGGGCTGCGGCATGTGCGGCCCCATGAGTGAGAACGAAGGTTCCTTGGTCGAATGTGTGACCTTTGCCCGTGGTGGTCGTTGAGCGTGGTGAGGGGTTTTTCAGCCGGCGTGGGGACGGGGGTGAGGGGATGGGCGGGCTACGGGAGATGGCGGCACCGTTCATCGCCCTTGGCCCGTCCGGAGTCGCGGTCCGCGACCGGCTCAAGCACCTGAGTGTGGAGGATGAGGAGGTTCTTCGTCTGATCGGTGACCATCTGGGCACGCTCGCCTCCCGGGATCTGAAAGCGCGGTGCGCGGCCGGGCTGGACCATGACACCGGCCAGTGGGCCGCGCGCAAGAGGACCCTGACGCAGGAGTCCTCCTCCCGATGGGCCGGGTCGATCACCAAGGCCACCCATGATCAATGGGCGCTGGCCAGGCGCGGCCAGCTCGCATACATCCAGAGCCTGGAAGCGGATGTGCGCATGGTCGCGTACCGGCTGTCTCTGCCGATCGGGCAGAAGGGCGGCAAGCGCGCTCCGGGCGGCTACCGCAGCAGGCGGGAGTGGCATGCCAAGGCCCGCCGTCTGCGCGTGCTCGAAGACCGGCTTCAGGCGGCGCGGGCGGACTGGGAGGCGGGAGTCGTCCGTGTGGTGCGGGGCGGGAAGGGGCTGCTGAACGCCCGCCACCACCTGCGGGCCGCCGGGCTCACCGAGGAGCGGTGGCGCACGCGCTGGCAGGCCGTGCGCCGGTTCCTTGAGGCCGATGGCGAGTCCGGCAAGCGGTTCGGCAACGAGACCATCCGTGTCACTCCCGACGGCGAGGTCTCCCTCAAACTGCCCGCCCCGCTGGCGCATCTGGCCAACGCCCCGCGCGGCCGGTACGTGCTCGCCGCGCGGGTGGCGTTCGCGCACCGGGGTGAGCAGTGGCGCGACCGGGTCACCGCCAACCGCGCCGTCGCCTACCGCATCCACGAAGACACATCATGCGGGCGCTGGTACCTCACCGCATCGTGGACAGTCCCCCCGGTGAAGACCGTGCCCCTGGCCGCAGCCCACAGAGGCGGCCTGGTTGGCGTCGACACCAACGCCGATCACCTCGCAGCCTGGCGTCTGGACACACACGGCAACCCAGTCGGCGCGCCCGTCCGGTTCGGCTTCGACCTGTCCGGCCCAGCCGCCCACCGTGACGCCCAGGTCCGGCATGCCCTGATCAGCCTGCTGCACTGGGCCAAACGCCACGGCCTCGCAGTCGCGATCGAAGACCTCGACTTCACCGCGGACAAGACCCGCGAGAAGCACGGCCGCCGCAAGAAGTTCCGCAACCTCATCTCCGGCATGCCCGTCAGCAGACTGCGGGCCCGGCTCGTGAGCATGGCGGCCGAACTCGGCATCACCGTCATCGCCGTCGACCCGGCCTACACCAGCCGCTGGGGCGCCCAGCACTGGCAGAAGCCACTCACCTGTAAGAACCGCACCACCACCCGCCACGACGCAGCCGCCGTGGCGATCGGCAGGCGCGCCCTGGGACACCCGATCCGGCGACGGACGACACCGCCCCCACACGACCAGAGCGATCGTGTGGGGCATCGGACCGTCCAGGCCCGACCGGGCGCTCCGAGGCGTGAGGAACCCCGCCCCCGCATCCCCGGACCACGGACACGATCCATGCGCGCCGGATGCGGAGCGAACGCGGGTGACCAGTGTGCCCAGCACCGTTCGGGGCACGCGGCTGAGCATGAGTCCTGGCGACAGGACTCACTGCCGCTCAGTCTTTAGGAACGGTCAAACCTCTCAGACGCCCTCCGGGCGTCAGCGTAGACATCGATCTTGAAGTCGAGGACTTCGAGCGTGCTCTGGAGTTCGGCGATCCGCTCCCGCACGTTCTCGCGGTGCGTGGTCAGCAGCTCCTCGCGCTCGGCGAAGGTGTGCTCGCCCTCCCGCACCAGCTCGGCGTAGCGGACCATGTCCGCGACCGGCATCCCGGTCAGCCGCAGCTTGCCGACGAGGTCGAGCCAGTCCAGGTCGCGGTTGGTGAAGCGGCGCTGGCCGGTGTGCGTGCGGTCCACGTGGGGCATCAGCCCGATCCGCTCGTACCAGCGCAGGGTGTGGGCCGTCAGCCCGGTGTGGGCGACGACCTCACTGATCGAGTACCGGTCCTGCCCGGTGGGCCGGGGGTGGCCGCTCCTCCCCGCGCAGTTCTTCCGCGCCTTCACGGGGGCGCTCTCCATCACGGTCATGCCGATTCACCTCTCGCGGGTCGCGGATCCGCACACCTCGTCGACGTCTTCAACGCTATGGAGTTCGAGTGCACTCCAAGCAAGCGAAGATTTGGGGGAACCTTGGCGCCCGCGGCGAGCTGTTCCCCTCCCCGCCCCTTCCCTCAACTGGGACTCCGCCCCAGCCCCCGGCGCGCCGACCGCCTGCTGACGCAGGTGCTCAGGCCCTCGCCGCCCGCCGCGAACAGCGCCCGCCCTGCGGCCGCCCTGGACCCGGGCGCACCGGCCAGCCGCCGCTCGACCGCCGCGTCGCAGGCGGCGCGGGCCCCCGGGGCCCAGGGCGGAGCACCGCGTCGCAGGCGGCGCGGTCGGGGCCCTGGCCGGCGAGCCGATCGGGGCGACGGTCGGCCCGTCGCCCCCCGGGGTCCAGGGGCGGAGCCCCTGGTTCGGGAGGGGGAGCGTCGATATGCGGCTCCGCCGCGGGGCCCCACCGGGCACCCCGTAGGCTCTTGGGCATGGAGAGCCTGCGGATGATCGAGAACTGGCCGGTTCCGACGGCGGCGGCCGCCGTCGTGCGCGCGGACGGCACCCTGGCCGGATCGTACGGCCCGACCGGCCATCGGTTCCCCCTCGCCTCGGTCACCAAGCCGCTCGCCGCCTACGCCGCGCTGGTCGCCGTCGAGGAGGGCGCGGTGGAGCTGGACGAACCGGCGGGGCCCGAGGGCTCCACGGTGCGCCATCTGCTGGCCCACACCTCCGGGCTCGCCTTCGACGAGCACCGCTCGGTCGCCGCGCCCGGCAACCGCCGGCTCTACTCCAACGCCGGGTTCGAGGTGCTGGGCGACCACATCGCCAAGGCCACGGACATCCCGTTCCCGGAGTATCTGCGCCAGGCGGTGCTGCAGCCGCTCGGCATGGTCGCCACCGACCTGCCCGGCTCGCCCGCCAAGGACGGCGTCTCGACCGTGGACGACCTGGTGCGCTTCGCGGGGGAGTTGCAGGCCCCGCGGCTGCTGGCGGCCGAGACGCTGGCCGGGGCCACCTCCGTGGTCCATCCGGGTCTCACGGGTGTGCTGCCCGGCTACGGACATCAGCGGCCCAACGACTGGGGGCTCGGCTTCGAGATACGCGACGGCAAGTCGCCGCACTGGACCGGCGCCTCCTCCTCGCCCCGCACCTTCGGGCATTTCGGCCAGTCCGGGACGTTCCTCTGGGTGGACCCGGACGCGGGCGCCGCCTGTGTGGCCCTGACCGACCGGGCCTTCGGCCCGTGGGCGATCGAGGTCTGGCCCACGTTCACCGACGCGGTCCTGGCCGAGTTGGGCTAGAGCTGCGCTAGAGGTCTCCATGGGTTAGGGGGCGCCATGGGTTAGGGGGCGCCACGGGTTAAGGGGCGCCACGGGCCAGGGGTCGCCATGGGCCCAGGGGGCGCCAACGGATCGTGGTGCCCGCCGCGGGCCGCTCCCCTCCCCGCCCCTTCCCTCAACCGGGGCCCCGCCCCAGCCCCCGGGGTCCAGGGGGCGCAGCCCCTGCCGCGCGGCGGAGCCGCCCGACCGCCCCGTAGCCCACAGCACCCCTCAGCCGTAGCCCGGCTCCGCGTGCATCTCCCAGATCAGCAGCTCGGCCGGGCCCTCGGCGCGCGCCTCCAACCCCTCCGCAGCGGAGATCCGGGCCGCGTCGCCGGGTGTGAGCGTCTGCCCGTCCATGCGCACCGCGCCGCGCACCGCGTGCGCGTACACCCAGGGCGCGTCCGGCAGCGCGGTGCGCTCACCGGCCACCAGCCGCCGTACATGCAGCACCGCCTCGGTGCGCTCCAGTGCGTACGGGGTGCCGTCGGCGATGCCGCGCACCACCTCGTACGCCGGATCCGTCGCGGCACCGGGGCCCGGCACCAGCCACATCTGGACGAAGGTGAGGGGTTCCGCACCCGCGTTGCGCTCGGTGTGGCGCACTCCGCTTCCGGCGCTGAGCCGCTGGACGTCGCCGGGGCGCACGACGGTCCGTGCGCCGGTGGAATCCTCGTGGGTGAGCTCGCCCTCGACGACCCAGGTGACGATCTCCATATCGCGGTGCGGATGTTCGGCGAAGCCCGCACCGGGGGCGAGCCGCTCCTCGTTGCAGGCCACGAGGGACCCGAACCGGACATTGTCGGGGTCGTAGTGCCCAGAGAAGGAAAAGGCGTGGCGCGTCTCGATGCCCGCGCCCTCCCCGCCCGGATACCGTGCACCGGACCGCTGTATCCACATCACCCGGTCCACGGTAGTGCGCCCCGGACCGTCCGCCCCCGCCCCGTCCCTACCCCCGCGTATACCCCCGCGTAGCCTCCCGCCCCCAGCGCTCACCACCCGATAAGGCAGTCTTGTCCTCGTGCCTGAACCAGCCTCGAACACCCCGCATCCGCACAGTGCCACCCTGCGCCGCCTGGAGAAGTCCTCCGGGAAGCTCGCCGCCAACGCCATCGCGCGCATGGACGAGCAGCTGCCGTGGTACCGCGCGATGCCGCCCGAGAACCGCTCCTGGATCGGGCTGGTGGCGCAGGCGGGCATCGCGGCCTTCACCGAATGGTTTCGCCACCCCGAAGCACCCCAGGCGATCAGCACCGACGTGTTCGGCACCGCCCCGCGCGAGCTGACCCGGGCGATCACCCTGCGGCAGACCGTGGAGATGGTCCGCACGACCATCGAGGTCATGGAGTCGGCGATCGACGACGTGGCGGCCCCGGGCGATGAGTCGGTGCTGCGCGAGGCGCTGCTGGTGTACGCGCGGGAGATCGCCTTCGCCACCGCCCAGGTGTACGCGCAGGCCGCCGAGGCGCGCGGCGCCTGGGACGCCCGGCTGGAGTCGCTGGTGGTCAACGCGGTGCTGTCGGGTGAGGCGGACGAGGGGGCGCTGTCCCGCGCCGCCGCCCTGGGCTGGAACTCCCCCGAGCATGTGTGCGTGGTGCTGGGCACCGCCCCGGACGGGGACAGCGAGCTGACCGTCGAGGCGATCCGGCGGGCCGCCCGCCACGCCAAGCTGCAGGTGCTCACCGGGGTGCTGGGCGACCGTCTCGTGGTGGTCGCGGGCGGCTCGGACAATCCGCTCCAGGCGGCAAAGGCGCTGATCGGGCCGTATGCCCCGGGTCCGGTGGTGGCCGGTCCCGTGGTCTCCGACCTGCTGGCCGCGACCCGCTCGGCGGGGGCGGCGGCGGCCGGGCTGAAGGCGTGCACCGCCTGGCCGGACGCGCCCCGCCCGGTGCTCGCCGACGATCTGCTGCCCGAGCGCGCGATGGCCGGGGATCCCGCTGCCCGTGAGCAGTTGGTGGAGGAGATCTACAGACCGCTGGAGGAAGCCGGTTCGGCGCTGCTGGAGACACTGAGTGTGTACCTCGAACAGGCGAGCAGTCTGGAGGGGGCGGCCCGCATGCTCTTCGTTCACCCGAACACCGTCCGCTACCGGCTACGACGTGTGACGGACGTCACCGGATGGTCACCTTCCGACGTCAGGTCGGCGTTTACTCTGCGCATAGCCCTGATCCTGGGACGTCTCGCCGACGCGAACATATTGCCCTGACCGTTTGTTGGACCCCCACAATTCCCCTGACGGTTCTTCGTCCTTGTCCTCACGGGCGAGCCGGACCGTCCACAAGAGAGAGTGTGAGAGTGCTCGTACTCGTCGCTCCCGGCCAGGGCGCTCAGAAGCCCGGCTTCCTGACCCCCTGGCTCGACCTCCCCGGCGTCACCGAACGTTTGACCTGGTGGTCGGCCGTCTCCGGTCTGGACCTCATCCACTACGGCACCAAGGCCGACGAGGAGGAGATCCGCGACACCGCGGTGGCCCAGCCGCTGCTGGTGGCCGCCGGTCTGGTCTCCGCCCACGCGCTGTTCGGCGAGGGCTTCGAGGGCGCGACCGGACTCGCGGAGCTGCCGAACCGTATCGGCGCGGTCGCGGGCCACAGCGTCGGCGAGATCACCGCGGCCGCGGCCTCCGGTGTGCTTAACCACGAAGCGGCCATGGTGCTGGTCCGCCGCCGCGGACTCGCCATGGCGGAGGCCGCGAGCCGCACCGAGACCGGAATGGCCGCCATACTGGGTGGCGAGCAGGACGATGTCGTCGCCCACCTCGACAAGCACGGACTGACCCCGGCGAACGTCAACGGCGCCGGGCAGATCGTGGCCGCGGGCACCGCCGAGCAGCTGGCGGCGCTGGCCGAGGACAAGCCGGAGGGGGTGCGGCGCGTCGTACCGCTCAAGGTGGCCGGCGCGTTCCACACCGGCCACATGGCCCCGGCGGTCGCCGCCCTCGAGGCCCTGGTCGCGGGCGTCCCGGTGGCCGATCCGCGCACGGCTTACGTCTCCAACCGGGATGGCGGGGTCGTGACGACCGGGGCCGGGGTGATCGAGCGGCTGGTCGCCCAGGTGTCCAACCCGGTGCGCTGGGATCTGTGCATGAAGACCTTCCAGGAGCTGGGCGTCACCGGGCTGATCGAGATGGCCCCGGGCGGCACGCTCACCGGCATCGCCAAGCGCGCGCTGCCGGGCGTCACCAATGTGGCGCTGAAGACTCCGGATGATCTCGACACGGCCCGTGCGCTGATCGAGGAGCACGCCGTTCCCGTCGACACACCGGCCGAAGAGGAGCTCCGAGAAGCATGACCGCGAAGATCAGGCCCAGTAAAGGCGCCCCGTACGCGCGCATTCTCGGCGTCGGTGGCTACCGTCCGACCCGGGTGGTGCCGAACGAGGAGATCCTCAAGCACATCGACTCCTCCGACGAGTGGATCCGCTCCCGCTCGGGCATCGCCACCCGGCACTGGGCGGGTCCGGACGAGACGGTCGCCGCCATGTCCGTGGAGGCCGGAGGCAAGGCCATCGCCGACGCCGGTGTGACGCCGGAGCAGATCGACGCCGTGATCGTCTCCACGGTCTCGCACCTGAAGCAGACCCCGGCGGTCGCCACCGAGATCGCGCATCTGCTGGGCACCGGCAAGCCGGCCGCGTTCGACATCTCGGCGGGCTGTGCGGGCTTCGGCTACGGGCTGACCCTCGCCAAGGGCATGATCACCGACGGCACGGCGGAGCATGTGCTGGTCATCGGGGTCGAGCGGCTTTCGGACCTGACCGATCTGGAGGACCGGGCGACGGCCTTCCTGTTCGGCGACGGCGCCGGCGCCGTGGTGGTCGGCCCCTCCAAGGAGCCCGCGATCGGCCCGACCGTCTGGGGCTCGGAGGGCGACAAGTCCGACACCATCACCCAGACGCTGCCCTGGGACGTCTACCGCGGGCAGGACGCCGCCGACGTGCGCTACCCGGCGCTGCGCCAGGAGGGCCAGGCCGTCTTCCGCTGGGCGGTCTACGAGATGGCGAAGGTCGCCCAGCAGGCCCTGGACGAGGCCGGGGTCAGCGCGGACGAGCTCGACGCGTTCATCCCCCACCAGGCCAATATGCGGATCATCGACTCGATGATCAAAACCCTCAAGCTGCCGGAGCACGTCACGGTCGCCCGTGACGTGGAGACCACCGGCAACACCTCGGCCGCCTCCATTCCGCTCGCCATGGAGCGGCTGTTGGCGACGGGGCAGGCGAAGAGCGGCGACACCGCGCTCGTCATCGGATTCGGAGCGGGTCTCGTCTACGCAGCGACGGTCGTTACCCTCCCTTAGGCTCCATAGTCCATATCCACGCAGCCCCGTAGAAGTCGGACGCTGCGCCACCACCGCAACACACCGAAGAAGGAGCGCCGCAATGGCCGCCACTCAGGAAGAGATCCTCGAGGGTCTCGCCGAGATCGTCAACGAGATCGCCGGTATCCCGACCGAGGACGTCCTGCTGGACAAGTCCTTCACCGACGACCTGGACGTCGACTCGCTGTCCATGGTCGAGGTGGTCGTCGCCGCCGAGGAGCGCTTCGACGTGAAGATCCCGGACGACGACGTCAAGAACCTCAAGACCGTCGGCGACGCCGTCGAGTACATCCTCAAGCACCAGGGCTGAGCCCGTATCAAGGCCGGTCGTCGCCACCTGTGCGGTGGCAGGTCCAGCACCTTCTACACGTGGAGTAGGAATTCCTGTGAACTCGACCAATCGCACCGTGGTCGTCACCGGTGTTGGTGCCACGACGCCGCTGGGTGGCGACGCCCCGTCGACCTGGGAGGCCATGCTGGCCGGCCGGTCCGGCGTCCGCCTCCTGGAGGAGGAATGGGCGGCCGAGTTGCCGGTCCGCATCGCCGCGAAGATCGCGGTGGAGCCGGGCACGATCATTCCGCGTCCGCAGGCCCGCAAGCTCGACCGTTCCGCGCAGTTCGCGCTGCTCGCGGCTCGTGAGGCCTGGGCGGACGCGGGCTTCACCGCCAGGGCGGGCGAGGACTCCTCGATCGACCCCGACCGGCTCGGCGCGGTCGTGGCCTCCGGCATCGGCGGGGTCACCACCCTGCTCGACCAGTACGACGTGCTGCGCGAGAAGGGCGTCCGCAAGGTCTCCCCGCACACCGTGCCGATGCTGATGCCCAACAGCCCGGCGGCGAACGTCAGCATCGACCTCAACGCCCGCGCGGGCGCGCACACCCCGGTGAGCGCGTGCGCGTCCGGCGCCGAGGCCATCGGCTACGCCATCGAGATGATCCGCAGCGGCCGCGCCGATGTGGTCGTCGCGGGCGGCACCGAGGCGTCCATCCACCCGCTGCCCATGGTCGCCTTCGGCAACATGATGGCGATGTCCAAGAACAACGACGACCCGCAGGGCGCCTCGCGCCCGTTCGACGTCGACCGCAACGGCTTCGTGATGGGCGAGGGCTCGGGCGCCATCGTCCTGGAGTCGGCGGAGCACGCCGCCGCGCGCGGCGCCCGGGTGTACGCGCAGGCCATCGGCCAGGGCATCTCGGCCGACGCCCACCACATCACCCAGCCGGAGCCGTCCGGCAACGGCATCGGGAACGCGCTGCAGAACCTGGTGGAGAACACCGGCATCAGCGGTGCCGAGATCGCGCACGTCAACGCGCACGCGACCTCGACGCCGCAGGGCGACCTGGCGGAGATCAAGGCGCTGCGCAAGGTGTTCGGCGACGACGTGGACCACATGGCGGTCTCCGCCACCAAGTCCATGACGGGCCATCTGCTCGGCGGCGCGGGCGGTGTGGAGACGGTGGCCAGCGTGCTCGCGCTGTACCACCGGCTGGCCCCGCCGACGATCAACATCGGCTCGCTGGACCCGGAGGCGGACGCGGACGTCGTGACCGGCGAGGCGCGGGCGCTGCCGGCCGAGGGCCCGATCGTGGCGCTGAACGACTCGTTCGGCTTCGGCGGCCACAATGTGGTGCTGGCCTTCCGCTCGGTCTGACCGCTCGGCGCCGTGCGGCGCCGATATGTGGGGGCGGCCCGCCTCCGGCTCCGGCCGGGGGCGGGCCGCTTCCGCGTCAGGGCGACAGGGCGTCAGGGCGTCAGGGGAGCTTCCTACGTCTCGGGGGGCTCCCCCTGCCTCAGGGGGCTTCGCCTGCCTCAGGGGGCTTCGCCGTCGAAGCTGGCGAAGTACGAGGCCACCATGTCCTCGTCGCCGTGGCCCGCCTCGATCGCGCGGCGGAACCGCTCCGCGCCCGCGGCCGCCAGGTCCAGCCGCACTCCGGCGCGCTCCCCGGCCTGCACGATCAGCCGGGCGTCCTTCTCCGCGGTCTTGGTGGCGAAGCTGGGCTCGAGGTCGCCCCGGAGCAGCTGGGCCGACTTGACCCGCATATAGCCGTTGTCCAGCGGGCCGCCCTCGACCGCGTCCAGGAATCCCTGCCAGTCCACGCCCAGCCCCTTGGCGAGGGCGGCCGCCTCGGCGGTGGCGTGGGTGACGTTGAGGACCCAGCTGTTGAGCACCAGCTTGAGCCGGGTGGCGGCGGCGCCCTCCGCGCTGTCGCCGACCCACACCGTACGGCTGCCGATGGCGTCGAAGACCGGCCAGACGACCGGACGGACGGGGTTGGGCCCGGCGGCCAGCACCAGCAGCTGTCCGCTCTCCGCGGGCTGCTTGGTGCCGAGGACGGGTGAGTCGATGAGGACGAGGTCCTTCTCGCGGGCGAACGCGGTGAGCGACTCCAGCGCCTCAAGACCCGCCGTGGTGGCCTGGGCCCACGCGGTTCCGGGGCGCAGCGCGGGGACGGCCTGCCGCATCGTCTCGAGCGCCACGGCGCCGTCGTAGAGGATGGTCAGGACGACATCGGCGCCGTCCACGGCCTCGGCCGGGGTGTCGGTGACGCGTACGCCGTCCTGGCTGAGCGGCTCGGCCTTGGATCGGGTGCGGTTCCACGCACGGACCTCGAGCCCGGAGCGGGCGAGGTTGCGGGCCATTCCGGAGCCCATGATGCCGGTGCCGAGGACCGCGACGGACGTTGCCGGGTGTTGTTCGGTCATTCCGCCACGCTAAAACCCGAAGCGGGCTACCGGTCAAAGGGCTGGCGGCGCGTCAGGGCTCAGACGACCTGGTGCAGCCAGCGGACCGGGGCGCCCTCACCCGCGTAGCGGAACGGCTCCAGCTCGTCGTCCCAGGGCTTGCCGAGCAGCTTGGCGATCTCCGCCTCGAGGTCGCTCTCGCCGCGGGCGGAGCGGGCGAGGGCGGCGCGCAGCCGGTCCTCGGGGATCAGGATGTCGCCGTGCATTCCGGTGACGGCGTGGAAGATGCCGAGCTCGGGGGTGGAGCTGTAGCGCTCGCCCTCGGCGGTGGCGCAGGGATCGGCGGTCACCTCGAAGCGCAGCAGATGCCAGCCGCGGAGCGCGGAGGCCAGTTTGGAGGCCGTGCCGACCTCGCCCTGCCAGGAGAACTCGGCACGCCAGGTGCCGTTCGCCGCCGGTTGCTTGATCCAGTCGAGAGTGACCCGCACGCCGAGGACGCCCGCGATCGCCCATTCGACGTGCGGGCACAGCGCGCGCGGAGCGGAGTGCACATACAGAACTCCACGGGTCGTCACCGGTGCCTCCTGTGCGGTTCGAGGTGCGCCTTCCCCAGCGGCCTCGCGCCCGTACCGGTCCCGCCCGGGACATCGGATCACATTCTGCCCTAGTGATCACTCCCACACCAGTCTCGACGTCACCTTCAGTGAAATTTATCGTGCAGAATTCTTAAGAAAGTGGACAGGATGTGACGGGGCGTAATGTGCTGGTACCGCATGGCGCGCCATGTCGCGGGGACGACGCTCATCTGGCACAAGAAAAACGTACCGTGCGATCCAGCCGGAGGAGTGACGTACCGTCGGTCCGGATAGATATCACCCAACAGCCGGAGGGGGAACAGCCATGCGGGTCAGCGCGACACGCCGGAAGCGATCGGCGGCCGCTTCCTCGACCACGCGTACGATCGTGCGCCCGTCCTCGCGCACTACATCGCGCTCCGCCGGGCGCACCGCTGAGCGCTCCGCCGAGCGCACCGCCGGGCGCGCTCTTTCGCGCTCCGCCGGGCGCACCGGCGTGGTGCTGTTCACCACCGCCGCCGTACTGAGCTCCGCGGGCTGTTTCGGCAGCTCGGACGACCCCTCCCGGCACGGGCCGACCCGCGCGGGGAAGACCCCAGGCGCCAAGCGGACGATCGTCTGGAACACCCGGCCGACCTCGATCGCTTCCCTGGGCGACTCCATCACCCGCGGCTTCGACGCCTGCTCGGTGCTCTCCGACTGCCCCGAGGTGTCGTGGTCCACCGGCACCGATGTGAAGAGCCTCGCCCAGCGACTGCTGCCCTCCACCACCGCCGGCGCGGGCACCCACGCCTGGAACTTCGCCAAGACCGGCGCGGTCGTGGCCGACCTCCCCGGCCAGATCGAGGCGGCCGCGGCCCGCAAGCCGAAGCTGATCACCGTGATGATCGGCGCCAATGACGCGTGCCGGGACTCGGTGGACGACATGACCTCCACCGAGCAGTTCCGCACCACCTTCACCTCGGCGCTGACCCGGCTGCGCCGTGATCTGCCGAAGACCCAGGTGTACGTGGCCAGCGTGCCGGACCTGAAGCGGCTGTGGTCGGAGGGGCGGAAGAACGTCTTCGGGCGGCAGATCTGGAAGCTGGGCATCTGCCCGTCGATGCTGAAGGACTCCCAGGACCTGGACGCGGCCTCCAACGACCGCCGGCAGCGGGTGGCGGACCGGGTGACCGAGTACAACAAGGTGCTGAAGGACGTATGCGGGCGGGATGTGCTGTGCCGGTACGACCCGGCGGTGCACGAATACCGCTTCACCACGCATGAGCTGAGCAAATGGGACTGGTTCCACCCCAGCAAGGCGGGCCAGGCACAACTGGCCGAAATGGCCTACCGCCGCATCACCGCTTCCGCGCCCTGACCCCGCCCCGCGCTCGGCTCCCGGCCAAGGGCCGGAAGCCGAGCGCGGGCCGCGAGGCGCGAGCCCTCCGGGCCGGGCGAGGTGGGCCATGGGGTGTCCGGCGGATCTGCTATACGGCTCCACCGCATAGCAGGGGCTTCGCCCCGGCCCCGGGGACCTGGGACGCAGCCCGGCCCGAGCTCCGAGACGGAGCCCCGCCCGGGGGCCTGAGGCAGAGCCCCGCCCCGGGGTCTGGGGCGGAGCCCCGGTTTCGGGAAGGGGTGGGGAGGGGAACAGCCCGCCGCAGGCGTCACGATTCGGCGGTCACCCTCTGACCGGCGGAAGCGGGCCGCAGCCCCNTCGGCGGTCACCCTCTGACCGGCGGAAGCGGGCCGCAGCCCCACCGCACGCCGGACGGCGTAGCTCAGGCCGTCGTCCGCACCGGCACCGGGACCGACAGGCGGCGGTCGGCGACGCTGCGGCCCGCCTCCGCCGCGTAGGTGCCCGGGATCAGGCGCCAGGCGCCCTTCGCCTCGTCCCAGATCTCCGCGGCCCGGCGGGGCAGGGGGATGGTCGCCTCGGCCGTCTCCCCCGGGGCCGCGGTGACCGAGGCGAAGCCCGCCAAGCGCCGCACCGGGCGGTCCTCGGCGCCGTCATGGGCGCCGTCATGGGCACCGGCCTCGGCCTCGTCCTCAGGCACGGCGAGATAGACCTGCACCACCTCACGGCCCGCCCGGGCCCCCGTATTGCGGACCCGCACGGTCACCGTGCCCAGCGCCTCACCGTCGCCCTCCGCGGGAGTGACGTCCATCGCCTCATACGCCCAGTCCGTGTAGCCCAGGCCGTGCCCGAACCAGTACGCCGGAGCGATCCCCTCCCGCCGCTCCCACGCGCGGTAGCCGATGAACACGCCCTCGTCGTAGACCAGTCGGCCCTCGCTGGGCGTCACCGCGCTGACCGGGGCGTCCTCGAGGCGCTGGGGCCAGGTCGTGGGCAGGCGGCCGCCCGGCTCCTCCGCGCCCAGCAGGACGTCGGCGAGCGCGGCCCCCGCCTCCTGGCCGGGGAACCAGCTCAGCAGCACCGCGGCGACCTCGTCCCGCCAGGCCATCTCGACCGGTGAGCCCGCGTTGACCACCACCACGGTGGGGGTGCCGGTGGCGGCGACCCGCCGCACCAGCTCGTCCTGACGGCCCGGCAGCCGCAGATGCCCGCGGTCGAACCCCTCGCTCTCGACCCGCTCGGTGGTGGCGACCACCACCACGGCCGCCTCGGCCGCCGAGGCCGCGGCGACGGCCTCCTGGATCAGCTCCTCGGCGTCCCGCTCCGGCGCCCGGTGCAGCAGACTGAAGCAGACGGCGTCGAGGAGGGCGTCCTCGGGGCGGACCACCGCGCAGGTGAGGCTGACCTCCACCGGTTCGCCCGCCGTGAGCTCCACCTGGCCCCGGGCCACGGGCGCGCCCATGAACGCCTCGAAGGGGTCGCCGACGTCCTGCGGGTGCTCCTCCCCCTCGAAGAGCACCTTGCCGTCCACGGCGAGCCGGAGGCCACCCAGCCCCCTGGTGCCGAAGGAGTGGGCGCCGCTCTCGCGCGGGGTGAAGGTGCCGACGGTCTCGACGGTGTGCAGCTCCTCGAAGCTCACCCCGTCGGGGAAGTCGCTGATCCACTGCACCTGCCCGTCGGCCAGCCGGGACTCGCCGAGCACCCGCCCGTCGGCGGCCCGGACCACGGCGCGCAGCGCGAACCCCTGGGCGGCGGGGGCGAGTTCGTCGGTGGGGTCGGCGCCCACGGCGTAGCTGAGCTCGACGCCCGGCGGCAGCGCGGCCCGCAACCCGTCGAGCGGTGAGACCACATGGTCGGGGAAGACCACCGCCGAACCGCCGCCCAGCACCCGGGCGTCGCGCGCCGCGGCGCCGATCAGGGCCAGCGACCGCACACCACCGGGAGCGCCCGCGTCCAGGGGCAGCACCGCGTCCCGGCCGCCCGCGCCCTCGTTCCGCAGCAGGACGAAGGACCGCCGGGCGATCTCGCGGGCCAGCGCGTCCCCGTCGATGGGGCCGGGCCGGTCGGCGGGGGCGACGGCCGGGGCCGCGCCGTCCAGGACGCCGACCCGGGCGGCCAGGGTGAGCAGCCGCCGCACCGCCGCGTCCAGCTCCGCCTCGCTCACCCGGCCGTCGCGCACCGCGGCGGCCAGCGCCTCGCCGTAGACGGTCCGCGGACCGGGCATCGCGACATCGAGCCCGCCCTTGAGCCCCCGCACGGTGTCACGGGCCGCCATCCAGTCGGAGACGATGAAGCCGTCGAAGCCCCACTCACCGCGCAGCACCCCCTGCTGGAGCTCGCGGTGCTCGGTCATGGTCGAGCCGTTGACCCCGTTGTAGGCGGCCATGACGCCCCAGGGGCGGGCGTTCTTGACGATGGCTTCGAAGGGGGCGAGATACAGCTCGCGCAGCGCCCGCGCGCCCACCTGGTTGTCGACGGTGAAGCGCTCGGTCTCGGCGTCGTTGGCCACGAAGTGCTTGACGGTGGTGCCCACTCCGCCGTCCTGCACACCCGTCACATAGCCGGTGCCGATCTCGCCGGTGAGATACGGATCCTCGCTGTACGCCTCGAAGTGGCGGCCGCCCAGCGGGGAGCGGTGCAGATTGACCGTCGGCGCGAGCAGCACATGGACGCCCTTGCGCCGCGCCTCCTGCGCGAGCAGCCGCCCGGCCCGCCGGGCGAGCTCCGGGTCCCAGGTCGCAGCGAGCGCGGTCGGGCTGGGCAGGGCGATGGAGGGGTCGTCGGCGGTCCAGTGGACGCCGCGGACGCCGATCGGGCCGTCCGACATCACCAGGGAGCGCAGCCCGATCGCCGGAACGGCGGGCAGGCTCCACATGTCCTGCCCGGACAGCAGCCGCGCCTTGGTGTCCAGATCCAGCAGCCCGAGGGCCTTCTCCACGACCTCGGCCGTGCCGCCCTCGCCAACCTCGGCCGTGCCAACCTCGCCGCCCTCGCCGCCCTCGCCGGCCGTGCCGCCCTCGCCGATCGCGTCCGCCATCGCTCGCCCCTCCCGGTGCGGGTCCCGTCCGGTTCTCGTCCGAGGCCATCGTGGACCCGAGAACCTGTTGCCAGGTAGGTACCGTTATCGACTCGTTACCAAACATGCTCTACGGTACGAGCATGGAGAGGGCGGCCGAGCGCGGTACCAGGCGTGGTGAGGAACGACGGGCGGAGATCGTCCGCCGCGCGCTCGAAGTGATCGCCGAGCGCGGCTACCGGGGCGCGACCCTCGGGGCGGTCGCCGAGCGGGTGGGCCTCACCCAACAGGGGCTGCTCCACTACTTCCCCACCAAGGAATCGCTGCTCATCGCCGTGCTCGAGGAGCGCGACCAGTGGGACACCGGCTCCGCGCGGCGCGACGGAGGGCACATATGGCCGCTGGACCTGCTCGGCTCGCTGGTGGAGTACAACGCGATGCGCCCCGGCATCGTCCAGACCTTCTCCGCACTCCTCGGCGAGAGCGTCACCGACGACCACCCCGCGCGCGGCTTCTTCACCCAGCGCTATGACAAGGTGCGCGCCGACATGGCGGCCATCCTGCGCGGCGAGTTCGGCGACCGGCTCCCCGGCGGGCTCACCCCGGAGGCCGCCGCGCCGCTGCTGGTGGCGGTGATGGACGGGCTCCAGTTCCAGTGGCTGCACGACCGGGACGCGGTGGACATGCCCGCCCTCTTCCGGGCCTTCGTCTCCCTGCTGGGGCAGGGAGACGAAGCGGCCGAGGGGTGACGGCCGCGCGGGCGGGCCGTCTCGTGGCGGTGGCTCAGCCGTCGCCGCCCACCAGCCTGATCCCCCGCTCGACCCCGGCCGTGTTCCTCGGCACCGGTACGAAGGTGCCGTTGGTGTCGAACCTCAACAGCGTGCCCTCGACCTCCGCCGGTCCCGGTTCGTACCGTCCCACGTCCACCGCGTCGATCAGCCAGCGGTGCCGCTGTCCGTCGCAGATCGCGTGATAGCCGCCGAGGCCGTGCCGCTCCCGGCCCTGGGTGAGGGTGACGAGCACGCTCGCCCGCGTGTACTCCATCCCTTCCCGGACGCATCGGTAGCTGCCGTACAGCGTGACGGACCCGTCCCGGGTGACGTCCCCGGTGCGGTCGATGGTCAGATCGTCGGTCCAGGGCAGGGGCAGACGCGGCCGGTCGAACCCACCGTGCCCGGCGGGCGCGGCGTGGGCGGCCGGCGCCGCCATGAGGAGAACGGTAAGGGCGCCGAGGGCGCGGCGGCGGTTGCGCATGGTCGTACATACCTCCTGGGGCGGGAGCGGACTCCCGCCCGGGTTCCGCCGCGTCCTCCCGAGCGGAGTCGCCGAACGGATGCCCGTGAGCGGGAGTTCAGTTGCCCGTACAGCTACCGGGCTCCCGAACTCGTCCGGGGGAACCTCACCCCCGTGCGGCGTGTCCGGCACCGCCCAACGGGTGGCCACCGGGCGTCCGGTTGACCGAGGAGCGCCGCGCCCGGTTGACCCCGGTGACGCCCTTACGGTGCTCACCCGCGTTCTTACGGGACTCGCCCCTGCCCATACGGAACTCGTCCCGCCCTTACGGTGCTCACCGCCGCCCTTACGGTGCCCACCCAGACCGCTCCAGTGCCCGCCCCCGCCCTTACGGTGCTCACCCCTCCCGGGCCACCCCCTCGACCGTCCCCTCCGCCGGAGCCGCTTGAGGCCGACGCGCCCCGGGATCGCCCCGCAGCCCCGGGGCCAGGGCCAGGGTGACGGCCACGGAGACCGCCGCCAGCGTGGCCATCGCCACCGCCGGGGAGGTGGGCTGGGCCAGCGCGCCCGCGAGGGCGGCGGACACCCCCTGCATGGTGAGCATGCCGGAGGAGTGCAGCCCCAGGGCCTGGCCGCTCATCTCGTCCGGCGTCAGGGCCATCAGCCGCTGCTGGAGTGCCAGCGTGGCCGAGAAGCCGACCGAGGCGAGCGCGACGGCGGCCAGCGCGAGCGGCAGCGGCGGGTGCAGGGCGAAGACCAGATACGGCGCGGCGAGCAGCAGCCGCAGGGGCGCCGCGAACCGCTCCCGCCGGTGCGGCGGCAGCAGCCGCCCGGTGAGCAGGTCCCCCATCAGCATGCCGAGGGAGCCGACGGCGAAGAGCAGCCCGGCGTGCCGGGGCGCGTAGGGCACGAAGAGGGACTCACAGCCGACGATCAGCCCGTTGGGCACCCAGAGCGCGTAGTAGACATGGCGTCGGGGCGCGGAGGACCACAGGAGGGCGTTGACACGCCAGGTCTCGGCGACCGAGGGCCGCCCTCCGGACCGGGCCGCGCGCCTGCTCAGCCCGAACCGTGCGGTGACCCCGGCCAGTACGTACAGCGCGGCGGCGGTGAGCAGGGTGCCGCGCGCCGAGAGGGTGGCCACGAGGAGGCCACCGGCCGCGTATCCGCCGATCTGCATGGTGCCGCTCGACATGTTGAGCACCGAACGGCCCAGCAGATAGCCGTCCTTGGGCAGGATCTCGGTGAGCAGCCCGTAGCGGACGGCGCCGCCGAGGGAGGCCGCCGCGCCCAGCCCGAACACGATGGCGAGGACGGCCGCCACGGGCAGCCCGGGGAGGGCCAACGCGACGGTCCCCAGGGCGAAGAGCGCCGACAGCCCGGACAGCGCGGCGCGCGGCGGCAGCCGGTCGGCCGCCGACAGCAGCGCCAGCGCGCCCGCCACCTGGGCGAGCGAGGGGCCGAACATGCTGAGCGCGGAGAGCAGCGGCGAGCCGGTCGCCGCGTAGACCAGGGTGCCCAGGGCCAGGCCGCTCGCCGTCGAGGCGGCCACCTGCGTGGCGGAGACCAGGAACAGCGGGGTGAACTCCGGGACCCGGAACACTTCTCGATACGTGCGCATGGCCTTCAGGCTCGGGAGTCGCCGCGCGACGGCGTTAATGTTTCGCCCGGACGCGAAACGACCGGAACGACACGGAACGACGCGCGACGACGCGCGACCACGGGGTGGCGGCGGAGGTGGCCGGATGGGGCTGTGGCTGGTGGACGCCGACACGCTCGCGGGCGGCCGGTTCGTCCGCTCCGCCCTGGCCGAGACCACCGCGGCCCTGATCACCCTGGAGCGGGCGAGCGCCGCGCACCCGGGCGAGCGGGCCTGGCTCGACGCCCATCTGCCCGCCTACCGGGCCCGGTTGGCCGACGACCCGGTGACCGCGCTGCTCGTCCGGGCCGCGCTCGGCCGGACCTGGCTCGCGGACTTCCTCACCCAGGCGCCGCCCGGCGAGGGCGAGCCGTCCTTCGAGGAGGAGCTGGCCCGCATCCGTACGACGGCCCCCGCCGCCGCCCGCGGCGACCTCACGGTCTCCCTGGGCCGCACCCCGCTCCCGGCCGCGCTGCGCCGCGACGATCTGCCGGGGCGGCTCGCGGAGCTGCTGGCGTGGGTGTGGACGGAAGCCGTACGGCCCACATGGCCGCGCCGCCGCCGGATCATCGAGGCCGATGTGGTGGCGCGCACCGGCCAGGTGAGCCAGGGCGGCTGGGCGGCGGCGCTGGACAACCTGCGCCCGGGGATGCGCTGGCTGGGCGGCAGCCGACTGCAGATCAACGCCCACGACAACCCGCCCCGCGCGATCCACGGCGCCCAGCTGCTCTTCGTCCCCGTCACCCCCTTCACCGGCTGGGTCGCCTGGGACGCCCCGCACCGCTACGCCGTGATCTACCCCTGCGCCGGCGCCCTCGCCGCATCCGACCCGCGACCGGCCGCCGACCCCCTCGCCCGTCTCCTCGGCCCGGCCCGCGCGAGCGTCCTGCTCCTCCTCGACACCCCGAAGAGCACCACCCACCTGGTGGCCCTCACCGGCCAGACGCTGGGCTCGGTCGGCCGCCATCTGCGCGTCCTGCGCGAGGCCCGCCTGGTCCGCAGGCGCCGGGTGGGGCGATCGGTTCTGTACGACCGGACGACGGCGGGCGAGGTCCTGGTGGAGGCGCAGCGAAGCAGTGCGTAGCCGCCGTCGCCCCTTGGAGCGAAGCGGTGCGTAGCCGCCGTCGCCCCTTGGCCCGACCTCAACCCCGGTTCATGTCCGAGGCTACCGGCGCCACCCGCGGAGTTCGCTGACGCGATCTTGGGAGGCACCGCGCTGGACGCCTATCGCTCGCGGACTGGCGCGATGCCGTCCTCCATGCCCAAGAGGTCACCCCGACCCGTTTGCTCCCGCACACCCGGGACTGAGCCCCCACACAGGCGCCCCCAACGAACATTCCGGCAGGCATGTTGTCCGGCGAGATGATCGGTCATGATGGTTCTTGATCGGTCATGAGGGGTTGTCACGTTCGCACGTCATTCGACGCACAGCCATTGACACCCCTGATGGCCCCTTATTACCGTCACGTCAAGATTTCGAACGAGTGACGAAATATCGAACATCGCGAAGGGTCGATTGCTGTGCGCATCACCGGTATCAGTACGCATGTCGTCGGCACCCCCTGGCGCAACCTCACCTATGTGCAGGTCCATACGGACGAGGGGATCACCGGCGTCGGCGAGACCCGCATGCTGGGGCGGACCGATGCGCTGCTGGGCTATCTGCGTGAGGCCGAGACCAATCACCTCGCAGGGTCGGACCCGTTCGCGGTGGAGGACCTGGTCCGCCGGATGAAGTACGGCGACTACGGCCGGGCGGGCGAGATCGTGATGTCCGGCATCGCCTGTGTGGAGATGGCCTGCTGGGACATCAAGGGCAAGGCGCTCGGGGTGCCCGTCTGGCAGCTGCTCGGCGGCAAGGTGACGGACCGGGTCAAGGCGTACGCCAACGGCTGGTACACCGTCGAGCGCACCCCCGAGGCGTTCCACAAGGCGGCCTCCACGGTGGTCGAGCGCGGCTACCGGGCGCTGAAGCTGGACCCCTTCGGCACCGGCCACTTCGAGCTGGACCACGCCGAGACCCTGCACTCGCTCTCCCTCGTGGAGGCCGTACGGGACGCGATCGGCCCGGAGACCGAGCTGCTGGTGGAGATGCACGGGCGGTTCAGCCCGGCGACGGCCGTGAGGATCGCGGGCGAGCTGGAGCGGTTCCACCCGTCGTGGCTGGAGGAGCCGGTGCCGCCGGAGAACCTCAAGGCGCTCGCGAAGGTCGCGGAGAAGACGCGGCTGCCGATCGCCACGGGTGAGCGCATCCACGACCGGATCGAGTTCCGCGAGCTGTTCGAGTCGCAGGCCGCCGACATCATCCAGCCCGACGTCGGCCACATCGGCGGCATCGGCGAGGCGCGCAAGCTGGCCGCCACGGCCGAGACCCACTACGTGCTGATCGCCCCGCACAACGTGGGCGGTTCGGTGCTGACCGCCGCCTCGCTCCAGCTCGCCGGCTGCACCCCGAACTTCAAGATCCTTGAGCACTTCAACGACTTCGCCGACGCGGAGATCAAGAAGGTGGTCAAGGGCGCCCCGCAGGTCGTGGACGGCTACTTCCAGCTCTCCCACGAGCCCGGTCTCGGCGTGGAGCTGGACACCGACGCGGCGGCCGAATTCCCGCAGCAGCAGGCCCACTTCGACCTGTGGGCCGAGGGCTGGGAGAAGCGGGACCCGAAGGGCGGACGGCAGTGACCGCGCTCGTCCTCGACGCCCCCGGCGCGTTCCGTCTCGTCGAGACCCCCGCCGCCGCCGAGGCGGCCGCGCCCGGCCCCGGCGACGCGCGGGTGCGGGTGCACGCCTCCGGGATCTGCGGCAGCGACCGCGAGCTGTACCAGGGCAACCGGCCCGAGGGGTACGTCCGCTACCCCGTCACCCCCGGCCACGAGTGGTCCGGGACGGTCGAGGCGGTCGGCGCGGGCGTCCCGGAGGCGCTCGTCGGCCGCAAGGTCGTCGGCGAGGGGTTCCGCAACTGCCAGGTGTGCGACCGCTGTCACGCCGGGGACACCACCTTGTGCACGGCCGGGTACGAGGAGACCGGCTTCACCCAGCCCGGGGCGATGGCCGACACCCTGGCCCTGCCCGCCCGGCTGCTGCACCCGCTGTCCGACGACGCCGACCTGGGCGCGGCCGCGCTGCTGGAACCCGCCGCGTGCATCGCCGCCGCCGCGCTCAAGGCCCGGGCCCAGCCCGGTGAGCGGGTCGCGGTGGTCGGCACCGGCACGCTCGGCATGATCGCCGTGCAGTTCCTCGCCGCCGTCTCCCCCGCGCGACTGCTGGTGGTGGGCACCCGCCCGGACCGGGAGCGGCTGTCGCTGTCCTTCGGCGGCACCGAGTTCCGCACCCGGGACCAGCTGTCCGACCAGCTCTCGGGCTATGACGTGGTGATCGAGACCGCCGGATCGGCCTCCGCCGCCCGTACCTCCGCCTCCCTGCTGCGCCGGGGCGGCCGGCTGGTGCTCACCGGCATCCCGGCGGCGGGCGCGGAGGGTCTTGACCCCACCGACCTGGTGGTCCGCCAGATCGAGGTGCAGACCGTCTTCGGGGCCCCGCCCGCCGCCTGGTCACACGCGGTACGGGTCTTCGACGCGGGGCTGCTGAGCCTGCGGCCGCTGATCACCCATGAGCTGCCCCTCACCGACTTCGCCACGGCGATCGAGCTGGTCGGCAGCGGCGATCCGGGCGTCGGCAAGGTGCTGCTGCGTCCACAGGGCCCCAACTAGCGCGTCGGGGCACTCGTGGCAAGCCTCCCGCCCCCGACTCCGGTCGTCCCACCAGCCTTTCGGACCCGACTCCAGCCATCCCACCAGCCCTCCGCACCGTCTCTAGTCATCACCCCAGCCCCACCCGGACAACGATGTCCTGGGCAGCACCAGCCGGACGCCGAACCACCGGCCATCACTCCACAGGGAGCACCGTGACCGCCGCCTCACCCGCCTCTTCCGGTCCCCGCCGCCCCGCCGACGCGGCCCTCGCGTCGCTCGGCCACGCCGCGCCCGCCCCCGACCCCGCCGACACCTCCGCGCACACCTTCCCCGACGGCGGCACCTGGCGCACCGAGATCCCCTCCGTCGAGGGCCCGGAGGCGCTGGCCACCGTGTTCAAGGAGGCCGGGCGGCTGGATGTGCCGATCCACCGGATCAGCCAGGGCAGCGGCGTCTGGATGCTCACCGATGCCGAGATCACCGAGATGGTCGAGTCCTGCGCCGAGCGGAACGCCGAGCTGTGCCTGTTCACCGGCCCCCGCGGCACCTGGGACATCGGCGCCGCGACCCGCTCCGACTCCGGCGGCGGGGGGCTGCGCGCCCGTGGCCATGACGCGGTGGCCGGATGCGTGGAGGACGCGCTGCGCGCGGTCTCGCTGGGCGTGAAGTGCCTGCTGGTGGCCGACGAGGGGGTGCTGTGGCTGCTGAACCGGCTGCGGGCGAGCGGCGAGCTGCCCGCGGACACCACCTTCAAGCTGTCCGCGCTGGTCGGCCCGGTCAACCCGGCCTCGTTCGCGGTGTACGAGCAGCTCGGGGCCGACTCCATCAACATCCCGTCGGACCTGACGCTGGAGCACCTCACCGAGATCCGCCGGGTCTCCCGCGCCCCGATGGACTTCTATGTCGAGGCCCCGGACGACCTCGGCGGCTATGTGCGGATCTATGACGCGGCGGAGCTGATCCGGCGCGGCGCCCCCATCTATCTGAAGTTCGGGCTCAGCAAATCCCCGGGGATCTACCCGTACGGCGCCCAGCTGCGGGACGTGGCGCTGGGCAGCGCCCGCGAGCGGGTGCGCCGCGGGCGGCTCGTGCTCGACCTGCTCACCCGGCTGGGCGCGGACGGCGGGATGTCCCCGCTCGGCTCCCGGCTGCCGGGTCCGCTGCGGCGCTTCACCGCCGACGCGGACCTCCCCAGTTCCTGACGCAACGACGCCCCAGGGAAGGACCCCAACACCATGCGCACGGTAAGAGGAGCACGAGCCGCGGCGATAGGCGCCGGCCTCCTCGCGCTCTCGCTGACCGCCACGGCCTGTGGCCAGGAGGCGGTCGGCGGCAGCCGGTACAAGAGCAAGGAAAAGGGAGGCACGATCGGCATCGCGATGCCGACGAAGTCCTCCGAGCGGTGGATCGCCGACGGCCGGAACATGGCCAAGCAGTTCCAGGCCGCGGGCTACAAGACGGACCTCCAGTACGGCGAGGACGACGTCCGTACCCAGGTGTCCCAGATCGAGAACATGATCACCAAGGGCCACCGGCTGCTGGTGATCGCGCCGATCAACGGCGGGGCCCTCTCCGACGTCCTGAAGCAGGCCCATGAGGCCAACATCCCGGTGATCTCCTACGACCGGCTGCTCCTGGGCACCAAGAACGTCGACTACTACGCCACCTTCGACAACGAGAAGGTCGGCAGGCTCCAGGGCCAGTACATCGCCGACAAGCTGGGGCTGTCCAAGGGCCGCAAGGGCCCGTTCTCCATCGAGCTGTTCGCCGGGTCCTCGGACGACAACAACACCAAGTACTTCTTCAACGGCGCCATGAAGGTGCTCAAGCCGTACATGGACAAGGGCGAGCTGGTCGTCCGCTCCAAGCAGACAAAGCTCAACCAGCTCTACACCGAGAAGTGGAGCGGCAGCGCCGCCCAGGACCGCATGGAGGACCTGCTCAACAAGGCGTACAGCAGCCGCGATGTCGACGCCGTGCTGTCGCCGTACGACGGCATGTCCATCGGCATCCTCTCCGCGCTCAAGGGCGTCGGCTACGGCACCAAGTCCAAGCCGTACCCGGTGGTGACCGGGCAGGACGCCGAGCTCGCCTCCGTGAAGTCCATCATGCGGGGCGCGCAGACGCAGACCATCTACAAGGACACCCGCAAGCTGGCGAAGGCCACCGTGGCGATGGCCAAGGCGGAGCTGACGGGCGGCAAGCCCCCGGTCAACGACACCAAGTCGTACGACAACGGCGAGAAGGTCGTGCCGACCTTCCTGCTCAACCCGGTCAGCGTCGACAAGTCCAACACCCAGGTGCTGGTCGACCAGGGTTACTACACCGCGTCGCAGCTGAAGTAGGGCGGTACCGGGCTATGAGCACCATTCTCGAATTGCGCTCCATCACCAAGACGTTCCCCGGTGTCAAGGCGCTCTCCGATGTCAATCTCCGTGTCCGCCAGGGCGAGATCCACGCGCTCTGCGGGGAGAACGGCGCGGGAAAGTCCACCCTGATGAAGGTGGTCAGCGGGGTCCATCCGCACGGCAGTTACGAGGGCGAGATCCTCTTCGACGGCCAGGCGTGCGCCTTCAAGGACATCCGCGCGAGCGAGCAGCGCGGCATCGTCATCATCCATCAGGAACTGGCGCTGATCCCCTATCTGTCCATCGCCGAGAACATCTTCCTCGGCAATGAACACTCCCGGCGCGGCCTCATCAGCTGGAACGAAACCCTCAGACACGCCACCGCGCTGCTCAAGCGGGTCGGTCTGACGGATTCGCCGCAGACCCGCGTCACCGATATCGGCGTGGGCAAACAGCAGCTGGTGGAAATCGCCAAGGCGCTCTCCAAGGAAGTGAAGCTGCTCATCCTGGACGAGCCGACCGCGGCGCTCAACGACGAGGACAGCGGAAAACTCCTCGATCTGCTGCTGGAATTCAAGGCGCAGGGCATTTCCTGCATCCTGATCTCCCACAAGCTCAATGAGATCCGCCGGGTCGCCGACTCCGTCACCATTCTGCGCGACGGCCAGACCATCGAAACCCTGACCGTCCGGGAGACCCCCGAGGCCAGCCCCGAGATCTCCGAGGACCGCATCATCCGCGGCATGGTCGGCCGCGACCTCGACCACCGCTTCCCCGACCGCACCCCGTACGAGGGCGAGGACGCCTCCGAGGTGGCCCTGGCCGTCGAGGACTGGACCGTCCACCACCCCATCGACCAGCAGCGCAAGGTCGTGGACGGGGTGTCGCTGAACGTGCGGCGCGGTGAGATCGTCGGCATCGCCGGGCTGATGGGCGCCGGCCGCACCGAGCTCGCCATGAGCGTCTTCGGGCGGGCGTACGGGCGGTACGCGGGCGGCCGGGTGTTCCGGGACGGCCGGGAGGTCCGTACCCGCACCGTGCCGGAGGCGATCGACCACGGCATCGCGTACGTCACCGAGGACCGCAAGCACTACGGGCTCAACCTCGACGACACCATCAGCCGCAATGTCTCGCTCTCCTCGCTGACCAAGGTGGCGCGCCGCGGCGTGGTCAACGAGCACGAGGAGTCGCGGGTCGCCGAGCGGTTCCGCACCACCATGAACATCAAGGCCCCCACGGTCTTCGAGCGGGTCGGCCGGCTCAGCGGCGGCAACCAGCAGAAGGTCGTCCTCAGCAAGTGGATCTTCGCGGGTCCCGAAGTGCTCATCCTCGACGAGCCCACCCGGGGCATCGACGTCGGGGCCAAGTACGAGATCTACACGGTCATCAACGACCTGGCGGCCCAGGGCAAGGCCGTCATCTTCATCTCCTCCGAGCTGGGCGAGCTGCTGGGGATGTGCGACCGGATCTACACGATGGCGGCCGGGCGGCTGACCGGGGAGGTTCCCCGGGCCGAGGCGACGCAGGAAGTTCTGATGCGCCACATGACGAGGGACAGAGGAGACGAAGGATGAGCACGGCCACCCAGAAGACCGAGAGCCCGGCCCCACCGCCGGCCGAGGGCTCGCCCAGCGTCGGGACGCTGCTGCTGCAGGGCCTGCGGTCCAACATGCGGCAGTACGGAATGCTGGTCGCGCTCGCCCTGATCATCGTCATCTTCCAGATCTGGTCGGACGACATCCTGCTGCGGCCGCTGAACGTCACCAACCTGGTGCAGCAGAACGGCTATATCCTCATCCTCGCGATCGGCATGATGATCGTGATCATCGCGGGGCATATCGATCTGTCGGTCGGCTCACTGGTCGCCTTCATCGGCGCGGCCGCCGGCGTCATGATGATCAAACACGATATGCCGTGGGGCCTCGCGGTCGTCCTCTGTCTGCTGCTCGGCGCGGTGGCCGGGGCCTGGCAGGGCTTCTGGATCGCCTACATAGGCATTCCGTCCTTCATCGTCACCCTGGCCGGAATGCTGGCCTTCCGCGGCGGCACCCAGATCCTGCTGGACGGTCAGTCCCTGTCGCCGTTCCCCGACGGCTTCGAGAAGATGAGCACCGGCTTCATCCCGGAGATGGGCCCGTACACGCAGTACCACAACCCCACGATGGTGATCGGCCTCGTCGTCTGCGCCGCCGCCGTCTGGCAGGAGTGGCGCGCCCGGCAGCAGCGGACGGCCTATGAGCTGGACGTGGTGCCGCTGGGGCTGTTCTTCGTCAAGTGCGCGGCGATCGTGGCCGCGGTGATGGCGTTCACCATGACGCTGTCCAGCTGGCACGGGGCGCCGTACGGGCTGCTGATCCTGGCCGTGCTCTTCGTCCTGTTCAGCTTCGTGATGCGCAACACCGTGGTCGGGCGGCATGTGTACGCCCTCGGCGGCAACCAGCCGGCGGCCAAGCTGTCGGGTGTCCGGGACAAGCGCGTCACCTTCCTGGTCTTCGTCAACATGGGTGTGCTGGCCGCCCTCGCCGGTCTGGTCTTCGCCGCCCGGCTGGGCTCCGCCACCCCCAGTGCGGGCCTCAACTTCGAGCTCGAGGCCATCGCCGCCGCGTTCATCGGCGGCGCCTCGGCCAGCGGCGGTGTGGGCACGGTGCTCGGCGCGATCATCGGTGGCCTGGTGCTCGGCGTGCTCAACAACGGTATGTCGCTGGTCGGCATCGGTACCGACTACCAGCAGGTGATCAAGGGTCTGGTCCTGCTGGCCGCGGTCGGCTTCGATGTCTGGAACAAGCGCAAGGTCGGGTCGTAACCCATCTGCTGTCCCTCATGGATCTAGCCTTACGGAGCCGCATATGACCACGAGCAGACGCACGGTGATCACGGCGGCGGCGGCCGGACTGGCGGCCTCGGCCGCCACGACCGGCACCGCCCACGGAGCCGGCGGAGGGGACTCCGCGGGAAAGGGAGGCGCGGTGAAGGAGCACTTCGGCACGCTCGCGGACGGCACGCGGGTCGACCGCTGGACGATCGAGAACGGCCGCACCCGGCTGCGCGTGCTCAGCTACGGCGGCATCGTGCAGGCCCTGGAGATCCCCGACCGCCACGGCCGCCGCGCCAATGTCTCGCTCGGCTTCGACGACCTGGACTCCTATGTGGCGGACAGCCCGTACTTCGGCGCCCTCATCGGCCGCTACGGCAACCGCATCGCACGCGGCACCTTCACGCTGGACGGCAAGAAGTACCAGCTGCCGATCAACGACGGGCCGAACAGCCTGCACGGCGGCGACAAGGGCTTCGACAAGCACGTCTGGTCCGTGGAGCCGTTCCGCAAGGGCGCGGACGTGGGGCTCACCCTGCGCCGGGTGAGCCCCGACGGCGAGATGGGCTACCCCGGCACGCTCACCGTGCGGGTGGACTACACGCTCACGGCGGCGGGCGACTTCCGCATCGACTACGAGGCCACGACCGACAAGGCGACGGTCGTGAACCTCACCAACCACACGTACTACAACCTGGCCGGGGAGGGCGGCGGCTCCATCTACGACCACCGTCTTGAGATCGCCGCCAGCCGCTACACCCCGGTCGACAAGACCCTCATCCCCACCGGCGAACTCGCCCGGGTGGCCGGGACGCCGTTCGACTTCCGCCGCGCCAAGGAGATCGGCCGGGACATCCGGGAGGCGCACCAGCAGGTGCTCTACGGGCAGGGGATCGACCACAACTTCGTGCTGGACAAGGGCATCACCAGCCGTCCGGAGCACTTCCTGACGGTGACCGAGCCGGAGTCCGGCCGGGTGATGCGGATCGCCACGACCGAGCCTGGTGTGCAGTTCTACACCGGCAACTTCCTGACCGGCACGTTCGCGGGCACGTCGGGGCGGGTCTACCGGCAGGGCGACGCCTTCGCCCTGGAGACCCAGCACTTCCCGGACTCGCCGAACCAGCCGTCGTTCCCCTCGACGGTGCTGCGGCCGGGGCAGACGTACCGGTCGACGACGGTGCACTCGTTCTCGACCCGCTGAGCGGCTCCGCCGCGCGCGGCCCCGTAGCTCACCGGTTCCCCTCCCGTCCCGAGCTCAAGAGCCCGGGACGGGAGGGGTTGTCGTTTCCCCCAGGCCCCGGCCCCAGTCCCCGGCCTCCGACCACCGTCACTCCTCACCCGAGAGGACCCCGCATGAGATCGATACGCCCCCGGCTCGCCCTGCTCGGCGCCGCCCTGCTCGCCACCGCTCCCCTGGCCATCGCCACCCCCGCCGTGGCCGCGCCGGACACCACCGCCACCCCCACCATCGAGGAGCAGCGGCTCGACAAGGCCGCGCCGCAGGAGATCCTGCGGCGCAGCGGGTTCGACGAGGTGGCGCCGGACTTCGCCCGCGCCCTGGCGGGCACGCACTCCGCCACCGAGGCCGAGCGCGTGGTCACCCGCGAGGGCCGGGCGCTGTGGAAGCACGCGGTGGACCGGGTACAGGGCCGGGGGCCCGCGGGCGGGGACCTCAGCCGGGACGACGACCGGCCGCTGTACTGGGCGCGGCTCGGCATGACCCGCGCGCTGGGCGAGTGGCAGCCGGGCTTCCCGCTCACCGACGCCCGCCGCGCCGCGCTCGTGGACACGCTGGAGCGCACCTCACGCGGACAGGACTCGCTCGACCTCCCGGCCGGTACGAACATCAAGCGCATCGTGGTCACCGGCTTCGACCCGTTCCAGCTGGACGCCGACGTACGCCGCTCCAACCCCTCCGGCGCGGCGGCACTCGCGCTGGACGGGACGACGATCCGTACGGACAGCGGCCCGGCGCGCGTCGAGACGGCCGTCTTCCCGGTCCGCTGGGCGGACTTCGCGGACGGCACGGTCGAGCGCGCCCTGCTGCCCGCCTTCCGCCCGGGCCCGCGCCGGGTGGACGCGTATCTGACCGTGAGCCAGGGGCGGGTGGGCCGGTTCGACGTCGAGCGCACCAACGGCGCCTGGCGGGGCGGCTATCCGGACAACGCGAACATCTCCCGTACCGAGACCGTGCCCATCCCGGCCGGTGTGCCGACCCCGCATCCGCAGCCGCAGTGGACGACCACGACCCTCCCCTACGAGCGGATCGTCGCGGCGAACACCGGCCCGGTCCCCGTCTATGACAACACCACCGTCACCGAGATCCCGGCGGGCGGCACCACCCCCGTGGTCCGCCCGGACGGCCCGACCCCCGGCTCGACGGCCCGCGCCGGCGGTGGCGGCGACTACCTCTCCAACGAGATCGCCTACCGCGCCACCCTGCTGCGCGACGCGGTCGGCCTGAAGGCCCCCGGCGGCCATCTCCACACCCCGGTCCTCCAGTTCGGCCCGGGCAACACCGACCCCGCCACGGGCCAGGTCACCGACCCGGACTTCGTCCACAACCGCGAGGCCATCACCGCCCAGGTGCGCTCGATCCTCACGGTGGTCGCGGCTACGACCCGTTGACGCCCCGGGCCGGGCGCTCGGCGAGCAGCAGAGCCAAGGGCCCGGCCGGAAGCAGAAAGCGGCCCTGCGAGACCGCGTCGATCGCGTCGCCCATCGACCACCACGAAAGCTTGAAGTCCTCCTCAGTAGGGGTGAGTTCCTGAGGCCCGACGGTCAGCCGTCGGGCCTCGAAAAGATGCACGCGAGCCGTCGAGCCAAGGGTCATCGCGTACGACCCCAGCGAACGCCACGTCTCGGCCGTGATACCCGCCTCTTCCCGCAGCTCCCGCCGCCCGCACTCTTCCGCCGTTTCCCCCGCCTCCGTGCGCCCGCCCGGCAGGAACAGGTACTCACCGCCATGGCGGGGGAAGTCCGCGCTCAACACGGCCACCAGCCCATCGGCGTCGCGGGCAACCACGACGGAGGCGTCGCGGACCGGCCTCTGGTCCCGGATGTCGTCGCTCATGCTCGGCGAGCGTAGCGGCCGTCACCGCACCATTGCCGCGTACGGCACGTTCATCACGACAGGATGAGCGATTCCCCGACCCTGAAATCCGTCATCGCCGAAGGCATCACCGTGATCGGCGCACATGATGACCAGCCAGCGTCGCTTCGCCGTGAGCACGGTGATCAGCCGTCCCAGGTGTTCGTCCGCGTACGCGAGTGCGGCACGTTGCGAGGCGCAGGTATCGCTACTCTCGCCGATGTAGTGACCGTGGGGGACGTGAGTGGCCGAGACATTGACGAAGAGAAATAGCGGGCGATGGCCGTATCGCTCGGCGATCTCCAGGGCATGGTCGACCTGGTGCCGGGTCGAGTTCATCTCCGGGGAGCAGAACTCGGGGCGCCAGTGATCCTCGTCGAACAGGTCGGGCAGGACGGAACCAAGCGGTGTCTCGCGCGAAAAGTACGTGACGCCGCCCACGCAGACGCTTCGATAGCCATGTCCGGCAAGGCCACGAAGGAGGTTCGGCGCCTCAAAGACGAACGTCTCCTCGGCGACGGCTTTGAAGGCGGGTGGACGGCATTCCCACAGGCGAGGCGGTTGCTCGGGCTGTGGCAGCTTGGGCAGGAACCCGGAGAAGAACGCCATGTGTGCCGGGAGCGTGAAGCTGCCAGGGGTGTGCCGACGCTCCCAGCCCCCTTCCGGTAGCAGGCTCCCCATATTTGGGGTGAGGCCGTCGTCGTACGCAGTGCGGGCCACGTCGTACCGCAGTGAGTCGAGAGTGACGAACAGAATGCTGGTACCGGCACGGATGATCTCTGCCGCGCTGATCACTCCGCTGCCCCTCCTCCGGCTGCTGACGACCGATACCGTTCCACTCGCCCCCTGGCCTGTTCGTTGACGGGAATCGGAACCCGATCCTCAGCGATCATGTCGCGAATGGCAGCCACCCCGGATTCTTCGCCGAGCGGATGCCCCCCGCCGTCGTACAGCGAGATCCTGACCGTCTCGACGCCGTCTCCAGTGGTGGTGATCAGGGCGCCGGGCACCGCGCCGAATTCCTGCCTGGCCCGCATCAACCCGGACTCGTCGGTGACGAGGAGGTCCACAACAACGCAGCCGAAGTGTCGGGCATTGACAGCACCCCGGCAAAAGCGCTCGTGGAACCTGGAGCTGGTCGGATGACCGTCGTGAGCGACCACGATCCGGTCAGCTCGGGTGACGACGACGAGGCCGGCACCCATCCACCAGGCAACCCCTTCGTGGATCTCGTCTGGGAACCGGCCGATCGCACCACCGTCACGGATGACGGCTGCGACGTCGATGGGATTGAGCACCCTACGCCTCCAGCTGAGCGATGATCTGGTCGGCCAGGTCGTCGGGCGTCCTGCCATCTGTGTCGACCAGTGCGGCTGTGGGATCGGAGTCGGCGATCTGTTGGAAGTTGATCAGTAGGCGAGCCAGACGACCCGGAACGGCAAAGAGTTCTGTGTCGTCCTGCTTCACGTCGTCCTTGCTCGCCATCCGCTCCCGAAGAGCCGACTCCGAGCAGCGCAGGTAGACGGTGCGTGTCGGAGTTTCCAGATAGGAGCGGAAAGGTTCGAGGAGGGTTGCGACCGTCTCAATCTCGACACCGTGCACGGCGGCGTGACACGCGATCACCGACGAGACATAGCGATCGGCGACCACCGGCCCGATCGCCCCGCAATGGCGGATCGCATCGGAAGCGTGCAGGAGACCGGAGAGGTAGAACGCGAACTGCGGCAGAGAGCGCAGTCGGGAATTCACCGCAGCAGACCAGCCGGAATGCGGGCGGGGCAGAGTGTGCAGCACCGTCCCGCCGAGTCGCCTGGTCAGCGCTTGGGCGAGCGTCGACTTGCCGATCCCGGAGACACCTTCGAGGACGACGAGCGGGCCTCGAGGTCCGCCCGAGCCGAGGGGTTGATAGGCGAATGGCAGGCTCACAGTGTGCCCTCCGTGAACGAAGCGATGTGCCGGGCCACGACCGCGGCGAGCCGCGCAGGATCGGCCAGGCTCGCCTTTACGTCCAAGCGCAGGTCGTCCCGCAGCAGGCAGGGCTGGAGGCCGCCGTCATGGTCAATCCGTAAGGCCCAGAAGCCCTCGACGCACTTGGAGCGCAGTGGACAGGTTCCACATTGGCCGACGTGGTGGCGGCCCAGGTTCCGATGGATAACGTCGATCTCGACACCGTCGATACGAAAGACGCGGCGGCCCTGCCCTACGCCGGCCACCTCGGTGTGCTCATCGGCGGTGAGTGTGCGCAGATGCGCGATGATCTCGTCAGCGGGCAGCGCCGAAGAGGCTCGGCTCTCATTGAAGTCAGTACCGACGAGTTCGATGAACTGCACCGGCATCCGCCGCTCCAGTGCGAAGTCCAGGATTTGTCGGACCTCATGAGCGTTCTCCCTCTGCAGGAGTGTATTCAGCTCGACCCGCTCAAAGATCTCCCGTGCTGTTTCGATCCCGTCGAGGACCGCTTTGATCCCCACGCGAGTCCCCGCAATAGCGTGCAGGGACTCGTCGGAGAAGTAGTGCAAGGACACCTTCACCTTGTCCAGGTGGGTCCTGGCGAGCCATGACCGATGTGTGCGGACACGGGTGCCATTGGTGATCAGCGTGTACGAGACATCGGGGCCGGGCTCGGGAAGCCGCGCCAATACGGGGCGGGCCAGGTGCGAGGTCAACGGCTCGCCGCCGGTGAAGTAGACCCGTTTCATCCCCGCCCTCATCAAAGCGGTGATCAGGGTGAGGTACCCATCCGCGTCGAGACGGCGGGGCCGGGGCTGCCGCGAGCGATCCGCACGGGTCAGCGGGGGCGGAACGTCCCCCTCGTTGTGGCAAAACCAGCAGGCAATGTTGCAGCGAGGGCCGAACGAGACCCTCAACTGGCCGCGAAGGGCGGCGAAGTTCTGTAAGGCGGTCCAGTCGACGTCGGACGCGGCGAGTGGGGCAGGCGTGTGGGCCACGACAACCTCCGTAAAGGTGGGCGGACTCAATGGGAGTGCAGAGGAGGAAGGACAACCGCTCCTTGCGGATGATGAGGGGACGGTGTGCCCTCGACGACCGGCAGGAAGACCGCAGGGCGTGCATGCCAGATGAAGGTGTACGGCCCGGCCGTCATGCGAAGCGTGAATGCCTCGCCCCGCTTCAATGCCTCCGTCGGCTCACGCCACGCATCGGACAGCAAGTCCCAGAAGTAGCCGACGGCCGGTACTCCTATAGCGACCGCGACGACGCGCCCTTGAACGCGAGCCCAGTGGATCGCCGCGTCCGGCGATGGCAATGCGTTCGAGGCGAGCCGTGTTCCGTCACCCGAACGCCACTCGCACCAGATCCCTGGCGACAGTGCGATGGGGTCCGGCGCGGCGATAGTGCACCAGGTCCGGGTGCCATCCAGGCTGGTACCCCAATTCTTGGCAAGGGCGTCGATGATGAGCATCCCGCGGCCGCTTTCCTCTCCCGGGTTTGGGCGTTTGACCTTGGGGTGGCCGGGGCTGCCGTCACTCACCTCGATGCGGAGTTCGCCCCTCCAACGGAAAATGGAGAAGCCGATCTCATCCGCCTCTCCATACCGGACTGCGTTGGTGACAAGCTCGCTGATGAGGAGCTTCGCTGTCTCAACACAGTCGCGGAGCCCCCACAATCTGAGATGCGCGGCTCCAAGACGACGCAACCGCGCCACCTGCTGAGGTGTGCGCGCGCAGGACACGACGAAGCGTTCGGGCTGGTCCATGGCCCTCTCCAGGCGTTTTGCTTGCGGTCTTGTTACGACCCCAAGGCGACTACGGTCAGTCGCCATTCGTGCACGTAACGAGGTACTGGACCGAGCGTCGCAACCACTTCCGGTGCAGATCCACCGTCAGACCGCCGTCAGTCTGGGCAGCCGAACGAACGCCTTTGAGCAGACTCCGGTCAGAGTTGGGTCAGAGTCACTGACTTACCGGTGAGCACGCGACGTCGCGGGAATAACGGCCGTACCGTCGCTACACGGGCTTGGGAACCACGGCGCAAGGGGGCTCCGATGACAACGCTCCTCCGGGTCCTGTTGGACGAACAGGGCTGGAAGGACTATGCGGCCTTCGCCTATCAGTACCGGCTGGCCGCTCGAAGTCTGGCCCAGGAGACAGAAGAGCCGTCTCTGGCCACGCTCACCCTCTCGGAGAGCACTTTCGAACGCTGGTACTTCGGAAAGGTGACGCCACAAAACGACGCACGACGTGTACTCAGTCACCTTTTCAAACGGCCCATCACCCAACTCCTCGCCGAGGTACCGCCTGCGGTCGAACCCGTACCTCCCGAAGGCGGGCGCATCGCCGCTAACTCGCAGCACGTCGAATGCCGCGTCGGTCCCGACGCGGACCTTCCCTGGATGGAAAGGCACGCAGCTATGGCCGCAAGGCGCGCAATCCGATTTGCCATCGGTGCGGAACGAAACGAAGTAGGGCAGGAAACGCTGGCGCATCTCCAGGACGAGGTTCGCCGCATTGCTGAGATCTACGTTCGTGTCCCCCTTGGAATGATCCTGGATGATCTCACCCACTTGCAGGACGAGACATTCCGTCTGCTGGAGAGCGGCCACGCCAGGCCCTCACAGATCCGTGACCTGTACCTTCTCGCTTCACTCCAGTCGGGCATGCTGGCCAAGGCTGCACACGACCTCGGTGATCCCCAGTCGGCCATGATGCAGGCCCGAACTGCCGCTGTCTGCGCCGACCAGGCCGAGCACCAAGGAATGGCCGCATGGGTCCGAGGACTCCAGTCATTGATCTCCTATTGGGCTGATCGTCCCGAGGACGCCCTGCACTATGCCCGTAAGGGAACCTCCACCGGAGGCAACCTGCGCGGCAGTGTCAATGTGTGGCTGGCGGGCTTGGAAGCGCGAGCGGCGGGCTTGCTGGGCGATGCGGAATCCGTCCACGCGGCGAACCGCCGCGCAGAAGACCTGCGGGAACGCACCCTGCCGGACGACTTGGACGCGCTTGGCGGAAACTTCTTTTTTCCACAGGTCAAGCAGGCTTACTACGAAGTCGAAGCGTGCGTATTGCTCGGTGATGGCAACCCACGTCTCGTCGCCCGTGCCGAGGAAGCCGTACACGGCTTCAGCGACCCCAACGACCCGTACTGGGCATTCGGCGACCTGGCCGGAACGCAGTCGGACCTGGCTCTCGCCCGCCTCTCCACGGGTGATCTGGACGGAGCCGTTGAAGCGGTCCAGCCAGTACTCGACCTCCCGCCCAACCAGCGCAACGCCGGCATCATCGGCTCTGTTCAGCGCGTGCGCTCATCGCTCATGCGCGGAATGGTCCGGGATGCCAGCGCGGCGCGGGAGTTGCGTGCGGAGATCGCGGTCTTCAGTAGCCGTCCCGCGCTCGCCCTGCCCAGCTGAACAGCCAGAGGTAGAGTCCCGCCATGTATCCGGTCCTTCGCGACGACGCTCGCCTCTCGCTGCGCGAACTCACCATCGATGACGTGGATGCCGTTCTCATGATTTACGGCAGCCCGGAAGCCACCGAGCACCTGAGCTTCACACCCCGCTCGCGTACCGAAGTCGGAGGCATCGTCGCACGCTCCGTTGCCTCGGCGTCGGCAACCCCACGCGACGAGTACGCGCTCGCAGTGGCCGAGCGCAGCGGCGGTGAACTGGTGGGCTTTGCCCGCCTTGCACTGGACCCCCACCAACAAAGCGCGGCGACCATCGGATTCGCCTTGCGTCCGGACACCTGGGGAGTGGGATACGGACGGGAGACAGTCGGCCTTCTCCTCGGCCTCGCCTTCGCCGATCTCGGCCTTCACCGTGTCTGGGCGGCCCGAGCTCCTCTCAATGTCGCCTCGGAGAAGACACTGCTCGCGGCCGGCCTGACGGAAGAAGGGCGCATTCGCGGCCATGTCCACGTGCGCGGCGCATGGCGTGACTCCATCGTCTATGGGGTTCTTCGCGAGGAGTGGGGGGAGCAGGACGGCAAGCGCACGTGAGTGCCGTCCGGCGCGCCGCGTGATGAGGAGGATGACGCCGTAGGGCTAACGGGTCGCTTAGGAGGCCAGGAGGTCGAGGAGGCCGGGGAAGCGGGTGTTCCATCGGTGCGGCGCAGGGTCACGCCCTTGCGGTTGCCGTAGTCGGTGGTGCGGATGAGGCCGGAGTCGGACAGGACCTTGAAGTGGTGGGTCATGGTCAACTTGCTGACCGGGGTCTGGCACGAGGAGCGGGAGCGCTCGACGTCCTCGGTGCGGCCACGAGCTCCGTGACAATGCGGCGCCGGTCACCGGCTCGTCTGCGACCCCGGCCGAGCGGGCTGGCTGGTGGCCCACGCCCAAGATGGCCTGGTAGCCCACTCGGGCGTACGCCGTTACGACGCGCCGTTGAAGGCCCCCGCCGGGCCCGCCGCCGTCTCGCCCCGCGAGGGCGCGGGCTCCTCGTCCTCGCCCGTGAGGTCGCGTACGAGCAGGGTCGCGCCCGCGACCGCGCCCGGCATCAGGAAGACCGCGACCAGCGGGATCAGGAAGAGGACGGACAGCGGGACGCCGAAGCCCAGGGAGAGCAGGCGGCGGGAGCGGAGCAGGCGGCGGCGCTCCTTCAGCAGGATGCCGCGGCGCAGCAGGGCGATCGAGGTCAACTCCTCGGTGAGGAAGAAGGCGGTCACGCAGAAGGCCAGGACGGGGATCACGGTCTGGCCGACCCCCGGGATGAAGCCGAGCGCGAAGAACAGCACGCTCCAGAGGGTGACGCGGATGAGCAGCGCGATGGCCTCGCGCAGGCCGATCCACAGCTCCGCCCAGGTGGACATGGAGGACTCGGGCACCGCGCCGCCCTCGGAGCGGTCGACCGCTTCGGAGAGCGACTCGTAGAAGGGCTGGCCGACCAGCAGCGTGACCGCCGTGAACGTGATGATGGCGAGGAAGAGGCAGGTGGCGGCGAAGAGGATCGAGAGCGCGCCGCGGAAGACGCCGAGCCAGGGTGAGGACCAGTCGTCGGCGAAGGGCGTGGCCCATGCGATGACGTCATCGGTCCAGAAGAAGAGGGCGACGAGGGCCGCCGCGTATCCGACGAGGGTGATCAGGGCGGGAATCATCCCGAACCCCCACCATCTCCCGTGCCGGGCCGCCCAGCGTTGCCCCTTCATCAGATAACCGAAGCCGCTCACAAGATCACGCATGGGCCGAAGCCTACTGGCCTAGCGTGGCCCGAAAGCGACGCCGGGTTGCTCGGTCCGCCAGGTGAAGTCGACGGTGTGCGGATAGTGGTCGGACAGCGGTTTGCCGTCGGTGTCGAGGAAGGCCGTGTGCGCGTTGTGGTAGCGGGTGGCGGTGAGGGAGAGCCGCGGGCCGGAGCGGTAGAGGACCTTGTCCACGACCTCGCAGGTGTCGGTGACGTTGTCCGGGTCGCAGACGAGGGCGTCGGAACCGGCGGGCGGGGCCGAGCCGCCGCGCACCAGGTCCACCCAGGCGTCGGTGAGGCCGTTGCGGGTGGCGAGGTCGCGGATGTTGTCGGCGGCGCGGGTGTAGCGGGTGTTGGTGTCGCCCATGACGAGCACCGCGTTATCGGCGGAGTGGGCGGCGATGTAGTCGGAGAGCTGGGTGATGTTGGCGCGGCGGGCGGCCAGGTCGGCGTCCGTCGTCCCCGCGTTGGGGTGCAGGTTGTACAGGTCGAGGTACGCGCCCTCGGTCAGCCGCACCCGGGCGAAGGTGAACCCCTTCGGGGTGAGGCAGTCGGTGCCGTTGCACCGCTTCCACTTCACCCGCTCGAAGCCGTCGTACGGCAGGTCGGAGAGGGTGTTCAGACCATCGCCGAAAACGGCGGGACCGCTGGTGGGGGTGCGGTACGGGTGGTCGTCACCGGCGTAGAGCGCGGCGTGGTAGTTGAAGTCCTCCTGGACGTTGACGATGTCGTACGCGCCGAGCCGGGGCGATATCAGCGGGGTGTTCTTGGCGGGGTGGCTGGAGGACAGGCCCTCGGGGAGCCCCGCCACGTTGTAGGTCAGGACGTTGAACGTGCCCGAGGTGGCCAGGTGGGCCCCGGTGTCCGCCACCGCGGGCGTGGCGCCGGATGTCATGGCACAGAGGGTGAGCGCCGCCGCGGCGGCTACGCCTAAGCGTGTGATGGCCGAGCGTGTGTTGGCCGAGCGTGTGTTGGCCGAGCGTCCGATGTGTCTCAAGGGAGCGTCCTCTCAGTTGTTGACCGGTGACGATGGGCTGTTGGGCGTGCGGTGTTCGGCTGGTGTTCAACCGCGGTCCTTACCTTCGCGCTCATGGCCCCCGGACATCACCACCCTCACGATGAACTCGCGGTGCACAGCCTGCCCCCGGCTCTCGACCTGTCCGTACGGGACGACGAGCTGACCCCCGACCAGCTCTCCCGGCGCTCGATGCTGCGCCGCGCGGGGCTGCTGGGCGCGGGGCTCGGCGCCGTGACCGTACTGGACGGCGGCACCGCGCGCGCCGTCGCGGCGAACGGCGCGGCGACGCCCGGCTCCCGGCCCGGCGGCGGCTATCTGTGGCTGGCCGGGGACCACCATATCCACACCCAGTACAGCAACGACGGCAAGTACCGGGTCATCGACCAGGTGCGGCAGGGTGCCCGGCACGGCCTGGACTGGATGGTGATCACCGACCACGGGAACGTCACCCACGCCCGGATCGGGGTCGAGAAGGTCAACCCCGACATCCGCGAGGCGCGCGCGACCCACCGGGACGCGCTGGTCTTCCAGGGGCTGGAGTGGAACATCCCCGGCGCCGAGCACGGCACGGTCTTCGTCCACCCCGGCCGTGACGAGGTGGCGGTGCTCAAGGAGTTCGAGGCCTCCTTCGACGGATCGGTCAAGAACGCCGGGGACTCCACCCCGCGGAACGAGGCCCTGGCCATCGCCGGTCTTGACTTCCTCTCCGACGCGGTGCGCCGGCGGCGCGTCCGGGCCGCGCTGATGCTCGCCAACCACCCCGCCCGCAAGGGCCTGGACTCCCCGCACGAGATCCGCGGGTGGCGGGACGCCCAGCCGCACATCGCCGTGGGCATGGAGGGCGCGCCGGGCCACCAGGCCGCCGGGATCCCGGCCTCCGCGCACGGCCCGGGCGGTGCGCGCGGGCTGTACGAGAACGCGCCGGGGCCGCAGTCCTTCGCCGCGTACCCGGCCGAGTCGTACCGCACCTGGGGCGGCTTCGACTGGATGACGGCCACGGTGGGCGGGCTGTGGGACAGTCTGCTCAGCGAGGGCAAGCCGTGGTGGATCACCGCCAACTCCGACTCCCACAACGTCTACGCCGACACCGCGGTGCGCGGCCCCGGCAGCGACTACGAGACCAACGGGCGGCAGAACGACCCGGTGTACGGCGGTGGGCTCGACCTGGAGGAGAACGACTACTGGCCGGGCCAGTACAGCCGCACCCATGTGGGCGCCGAGGACTTCTCGTACGCCGCCGTCATGGACGGCATCCGGGCGGGCCGGGTCTGGGTGGACCACGGCGGGCTGATCAGCGGCCTGGACGCGCGGCTCAGCGGTGGCGGGAGTGGCCGCTCGGTCACCCTCGGCGGCACACTGCATGTGGAGCGCGGCACCCGGGTGCGGCTGGAGCTGGACATCGCCCTGGCGAACGGCCCCAACTGGGCCGGTTTCGTACCTAAGTTGGCGCGGGTGGACGTCATCCAGGGCGAGGTCACGGGCGCGGTGGACGACCGTGACACGTTCGCGGCGCCGCGCACCCGGGTGGTGAAGTCCTTCGAGGTCGGCCGCACGACGGGAACGGTCCGGCTCTCCTACGACCTCGGCCCGGTGGACCGCCCGCTGTACGTACGGCTGCGCGGCACCGACGGCAACCGCGTGGCGGTGGGCGCGCGGGGCGCGGCGGTGGATCCGCACGGCCCGGCGATGGATGTGCCGGGCGATGCGGATCCGTGGCGCGACCTGTGGTTCTACGCCAACCCGATGTGGGTGCTGCCGTCCTGACGACCACGACCACGACCACGACCACGGCCACGGCCACGGCCACGACCACGGCCACGAGCATGACCGGGGGCCGGTGCTGACGCGGTTCAGAGCTTGCCCACGCCCGCCTGGGCGGTGACCGTGGCCACCACGGAGGACGCCGGTTCCGCCGTGTACGCGTACGGCGGGGTGGTGAAGCTGCCCGTCCGGGAGATCTCGGTGGCCGCCCCGCCCAGGTCGTTGCCGCGCAGCACCGCGTAGCCGTCGACATCGCTGTCCCGGCTGGTGGTGACGGCCACCTCGGTGTCGCGGAAGACGTTGTTCTCGACCAGCGTCTGCGCGCCCATCCGGGAGTGCACACCGGTCTCCGCGCCCTGGACGTAGTTGTCGTAGAAGTGCCCGGTGCCGAAGCGCAGGCTGGGGATGCGGGAGTACACGTCCGAGAACCAGTTGTGGTGGTACGTCACCTTGAGGTGACCGGTGTCCTCGCTCGCGTTGTTGTCGCTGTGGCCGACCAGGCTGCCCTTGAAGTGGTCGGCGAACTTGTTCCAGGAGACGGTGATGTCGTCCGAGCCGTGGTTGATGTCCAGCAGTCCGTCGTAATAGTCCTTGTCGTGGTCGCGGTCGGCCGAGAAGGTGTTGTGGTCGATCCACACCTTGGTGGACTTCTGCACGGTGATGCCGTCGGACGGCTTCCGGGGCTTGCTGATGGTGAGGTTGCGGACGATGACGTTCGTCGCCTGCTTCAGCCGCAGTCCGCCACCGGTGAAGCCGGAGCCCGAACCCACGCCCAGCACGGTGGTGTTGGAGCCGATGTCCACCTGGCCGGTGAGGGAGATCAGCCCGGAGACCTTGACCACCTTGGCCTTGTCGCCGGTGACGGCGGACGTGAAGGCGGCCAGGGAGGTCACGGTGGTGGCGGTGGCGTTCCCACCGCCCGTGGTGCCGGCGCCGAAGCCGATGGGGGTGGTCTCGGCGGTGGGACGTGCCCCCGTGGCGGAGCGTGCGGAGTCGGCCGCGTCCGCGCCGTGGGCGGAGACGGTGGAGAGGCCGCCGAGGGCGAGCGCCGCGGTGACGCCCGCGGCGACCGCGGTCAGCCGGCGTCGGTCGCGGGGGGTGACGCGGGTGGCGTCCATGACGTCGTCGGCGTCCACGGTGCTGTCCGTGGTGTCGTCCGTGGTGCCGTCCGTGGTGCCGTGGTCGTGCGTCGAGCGCAAGGGGGAGTCCTCTCATTCGGAGGATCTCCACACGGGAGGGGTAATCGCTTGCGGGATGAGCGGGGGTGAGCGGCAAGCACGCTGATCACAAAGGCCGGTGGAGATCGCCAAAGGTTGCGGCTCTGACGGTGCGGGGCCCTGGCGCCAGGCGATGTGGTCGGGATCGCCCCGGCGGCCAGCGGCCGTCCCGGAAGAAGCTAGTAAGCGCTTGTGGGGCTGTCAACACCCGTTACGGTTCAAGGGAGTTGGCCCGTTCGAGAGGTTGACGGGCACGCCCTGACGCTCAGGCCAGGCGGATGACGTTCCAGGACATCGGGTCCAGCGTGGTGCGCAGGGCGCCGTCCGCGAGCTCCGTGCCCGCGCCGGGACGCGGGGTGACGCGCTCGGGGTCGGCGAGGGTGTTACGGGCCTCGGGGTCGGCGTCGGCGAGGACGGTGTGCTCGACCACGCGGGTCACGGGGAGGGCGTGCAGGGCGATCTCCAGCGGGAGCGGCCGGCGCTGGTCGCGGTTGACCGCGAAGACCGTCACCGCGCCGGTGGTCTCGTCGAGGACGGCGGTGGCGTGCAGCAGCGGCACCTCGCCGTAGACGGAGGTCTCGTACGTCGGGCTGTCGACGTTGACCTGCAGCACCCGCCCGCGCCCGTGGGCCGACGCCTGCGCGAAGGGGTAGAAGGTGGTCTGCCGCCAGGCGGGGCCGCCCGGTTCGGTCATGATCGGGGCGATGACGTTGACCAGCTGGGCGAGGCAGGCGACGGTGACGCGGTCGGCGTGGCGGAGCAGGGCGATCAGCAGCGAGCCGACCACGACGGCGTCGGTGACGGAGTAGTTGTCCTCCAGGAGGCGCGGGGCCTCCTCCCAGTTGGGCGGCTCGGCGTTGTGGAAGTGGGTCTGGTACCAGACGTTCCACTCGTCGAAGGAGAGGTTGATCTTCTTCTTCGACTTCAGCCGGGCGCCGATGTGATCGCAGGTGGCGACGACGTTCTCGATGAAGGACTCCATGTCCACGGCCGAGGCGAGGAAGGAGTCGCGGTCGCCGTCGCGCTCCTCGTAGTAGGCGTGCAGGGAGATGTGGTCCACCAGGTCGTAGGTGTGTGTGAGGACCGTCGCCTCCCAGGTGGCGAACGTCGGCATCGACTGGTTGGAGCTGCCGCACGCCACGAGCTCCACGCCCGGGTCGATCTGCCGCATCGCGCGGGCGGTCTCGGCGGCGAGCCGTCCGTACTCCTCGGCCGTCTTGTGGCCGGTCTGCCAGGGGCCGTCCATCTCATTGCCCAGACACCACAGCCCGATGCCGTACGGATCCTTGTCGCCGTGGCCGATCCGGAGGTCGGCGAGGGCGGTGCCGGACGGGTGGTTGGCGTACTCCTGGAGCTCAAGGGCCTCGGCGACGCCGCGGGTGCCGAGGTTGAGCGCCATCATGGGCTCGCCGTCGACCTTACGGACGAAGTCGATGTACTCGGAGAGCCCGAACCGGTTGGTCTCGGTGGAACGCCAGGCCAGGTCGAGCCGGCGCGGCCGCTCCTCGACCGGCCCGACCCCGTCCTCCCACTTGTAGCCGGAGACGAAGTTGCCCCCGGGATACCGGATGACGGTGACGCCCAACTCCCGGATCAGCGCGAGGACATCGGTGCGCAGCCCGGCCTCGTCGGCGGCCGGGTGGCCCGGCTCGTGGATGCCGGTGTAGACGCAGCGTCCGAGGTGTTCGACGAACGAGCCGAAGAGGCGGGGGTTGACGTCGCCGACGGCGAAGGCGGGGTCGAGGGTGAACCGGGCGGAATCGGTCTGCGGCATGACGGCCCATCTCTTCGGGTGTCGCGGCCACGCGGGTGCGGGAGCGCGCGAGCACGCGACTATTCGACATATCGACCAGCGCTCGTTTCTTCGAACGCGACCGTAAGATCTCGCCATGGCGTGCGTCAATGGCAGGACGGCGCCGGGTTGCCCGTTGCCCGAGCTGAGCGGCGGGGTGTGCGAGCCGGGCGTCGGGTCGCCCGAGCCGAGCGTCGGGTCGCCCGAGCCGAGCATTGGGTCGCCCGAGCCGAGCATTGGGTGTCCGAGCCGAGCGGTCCGCGCTGGGGAGCGCCGGGAGCCCCGGCGCCCGGTGAGCGGAGGCGCCGGGCGGCCGGACCTCCGTGTTCGCTCAGCTGGTGTGGAGGATCCGAAAGCGATCGGGCTCCGCCGGATCCCGATCGACGACCTGGACCGGCGGCCAAGCCCATTGCCAGACGCTGATGCCTGGCGTGCGGGAGAAGCGGATCCGCCCGCGGGTGCCTTCGACCGCGACGCGCGGCCAGGACGCGGCGATGCCCGCCCGGCTCGGAATGGCGCGCCCGGCGGCGGGGTCCGTGCCCTGAGCACGCAGCACCTCGGCGAGGACGAGGCCCGCGTCGTAGCCCTCGAAGGCGACGAAGGAGGGCGTCGCGGCCAGCCGCTCGCGGAGGGCCGCCTCGACCCGTGTGCCGAGTGGGCCGAGGCGCTGGGGCAGGTAGCGCAGGAACGGGATCGCGGCGCCGTCCTGGCCCAGCGACGCCGCCCATTCGGTGAACTCCGGCTGCCCGGCCGGGGCACCCACCATGATCTCGGCGAGGCGCTGGTCGCGGCGGACGGACGTGACGATCGGCACGGCCGGCTCCGGGTGGCCGACCAGCAGCAGGAGGGCTGTCGCGCGATGGGCGACGAGTTCGTCGCACACGGCCGCCGGCGCGAGCGCGCGCATGTCGAGTTCGATGACGGTGCCGCCGCGCGGAGCGAGGTGGTCCCGCAGGATACGGGTCCCGGACGCCCAGTAGACACTCGGCTCGGCCGCCACGGCGATGCGACGGTGGCCCGCGCCGAGGAGGAAGTCCGCGTAGATCCGCCAGCCGTGGGACTGCGCCGGGGCGAGGCGCGCGACCCATTCCGTCGGCCGTTCGGTGAGCGCGTCGAGAACCGCCGACGAGCAGAGGAACGGCAGGCCGAGGGCGTCGGCCCGTGCGGCGGCGGCACGAGCGACGACGCTGTGGTACTCCCCCGCCAAGGCGGCCACGCCCAGGCGGGCCAGTTCGTCCACGGCCGCCGCGGCCTTCCGCGGATCGGCCGCGGTGTCGCGGACCACCAGCTCGAGTGGCCTTCCGGCGATCCCGCCGTCGGCATTGACGTCGCGGACGGCCAGCTCGAGTCCGGCGAGCACGTGTTGGCCCGCCTCGACCCAGCCGGGCCGGGTCAGCGGAACGAGAGCGCCGATCCGGATGGATGATCCGTCTCGCCGTGGCGGGCGCGCCTGGGTGACCATGCCGGACATTGCATCCGCCGCGATCGCCGGCAGGCAACCGATTATGCGCTCGCCACCGGCCTCCCAGGCACCTCGCCCCGCCCGGCGACACCACCCCCCTACGACGGGCGGATGCCGGTGTTGGACAGCCGCAGCCGGAGCTCCCGCTCCTGGTCGCCCGCCACCGCGCCCTGCTCGCGTACCTCGAAGGCGCGGGCCAGGACCTCCGCCATCTGCCGCACCGGGAGGGGGCCGCCCTGGAGGTCGGCGGTGACGGGGGCCGTCAGGGAGGCCGGGCGCGGCTCCGCGCGTGGGTCGGCCACCTCGAAGACGGACGTCCACACCGTGGGCCGCCCCTCCCCCGCGTCCTGCGGAAGTTCCGCCGTCGCCTGGTCGGACGCGTAAGCCGTGCGCAGCACACCGAAGACGGCCTCGGCGTCGTCCCGCGAGATTCCGCTCACCGCCACCAGCACCTGCGAGGCGGACCGAGGCTGTTCCGGACCGGCCGTCGTGGACATGGGGGCCACCTTTCCCGTCGCTTTCCCGTCGTTTCCGTCGCTCCGAGCTCTTTCGGCCCCCGGGTACCCGCCCGCCCCCGGCCCATCACCTCGTGAGCGATCCCTTGACCCGCCTCACCGCCGCCTCTACCGTGCGGCCGACGTTACGGAAACGTTCCGGAACTTTTCGGAGCCGGGAAGGGAAGTTTTCGTGATCACTTCGGTCCGCACGGCCCTCGTCGGCGCGCTCGCCGCCGCACTGCTCCCGCTCACCACACCGTCCGCCGCCGCGGAACCACTCCGCGGCGGCACCGTGGATTTCGGACGGCACCTCCAGCCCATCGACGGTTTCGGCTTCTCCCAGGCGTTCCAGCGCGCCGATCTGATGCACGGCGCCCAGGGGCTGACCCCGGAGCACCAGCGCGAAGTGCTGGACCTGCTGCTGAACCGCACCACGGGCGCCGGGTTGAGCATTCTGCGCCTCGGCATCGGCTCGTCCTCCGACGAGGTCTACGACCACATGAAGTCCATCCAGCCCACCGACCCGGGCGGCCCGGACGCGCCCCCGCGCTATGAGTGGGACGGCGACGACGGGGGCCAGGTGTGGCTGGCCAAGGAGGCGCGGCGGTACGGCGTGAAGCGCTTCTACGCCGACGCCTGGAGCGCGCCGGGCTATATGAAGACGAACGGGACGGACGGATACGGCGGGACGCTGAAGGAGGAGTGGCGACGGGCGTACGCCGACTACCTGGTGCAGTACGCGACGTTCTACCGCCAGGAGGGCGTCCGCATCACCGACCTCGGCTTCACCAATGAGCCGGACCTCGCCACGTCCTACGCCTCGATGCGGTTCACCCCGGACCAGGCGGTCGAGGTGATCAAGGCGATCGGCCCCACGGTGCGGCGGGCCGGGATCAACCTGGTGTGCTGCGACGCGGCCGGATGGGACGAGCAGGCGTCGTTCTCCGCCGCGATCGAGGCCGACAGCACCGCCGCGCACCAGGTCGCGGTGCACACGGGCCATCCCTACGTCACCCCCTCCGACCAGCCCCTGCCGACGGGCCGCCGCACCTGGATGTCGGAGTGGAGCCCCAACGGGACGACGTGGAACGAGGCGTGGGACGACCGCTCCGGCTATGACGGCTTGGCGGTGGCGGAGGCGATCCACACGACGCTCGCGGACGCGGGGGCGAGTGGGTATGTGTACTGGTTCGGCGCGTCGGTGGGCGCCACCCGGGGGCTGATCCAGCTGGACGGCCCGGACTACCACGTCTCCAAGCGGCTGTGGGCCCTGGCCGCGTACAGCCGTTTCATCCGGCCCGGGGCGGTACGGGTCGCGGCGGACTCCGGGGCGGAGGGCGTGCGGACGACGGCCTTCCGGAACCGGGACGGCCGGCGGGTCCTGGAGATCCTCAACACCGGTGAGGAGGCGGTGCGCGCGGACTACGCGCTGCGTGGCGGAGCGAGTGGGGGCGGGCACGCGCGGGGCGCGGTCTACCGGACGGACGAGACGCACGCACTCAGCCGCGTCGGCACCGCGCGGGTGCGCGACGGACGGCTGGCGGTGGAGCTGCCGGGGCGTTCGCTGACGACGGTGGTGCTGCGATAGCCGGGACCGCCCCTGCCACACGGGTGGCGGGGGCGGTCGAACCATCGATCCACGAACCGTCAGACCGTCAGTCCTCGAAGGCGACGATCATCTTGCCGGTGTTCTCCCCCCGGAGCATCCCGAGGAAGGCGTCCACCGCGTTGTCCACGCCCTTGACGACGGTCTCGCGGTAGTGCAGCTTGCCCTCGCGGATCCAGCCGCCGACCTCCTGGAAGAACTGCTCCTGAAGGTGCTGGTGGTCCCCGACCAGCATGCCCTGGATCCGCAGCCGCTTGCCGATGACCATCGCGAGGTTGCGCGGGGCGGGGGTCGGCTCGGTGGCGTTGTACTGCGAGATCATGCCGCAGACGGTGACCCGGCCGTGCACCTTGAGGCGGCTGATGGCGGCCTCGAGGTGCTCACCGCCGACGTTGTCGAAGTAGACGTCGATCCCGTCCGGCGCGGCCTCCTTGAGCTGGTCGGCGACCGGGCCGTTCTTGTAGTTGAACGCCGCGTCGAAGCCGTACTCGTCGAGCAGCACCCGGACCTTCTCGTCCGAACCGGCGCTGCCGATCACCCGCGAGGCGCCCTTGAGCTTGGCGATCTGGCCGACCTCGCTGCCGACCGCGCCCGCCGCGCCCGAGACGAAGACCGCGTCGCCCTCCTTGAAGGACGCGACCTCCAGCAGCCCCGCGTAGGCGGTGAGGCCCGGCATGCCGAGGACGCCGAGATAGGCGGGGAGGGGGGCGACCTCGGGGTCGACGGTGACGGCGCTCTTGGCGTCCACCGTCGCGTATTCGCGCCAGCCGCCGAAGTGCAGGATGTGGTCGCCGACGGAGATGCCCTCCGCGTTGGAGGCGACGACCTTGCCGACCGCGCCGCCTTCCATCGGCCGGTCCAGCTGGAACGGCGGCGTGTACGACTTCACGTCGTTCATGCGGCCGCGCATGTACGGGTCCACCGACATGTAGAGGTTGCGGACCAGCGCCTGCCCGGGGCCCGGCTGGGAGACCGGGGCCTCGCGCAGTGCGAAGTCCTCCGGCTTCGGCCACCCCTGGGGGCGGGCGACCAGGTGCCATTCACGGCCGGTGGGGGGGATGACGGACATGGAAGGGGCCTCTCCTACGTTTCAGCAGATGAAACAATCATGCTGCTGGATATTTCATGCTGTCAAGTAAATGGGTACCCTGGTGGGCATGACGTCCCGCATCGACCCGCTGACCCTCGAGGTCGTCGAGCTCATTGGCACCATCGTGGCCCGTTATCACGAGGAATACGAGGAGGCGGCGGCCAAGCACTCCCTGACCGGGGCACAGGCCCGGGTGCTGGGCCTGCTGGCCGACGGTCCGACGCCGATGCGACGGCTCGCCCAGCAGCTGAAGTGTGAGCCGTCGAACGTCACCGGGATCGTGGACCGCCTGGAGTCGCGCGGCCTCGCCGAGCGCCGCCTGGACCCGGCCGACCGCCGGGTCAAGCTGGCCGCGGCCACCGAGGCGGGCCGGGAGACCTCCGAACGACTCCGGGGCTCACTCGACTTCGCCCGCGAACCGCTGGCGGAACTCTCGGACGAGGAGCGGACGGTCCTGCGCGACCTGCTCAAACGGATGCTGGGCACCACGCCGTAAGGCCGACGCCGCGGGGCGCGTCGCGTCATGCCCATCGCCGGGAGACCGGGGTACGGGATCTCTCCCCTCCCCGCCCCTTCCCACAGCGCGGGTACGCGGCTCCGCCACGTGGGTATGCGGCTCCGCCGCGTGGCAAGGGCTCCGCCCCCGGGCCCCGACGTCTGGAGCCGAGCCCCCGCCACGCTGGCGGGGCCGCATACCTATGCAGCGGGAGGGGCGGAGCCCGGCCGGGGGTTTGGGGCGGAGCCCCGGGTTCGGAGTCTGAGGCGGAGCCCCGGGCCGGAGGTCTAGAGCGCAGCCCCGGGCCCGAGGTCTGGGGCGGCAGAGCCCCCAGTCCGGCGCCTGGGGCAGAGCCCCCGGCCCGGGGTCTGAGACGAAGCCCGGCCCGGGGCTGGGGCGGAGCCCCGCCGGGGTTCGGGGCGGAGCCCCGATCGGGGTCTGAGGCGAAGCCCGGCCCGGGGCTGGGGCGGAGCCCCGCCGGGGTTCGGGGCGGAGCCCCGATCGGGGTCTGAGGCGAAGCCCGGCCCGGGGCTGGGGCGGAGCCCCGCCGGGGTTCGGGGCGGAGCCCCGGCGGGGTCTGGGGCGGAGCCCCGGGTTCGGGAAGGGGCGGGGAGGGGAAAAGCTCGCCGCAGGCGGCACGACCGGCCGGACACCCCCTACGTGCACCACCACAGGAAGCGCTGACAGGTCTCCGTAGGCGTCGGGGTCGGCGTCGGTACGACCGTCGCCGGGGCGGTGGGCCTCGGGTTCGGCGGGGTGGTGGGCCGGTGGGTCGCCCCGGAGCCGCCCGGGGCCGACGGGGAGTCGTCCGACGGGTCGGAGGGCGAGGCGTCGTCCGGATCGGGCGCGGGCCCGTCGTCCTCCTCGCCCTTGGACGCCCCGCCGTCCTTGCCCTTGCCCTTGCCCTTGCCCTTGGACGGCTTTCCGTCCTCGCCGTCCGCCGCCGAGGGTCCCGCGCCCGGGGCGGTCGTGTCCTGGACGATCGTCTCGGCGGACTCCGTCACCCCGCCGTCGCGGTCGGCCACCGGCGCCTGCCGCCTGGGCGCCGGGGAGGACTCCCGCCAGTGCCCCTCGGTGGCCAGCTCGGCCACGAACACCGCGGCCAGCACCGGGCCGAGCACCGACGCCAGGATCGCCACCCGGCGTCCCCGGCCCCGGCGGGCCCGGCGGGCGCGGGGGCCGAAGAGACCGCGGGACTTGGGCTTCCGGCGCGAGGCGCGCGCGGCGCCGGTGGCACGGGACGCCTGCGCCGTACGCCGGTCCGCCCGCCGTTCCGCCCGCGTTGCGGGCACCTCGAACCCGCCGCCCCCGCCCGCCCCGCCCGCCGCATCCGGCACGGCAGAGGGCAGCCCGAGGTCCTCGACGGGCCTCCCGCATCCAGGGCAGGAGACGGCACCGTTGAGATGGCGGCGGCAGGGAGAGCAGTAATCCATTTCGCCGGGCAGGTTATGTGACCAACAGGAGGGCCAGCAGGACGCGGGGTGTGAGGATCCTGTGCAAAGAACGGCACGAAAGCCCTCGTCAGGCCGCTGCCCCGGGGACGGCCCGGGTCCGACCCGCCTCGCTCAGCCGCCGAAGGCGGGCTGCGCCAGACCCTGCCCCACACCCGGGATGACCAGCAGCGACCCGGCGAGCGGCGGCGCGGCGGCGCCGAGGCCGACGCGTGCCGAGGTCAGATACAGATCGGTGAGGTCCGCACCGCCGAAGGCACACGCGGTCGGACGCGGGAACGGCAGCTCCACCACCCGATCGAGTGTCCCGTCAGGGGCGTAGCGACGGATCGCGGCGCCGTCCCACAGGGCGACCCACACCGCGCCATCGGCGTCCACGCACAGCCCGTCCGGGAAGCCCGCACCCTCCTCGACCTCGGCAAACGGCCTCCGGCCCGAGACCACCGGGCCATCGGGGTCATAGGAGCCATCGACGTCGAAGACATCGATACGGCGGGTGGGGGTGTCGATGTAGTACATCAGGCGGCCGTCCGGGCTCCAGCCGATGCCGTTGCTGACGGTCACCTCCGGCAGGAACTCCGTATGGGAGCCGTCGGACCCGATCCGGGAGAGCGTGCCGCCGCCGGTCCCCTCGTCGTAGCGCATGGTGCCCGCCCACAGCGAGCCGTCGGGCGCGACGGCGGCGTCGTTGCCCCGGCGGCCGGGGACCGCCTCGCGCAACAGCCAGTCGAAGCCGCCGTCGGCGCCGTACACCCCGATGCCGTCGCGGAGGTTGACCACCAGGCCGCCGCCCGCGCGGGGCTTGGCCGCGCCGACGTGCTGCTCGGTGCCCAGCGTGGTGCGGCGGCCGGTGGCGGGGTCATAGGTGTGGACGCGGGAGGAGAGGATGTCCACCCAGATCAGCCGCTGGGCGGCGGCATCCCAGGTGGGTCCCTCACCGAGCACGGCGCTCGCGCGCACCGCGATCTCGAGCGATGGCCGTGTGCTCAATGGCCGTGTGCTCATATGTCCCGCCTCCGATGACCCAGCCGCGCTGACAGTTCACCCGCGCCCTTGGCCGCCAGCTCCTCCAGCTCGGCCTGGCGCTCATCGCTCCAGCGGATCGTCGGCACCGAGATCGACAGCGCCGCGACCACCTTCCCCGTGGAGTCCCGTACGGGGGCCGCCACGCAGTTCACATCCGGGTTGGACTCCCGCTGCTCGACCGCGATGCCGCGCTCGCGCACGGTGGCGAGGTGGCGGCGCAGTTCGTCGGGGGAGGTGATGCTGTTGTCCGTCATCGCGGCCAGCGGCTGATCACCGGACAGCCGCGTGGCCAGGGCGTCCTCCGGGAGGGAGGCGAGCAGCATCTTGCCGACCGAGGTGCAGTGCGCGGGCAGCCGGCGGCCCGCGGCGGAGACCATGCGGACGGCGTGGGTGGAGTCGACCTTGGCGATGTAGATGACGTCCCTGCCCTCGAGGATCGCGACATGCACGGTCTCGTCGCAGGTCTCCGCGACGCTCCGGGCCACGTGCTGGCCCTCGGCGGCCAGGTCGAGCTGCTCGGCGTAGCGGCTGCCCAGCTGGTACGGCCGCACCCCGAGCCGATAGCGGCCGGGCTGGTCGGGGACCTGGACCAGATAGGAGCGGGCGGCCAAAGTGGTCACCAGCTCATGGACCGTCGTACGGGGCAGCCCGAGTCGACGGGTGATCTCGGGCGCGGAGAGTGTGCCGTCTCCGTCCAGGAAGAGCTCGAGTATGTCCAGAGCCCGTGTCACCGCGGGCACCAGGCGTCCCATAGTGCTCGCCCTCCCCTTCTGGTTCAGATGGCAAGCGTTCGAGATTCCGGCCGGTGGCCGGTATCGCGAACACAGGTTATGCGGAGGGGACTTCCCTCGGCAATGGTCCGGCAAAGGCACGATGTGCCGGGAAGCGCTTGCGCCACCGTACGGGGACGCCCCGTACGGTGGCGCACGGCGAGCCCGTACGCCACGGCACACCACGGCACGGCGAGCCCGTACGCCACCGCACGGCGAGCCCGTACGCCACGATAGGAGCCATGGATTCCGCGCCCGACTCGTTCGCCCAGCCCGACTCGTTCCCCTCCCCCTTCCCCTTCGTCCTCGTGCTGCTGCGCCGGATGGCCGACCACCAGCCGGGGCTGGTCGAGGACGCGCTGCGCGAGCTGGGCTTCGGGCGCGCGGTGATGCGCGAGGCCAACCGCCGCTGGCAGGCCATGCGGCGCTCGCCGCGGCGGCGCTCGGCGGTGGCCCGCTACCGCGCCGTGCTGGGTCCGCCCGAGTCCACCGCCACCCGCCGGATCGGCGATCTGACCTGCGAGGCGCTGAGCTGGTCCGTGCCGCTGTGGCCGGATCTGCGGTTCGAGGTGCTCACCGCGCCGAACGGGGCGGTGTGGAACGAGTGGCTGGTGCGCGCTCCGGGCGCGCCCGGGCCGCGGCTGCGTACGGCCGCCGATCTACTGCCCTGGTCCTGCACGGTGGACGAGGTGGCGCGCGCCTTCGCGCCCGCGCGGCCCATGGAGGGCTCGGCGCCCACCCGCTGGCGGCTCGCCTTCGACGCGCCGGAGGCGGAGAACGGTGAACTCCGCCACTATGTGGCGGAGTTCACCTGGGGACTGCTGCAGCGTATGGAGGACGTCAGGCCAGCTTCGCCGACAGCGTGATCTCCGTACCGGCGAGCGCCTGGCTCACCGGGCAGTTCTTCTTGGCGTCCTCGGCCGCCGCGACGAACGCGGCCTCGTCCAGGCCCTCCACCGTGCCCTCGACGGTGAGGTGGATACCGGTGATCCCGGTGCCGGGCTGGAAGGTGACCTCGGCCTGGGTGGTCAGCTGGGTGGGCGGGTTGCCCGCCTGGGTGAGGCCGTGCGAGAGCGCCATCGAGAAGCAGCTGGAGTGGGCCGCCGCGATCAGCTCCTCGGGGCTGGTCTTGCCGTTCGCCTGCTCGGCGCGGGACGGCCAGGAGACCGGCTGCTCGCCGATGCCGGAGGAGTCGAAGGTGACGGTCCCCTTGCCCTCGGCCAGATTGCCCTGCCAGACGGTGTGCGCGGTACGCGTCGTAGCCATGCTCGCTGTTCCCTGCTTCCTGTCGGATGTGCGGTATGCGTATACGGTCGGAGATGATCAACCGGCGGGGGTGCCACCGCGTGCGTTCGCACCCTGTCCGGAGATCGCCTCCGAGCCTACGTTCCAGGCGACCATGGCCGGGCGACCATGCTCACTTCCCAGTCGACTGACGGTCGCGGTGTCGAGCCGGAAGAGCGCACCGGCGGACGGGGGCAGGCCCAGCCGCCGGGCGGTGAGCACCCGCAGTACGTGGGCGTGCGCCACCAGCACCACATCGGCGCCGTCCGCGCCGTCCGCGCCGTCCGCGCCGTCCGCCGCCTCTAGCTCGGGGGCGATCCGGGCGAGCACCCGGTCCACCCGGGCCCCGATCCGCTCGGGTGACTCCCCGGGGTGGTCGGGACCGGCCGGTGGCACGCCGTCGGTCCACAGGTTCCAGTCGGGGCGGGTGCGGTGGATCTCGTCGGTGGTGATGCCCTCGTAGCCGCCGTAGTCCCATTCGCGCAGGTCGGGCTCGAGCGTCAGGTCCTCGAGCCCGGCGAGCCGCGCGGTCCGCACCGCCCGGTCCATCGGGCTGACCAGGACCAGCCCGATCTTCCGCGCGGCGAGCAGCGGGCGCAGGGCGCGTGCCTGCTCCTCACCGCGCGGGGTCAGGGGCAGATCGGTCCAGCTGGTGTGCTGGTGCGACCGGCTCCACTCGGTTTCGCCGTGCCGGACCAGCAGCAGCTCAGCCACGGCCGCCGGATGCCTTCTCCTCGCCCGCGGCGCCCTGCTGCTTCTCCTCGTCGATGGCGTGCTTCTCGTTCGCCGCGGCGGCGATGGAGGCGCGCACCGTGTCCATGTCCAGGTCGCGGGCCTGGCCGATGAGGTCTTCCAGGGCCGGCTCGGGGAGGGCGCCGGGCTGGGCGAAGACCGCGATGTTCTCCCGCACGATCATCAGCGTGGGGATGGACTGGATGTCGAAGGCGGCGGCCAGCTCGGGCTGGGCCTCGGTGTCGACCTTGGCGAACAGCAGATCCTGGTGGCGCTCGGCGGCCTTCTCGTAGATGGGCGCGAACATCCGGCACGGCCCGCACCAGGAGGCCCAGAAATCAATCAGAACGAATTCGCTCCCGGACACGATCTCGTCGAAGTTGTCCTTGGTGAGCTCGACGGTGCTAGTGCTCATGCCTGCGTTACCCGCTTCCGTACATCGGCAGATGCCACATGCACGGTAACCCCGCCACCGCCCACCGATATTCCTGGGCGGTGGCGGGGCTCGGGGCTGCGGCGGCCGCACGGCCGCTTCGAGCGCTACGGGAGCGCTACGGGGTGTCCGGGGGTACGCGTACGCCTGCAGGCGGGCCGTTCCCCTCCCCGCCCCTTCCCACAACCGGGGCTCCGCCCCAGGCCCCGGGGTCCAGGGGCGGAGCCTCTGGCATCGGGAACGGGCGGGGTGGGGGCCGACCCGCCGCAGGCGTACGCGTACCGCCGGACACCCGCCAGCTAGCCCGTCCGGAAGCGTATGCCCAGGTCGGCCGGGGTGAAGCGGCGTACGTCCCTGGTGGAGAGCCCGTGATCGGTCCCCCGGAAGATCCAGAAGCCGCCCGTCCTGCCGTGGCCGTACCCGGGCGCGGCGGCGATCACATCGTCGTGTCCGTCCCCGTCGACGTCGAGCAGCGGGGGCTGCGGGGCGAAAGCGTCGAAGCCGTACGGGGTGTGCCGACCGGGCACGCCCGGGGTGTCCAGGTCCAGGGACTGGATCCCGGCGCGCTCCCGGCCGTGCTCCCTGTGCGGGCCCTTGGCCGGGTGGGGGGCGTACTCGCCGCCGCGCGCGTGCCGTGAGCCGGGCAGCAGGGTGAGCCGGCCGTTGCCGTTGTTCTTCTCCGGGGTGGCCACGACGAGGTCGGGGCGGCCGTCGCCGGTGATGTCGCCGACGGCCGGGGAGCCGCCGAAGCCGTCGCCGCGCCGTGCGTCGCCGGGCATGCCCGGACCGGACTGATCGACGGTGAGGTCGGAACGCCCCCGGCCCAGGCCGGATTTCGCGCCGTGGACGACGGTCAGCCGCCCGGAGCCGCGGTGGCGGCCGGGGCCGAGAGTGCCCTGGCCGGGCGCGAGCAGATCGTCGATCCCGTCGTGGTCGGCGTCCCCGGCCGCGGGCTCGCGCGGACCGTCCTCCGTGCCGAGGGCGTGGGCCAGGCGCGCCTCGGGCCGCCTGTCCCGCACCAGGCCCTCGGGTCCGCCGCGGTAGTAGGCGACGGGGGTGTCGAGGGGGGCGGTGACGCCGGGTTCGGGGCCGTCAGCGCGAAGCGGCTCATCCGGGCGTTGCGGCTCGTCCGGGCGTTGCGCCTCATCGGCGTGTAGCGGCTCGTCCGCGCGTAGTGGCTCATCCGCGTGTAGCGGCTCATCCGCGTGTAGCGGCTCATCCGCCGGGCCGACGCCGTAGCGGTAGGTCAGCACCACATCGGTGCGGTGGTCGCCGTTGAAGTCCCCGGCCGTGGCGGTGGCGGGTGCGGTACGGCGGGGTCGGTCGGTGGGGCCGCCGCGGAGCGGGGCGGTACGGGCGGGGTGCGCCTTGGCGCCGAACGGCCCGTACAGCACGCGGACGGCACCCCGGCCGTCACCCCGGCCGTCCGCCGCCGAGGCCAGCAGGTCGGCCGCGCCGTCCCCGTCGAAGTCCCCCACGGCCAGCGCCAGGAATCCGGCCGCGCCGCCGCCGAGCGGGCGTGGCACGGCCGGCCCTCGGGGGCCGCCGCGCAGCACCACTGTCTCCCCCGTCCGCTCGGCCCGCGGCGAACTGCCGTGCCGGAACCGCGCCGTCACCAGGTCGGTGAATCCGTCCCGGTCGAGATCGGTGCGCAGCAGGGGCCCCACGTAGTCGTCCTCGGCGCCGTTCACGACGAGGCGGTGGCGCGGGTCGAGGCCGTGTGGCCCGCCGTAGACCACCGCGAGCCGGGCGGGCAGCGGTCCCCGGGAGGCGCTGGTGGGACGGATGGCGGTGGCGAAGTCGTCGTAACCGTCGCCGTTGAAGTCCCCGAGCGAGGCACCGGCGGCCCCCTTGGTGGCCCCCTCCACCGGCCTCCGCCCCTCGTGGCCGCCCTCGCTGCACCCGGCGAGCAGCAGCACGGACACGGCCACGGCGGCGACGGGAACAGGAACGGGAACGGACGAACGCACGGCGACACCTCGCAAGGCGGATCGGGCGGACGGGCTTCACCGGTCAAGGACTCCAGGGAGCGCGCTCGGGTTGCCTCGCGGCGCGGCCGCCGCGGAATGCCCGCGACACCGCGCGCCGACCTTGCGATCATGACCCCTGAACCTTGGCCCCTGGCCCCGGCCCCCGGCCCCTGGACGAGAAAGGGCGATGCGCGATGCCGGCCATACCCGCCGACCCGACCGTGCTGCACCCGATGCCCGAGCAGCCACGGGTGGTGCTGCTCAAGCCGCTGATCACCTCGCCGCTGATCGAGATCGGGGAGTTCTCGTACTACGACGACCCGGATGACCCCACCGCGTTCGAGACCCGCAATGTGCTGTACCACTACGGGCCGGAGCGGCTGGTCATCGGGAAGTTCTGCGCGCTGGGCGAAGGGGTGCGGTTCATCATGAACGGCGCCAACCACCGCATGGACGGCCCGTCCACGTTCCCGTTCCCCATCATGGGCGGCTCGTGGGCCGACCACTTCGACCTGATCACCGGCCTGCCGGGCCGGGGCGACACCGTGGTGGGCCATGACGTCTGGTTCGGATACCGGGCGATGGTGATGCCCGGCGTCCGCATCGGCCACGGCGCGGTCATCGCCTCCGGTTCCGTGGTCGTGGACGACGTTCCCGACTACGGCATCGTCGGCGGCAATCCGGCCAAGCTCATCCGCCGCCGCTACGACGACGAGGACATCGCCCGGCTGCTGGCCGTGGCTTGGTGGGACTGGCCGATCGAGCACCTCACCGCCCATGTCCGCACGATCATGTCCGGCAGCGTGGACGAACTGGAGGCGGCGGCCCCGCGGTAGTGGGCGTCCGACGGATGGTGACGCCTGCGGCGGGCTGTTCCCCACCCCGCCCCTTCCCACAGCATCGATATGCGGCTCCGCCACGTGGCGGGGCTCCCCCGAGCCCGGCGCCCCCGAGCCCGGGGCTCCCCCGACCCAGAGGCTTCCCGAGCCCGGGGCCCCCGAGTCCGAGGCTCCGCCAAGTCCGGCGCCCCCCGAGCCCGGGGCTCCCCCCAGTCCGAGGCTCCCCCGAGCCCGGGGCTCCGCCGAGTCCGGCGCTCCGCTCCTGGACCCCGGGGTCTGGGACGGAGCCCCAGTTTCGGGAAGGGGCGGGGAGGGGAAAGATCCGCCCCCCTGGACCTCAGCTCTCGAGACTCATGTACAGACGAGTCCCCCGCGGCCGAAACCCAACGCGTTCATAGACCCGGCGGGAGCCCTCCCCCGAGTACTCCAGCCAGACCGACCGAGCTCCCCGGGCGAACATCGTCTCGGCCAGCGCGGCGGTGACCGCGGCGGCGATGCCCCGGCCGCGGAAGGCGGGCCGGGTGCCCACGGCCGCCAGTTCCGCGGTGCCCACGGCGGGAGCCGAGCAGGTGGCCCCACCGGCGCAGCCCCCGTCGGGCGCCCGGACGAACCGCACCGCGCCCCCGTCCTCCTGGACGCGGCGCAGCCGGGCCGCCCCCTCCGGGGAGGCGGTGAACTCGCTGGTGAACGCCTCGGACAGCGCGGCGTCGATCGCCCGGTAGTCCTCGTCCGTGGCCGGAACCGCCACCGGAACGGCCGCCGTGCCCCGCGGAACGGCGAGCCGTTCCGGAGTGCACACCAGATACGCGTGCGTGGCCTCCACGCCGAACCCCGCCTCCCGCAGCGCGGGCTCCACGGCGGGCGCGGCGTCCGGCGCGAACTCGAGCCGGGGCTTGAGTTCGCGCACCCGGAACGCCTCGATCAGCTCCCTGACGTCCCGGGCGGTGGGCCGGGCGCCGGGGAGAGGGGTCGCGTAGTTGATGTACGGGCTGGTGGTGCCGGGCTCGAACCCCGCCACAAAGCCCCCGGTTTCGACCAGCACGGGGCGGCGGCGGAGGTTGGCTACGGCGAAACTCTGGACGTCAGTGCCCATGGTGAAGTGACCTCACGGATCGACGCGGCGGAAGGCGCCGCGAAAGGAAGCGGTGTGCCGCAGGCTGCGCCCAGGGCCCGGCGGCCAAGGCGGCCGCCGGGCCCTCTCGCCGCTAGGGACACCTAGGACGTTCGGCCGCCGAAGACCTCGGCCACTTCGGGGATGCGGTCGATGTAGCCGTCGAGCAGCTTGCGGCCGACGGTCACCGAGTCGACCAGCGGGTGGAGGGAGAACGCCTTCGCGGCATCGGTCCGGGAGCCGGTGACGGCGGCGCTGATGGTCAGCCGCTCGACCGCCTTGACCTGCTGCATCAGGCCGGTTTGGTGCAGGTCGGGCTGGGTGATGGTGAGCGGGTGGACCCCATTGGCGTCCACGGTCACGGGCACCTCGACGACGGCGTCATGCGGAAGGGCCGAGACGGTGGTTCCGTTGCGCACATTGAGGATCATCGTGGCGCGTTCATTGCGGCTGATCGCGGCCATCACCGCGAGGGCGACCCCGGCGTACCCCTGGTGCGCGGGGTCCGGCCGGAAGTCCGCGTCCGGTTGGGCCTCTCCCTGGACGGCGCCCTTGGCCTCGGCCATGTAGTTGGCGCTGCGGTCGGCGATGGTCTTCCGCCACAGCGACACGGCCGCGCCCCCGGCGGCCTCCGTCACCCGCTGGTAGAACTCCCGCTGCTGGCGGGCGAGGAACTCACCGCGGGTCTGCGGAGCGTCGAGGATGGACCGTACGGCCTCCCGGTTGAAGTAGTAGTAGTACAGATACTCGTTGGGGATCACGCCGAGGTCGCGCAGCCACTCGCGCCCGAAGACCACGCCCTCCTCCAGGTCGCCGAGGCGCCGGTCGTCGGCGAGCAGCCGGGGCAGGATGTCCTCGCCGTCGTGCAGAACCCGGCGCATCCAGCCGAGGTGGTTGAGACCGACGTAGTCGAACTGGGCCCGGGACGGGTCGAGGCCGAGGGTCGTGGCGATGCGGCGTCCCAGACCTGACGGCGTGTCGCAGATGCCGAGGACCCGATCGCCGAGGACGCTCTGCATCGCTTCGGTGATCATGCCGGCCGGGTTGGTGAAGTTGATGACGTAGGCGTGCGGGGCCAGGCGCCGTACCCGGTGCGCGATGTCGAGCATGACGGGTATGGTGCGCAGCCCATAGGCCAGGCCACCGGGGCCGGTGGTCTCCTGGCCGAGGACGTCGAGGTCGAGGGCGACCCGCTCGTCGCACACCCGCCCCGCAAGACCGCCCACGCGGATGGCGGCGAACACGAAGTCGCTGCCCTCCAGGGCGTCGTCGAGCGACGTGGTGACCGTCACCCTGGGCGCGTCGGCATGGCCGTCGGCGAACTGGGCGAGCACTTCGGCCATGGCCTTGAGCCGGGCCGGGTCGGTGTCGTACAGCCACACGTCGTCGATACGGGGGGAGCCCTGATCGTGCAGCAGGGCCTGGTAGACATAGGGCACGCGGAACCCGCCGCCGCCGAGGACGGTCAACTTCATGCGAGTATCACCTTTCCGTCCGCCTCGCGGCAGAGCTGGAGCGTGTTGGGGTCGGCACCGCTGGTGGTGATCAGGACGTCGACGTCGGAGAGCGAGCACACGCGCAGCGATCCGGTGCCGGGGAACTTGGTCTCGACGGCGACCAGGACGACCTTTCCGGCGGTCTCGATCATGGCCTGTTTCAGGGGGGCCTCGACGGCCATGTTGTCCACGACATGACCGTTGGGCCGCACCCCGGTGCAGCTCAGGAAGAGCAGGTCGGCGCTGACCTGGCGGAGTGCCTGCTCGGTGAGGGAGCCCACCAGGGACTGGTAGTTGCGGCGCAGCACGCCACCGAGCATCACCAGCCGTACGGCGTCGTCGTCGCGGAGCACGTCGAGCACCGGCAGGCTGCTGGTGATGACGGTGACGGGACGGCCCCGCAGTCGGCGAGCGATGGCCAGCGGGGTGGTTCCGATGTCGAGGACGATCACGCTGTCGTCCTCGACCAGCTTCACGGCCTCCTCGGCGATCGCCTCCTTCAGTGCCTCGTCACGCGAGATGACCAGGTCGAACGGGGTCTCGTCCACCTCCGCACCGGCGGCCTCCGCGACCCCGTGCGGCGTCAGGGCCGCTCCGCCGTAGGTGCGGAGCAGTTCGCCGTTGCGGTCGAGGAGGGTCAGGTCCCGGCGAATCGTGGACTCGCTGACCTGGAGGTTTTCGGCGAGCTCGCGTACCGAGGCCACTCCGGTCGACCGGAGTGACTCGACGATCTTCGCATGGCGTTTGCGTGAAGTCACGCATCGAAGATAGCACCGCATGACTGAAGTCAGTCATCAAGACAAGAGACATTCTCGTTGCTGATCGACTCTTGTCATTCAGTAGGGGTGGTGCTCATAGTTGAGCACTTCACCGTGGTCGCACCGGAAAGAGGCGGTCTCCGTGCTCGACGTGCTCTTCGCCGGCGAGGTCTTCTGCGACCTCGTCTTCGGCGGCATCCCCCACCTGCCCACCCCGGGAACCGAGGTGTACGCCGACCGGTTCGCCGTCTCCCCCGGCGGAACCGCGACCCGCGCCGTCGCCACCGCCCGCCTCGGCCTGCGGACCGGGATCCTGGGAGTGATCGGCACCGACCTCTTCGGCGCGCACCTCGCCACCCGGCTCGAAGCCGAGAAGAACCTGGAACTCACCTGGCTGCGCCGCGATCCCGCCGTCCACACCCCGGTCACGGTCGCGGCGACCCAGGAACACGACCGCGCCTTCCTCACCTACGAGGAGAAGGGGGCGCTGCGCCCCGAGGTGTGGGAGGGCGAGCTGCCCGCCGTCCGCTTCCTGCAGCTCGGGATCGGACGGCCGCTGCCCGCCTGGGCGGCCGAGTTCCGCGCCCGGGGCACCCGGGTGGTGGGCGGCGTCGGCTGGGACCCCACCGGCCGGTGGTCACGGGATCTGCTCACCCGGCTCGCCGAGGTCGACGTATTCGTCTGCAACGCCGTCGAGGCGACGAGCTACACCCGCACCGGCACGGTCGAGGAGGCCGTGAAGGTCCTCGCCGACCACGTGCCCGACGTCGTCGTGACCGATGGCGGGAACGGCGCGGTGGCGGTGGACGGCGCCACCGGCGAGCTGGTCCGGGTCGCCGTGCCCCGGGTAGCGGCCGTCGATCCCACCGGCGCCGGTGATGTGTTCACCGCGGGACTGATCACCGGCCTGAGCCACGGCTGGCCCCTCGCCACCCGGCTCCGCTTCGGCGGACTGTGCGCCGCCCTGTCGGTGCAGAGCCTGGGCGGCGCGAACAGCGCACCGCGGTGGGAGGCGATCGACGCCTTCCTCGAACGCACCCCCGGGATTCCGGACGCGGACCTCATCCGCATCCGTGCGATCAAGCCCTAGGGGGTGTCCGACAGACCTTGACACCTGCGGCGGGCTGCTCCCCTCCCCGCCCCTTCCCGTTACCAGGGGCTTCGCCCCTGGACCCCGGGGTCTGGGGCGGAGCCCCAGTAACGGGAAGGGGCGGGGAGGGGAAAGATCCGCCGGACGCCCCCTAGCTCCCGCGACCCGGTCCGGGTCGGAGGACCGCGCCCCCCACATCCGACAGCCACCGCCCCGGCCCCGGGCGGCCACACCCTCAGCCCCGGACGGCCGCACCCCCGGCACCCTCAGCACCCCCGGCACCCACTGCACCCCCAGCACCCCCAGCACCAGGAGGACCACCCCATGGCCGAGAGAACCCCACGACACCCCCGTCGGCGCCTCATCGCCGCGGCGGCGCTCGCCACCGGTGTCCTGACCGGTGTCGCGGCCTGCTCCCCCGGCCCCAGCGGCGGATCGGCCACCAGCGCGAAGACCTCCGGCCCGGTCTCCACCGACCCCGCCAAGGCCGGGAAGGTCACCCTCACCGTGTGGGACCAGAACACCGACCCGGGCGCCAACGCCTCCACCGAGGCGCTCAACAAGGCGTTCATGGCGAAGTACCCGAACGTCACCATCAAGCGCGTCTCCCGGTCCTTCGCCGACCTCAAGACCACCCTGAAGCTCGCGCTGTCCTCCGCCAACCCACCCGACGTCGTCCAGGCGAACCAGGGCTACCCCGACATGGGCGCCTTCGTGAAGGCCGGGCTGCTCCAGCCGGTGGACCGCTACGCCAAGGCCTACGGCTGGGACACCGCCTTCCCGTCCCAGCTGCTCGACCTCAACCGCTTCTCCCCCGACGGCAAGACCTGGGAGACCGGCAATCTGTACGGCGTCTCGCAGACCGGTGAGATCATCGGCGTCTACTACAACAAGGCCAAGCTGAAGTCGCTCGGCCTGCCCCTGCCCACCACGCTCACCGGCTTCGAGACCGCCCTGGCCAAGGCCAAGGCGTCGGGCCTGCAGCCCCTTTCCTACGGCGACGCCGACAAGAGCCCCGGCATCCACATCTTCGGCGTCATCCAGGCCCTCACCGCCGGCAAGCCGGAGGTCCGCAAGCTCGTCTTCGACGAGGGCGACGCCAAGTGGACGGACTCCGGCTCCCTCAAGGCCGCGACCACACTGCGCCGCTGGGCCGACAAGGGGTATCTGGGCTCCGGATTCAACGGCAAGAGCAAGGACCAGGCCGTCGCCTCCTTCGGCCAGGGCAAGTCCCTGTTCCTCCTGGAGGGCACCTGGCAGTCCGCCGTCCTCGCCCCGAAGATGAAGAAGAACGTCGGCTTCACCGCGCTCAGCCCCGCCGCCGGGCAGCCCCCGCTCACCCAGGGCGGCGAGGGCCTCGCGTGGTCCGTGACCTCCAAGTCCAAGCACCCGGACGTCGCCGGCGCGTACATCGACTTCCTCGTCAACAAGAACGGCATGAAGGTCGCCGCCGCCCACGGCAACCTGCCGACCCTTCCCCCGGCCGACTACAAGCCGGCACCCGGCACCGTCGACGCGGACATCCTCACCCGGTGGAAGGCCGTGAGCGAGAAGGATGGACTGCTTCCCTACCTCGACTACACCACCCCGACCTTCTACGACACCCTCACCGCCGCCGTCCAGGAGCTGACCGCCGGACACCTCACCCCCAAGGCGTTCACCACCCGGCTCCAGTCCGACTACTCGTCCTTCCAGAACAGCAGGTAGACCCCCACCTCATGGCCGCCACCGCACACCGCCCGACGGCACGCAAGCGCCCGGCCGGCGCCCCCACCCGGGAGCCGGTCCGGCGCCGCGGCCGCGTCGTCCAGTGGAAGGGCTACCTCTACGCCCTTCCCGCCCTGATCGTCCTCACGGTCTTCCTGCTGGTCCCGCTCGGCCAGCTGGTGCAGATCTCCCTCTTCCACTGGGACGGAATCTCCGTCTCCACCTGGGCGGGGTTCGACAACTACACCGAGATCGCCCGCGACCCGCAGCTACGCGCGGGCTTCCTCCACTCCTTCGTCCTCATCCTGTTCTTCTCCGTCATCCCGATCGCGCTCGCCCTGGTGCTGGCCGCGGTCACCACGCGGGCCGGCCGGCTGCGCGGCGTCTCCGTCTTCCGCGCGATGATCTTCCTGCCGCAGGTGGTCGCCATGGTCGTGACCGCCACCGCCTGGACGGCGATCTACGCGCCCGACGGCGTGCTCAACACCGCACTGCGCGCCATCGGCCTGGAGGCGGTCGCCCGCCCCTGGCTCGGCGACTTCTCCACCGCCCTGCCCGCCGTCGGACTCATCGGCACCTGGCTGGAGATCGGCCTCTGCCTGGTGCTGTTCATCGCCGGCATCGGGCAGATCCCGGCGGAGCTGTACGAGGCGGCGAAGCTGGACGGGGCGGGCGCGGTGCGGGAGTTCTTCGCCGTCACCCTGCCCGGGCTGCGCGGGCAGATCACCGTCGCGCTCACCCTCACCGTGATCGCCGCCCTGCGCACCTTCGACCTGGTGTACGTCGCCACCCACGGCGGCCCGGGCAACGCCACCAGCCTGCCCGCCTACGAGGTCTACAACCGGGCCTTCGGCACCGGCCAGGTCGGCTCGGCCTGCGCCATCGCCGTCACCCTGACCGTGGTGATCCTCCTGCTCACCTTCCTGATCACCAAGGTCCAGCCACAGGAGGACGAGACGTGATCTCCGGCCGCGAACGGGCGCTCAACTACGCCATCCTCACCCTCTTCGCCGCGCTGGCCCTGCTGCCGCTGATCGGCGTGGTGTCCTCCGCGCTGACCCCCGCCGCGGAGTCCGGGCCCTCCTTCACCTGGCCTCGCCACCTGGACCTCGGCAACTTCTCCACCGCCTGGCGCCAGGGCCACTTCGCCACCTATCTGACCTCCAGCCTGCTGGTCGCGGTGTCGGTGGTGGTCCTGACGGCCGTCCTGGCGATCCTTGCCGGCTTCTCCTTCGCGCACTTCGACTACCCCGGCCGATCAGTCCTCTTCTACGTCACCCTCATCGGGCTGATGGTGCCGCCCGAGGCCTTCGTCATCCCGCTCTACTTCAACCTGCGCGACACCGGACTCACCGACTCCTACTGGTCGCTGATCCTCCCGCAAACCGCCCAGTCCCTCGCCTTCGGCGTCTTCTGGATGCGCAACTTCTTCCGCTCGGTGCCGGTCAGCGTCATCGAGGCGGCGCGCCTGGACGGGGCGTCCGACTGGCGGCTGCTGTGGCGGATCCTGGTCCCCACCAGCCGTCCGGCGCTGGTGACGATGGCGATGCTGGTGTTCATGTGGACCTGGAACGAGTTCCTGCTCCCGCTGGTCATGATCACCGACGAGGGCAAGCGCACCGCGCCGCTCGGCCTGGCCTTCTTCCAGAGCGAGCACACCACCCAGTACTCCGTGCTGGCGGCCGCGTCCATCATCGTCGCCCTGCCGGTCGTCGCCTCGTACGTCTTCCTGCAGCGGCACTTCATCTCCGGCATGCTCTCGGGCGCGGTGAAGGGCTGACCGCGCCATAGGACCAAACGGGAGAACGGGGGCCGCCGCGGGGCCCATGACGAAGGCCCCGTTCGTCGCCATGTCCGCCGCTACCGCGGCGCTTGGGACCGCGCTTGGTTCCCTCGCGCTCCAACTGCGCGCGGACGGCTACGAGCAGTACGTCGAATCCGTGGCCACCTTCAGCGTCCTGATGTACGTCACCGCGGCTCTGGTCGTGGTGACATGGGTCCGAGACGGTCGCCCGCACGCGAACTGAGTTCGCCGCGAGCGGCGCCAGGCTGATGCCGGTCCGGCATCTCTGGAGACAACCGGTCCGCACCGCGACGTATGCTTCCTGCCTGTTCTTGTCATGATCCCACCAGGCCGGAGCCCACCATGACCACAACCCGGTTGCCCGCGGCGACTTCGATCCTCTCGGCCGTAGCCGCCGGCGTGCTGCTCGTCGGCTGCTCGGCCTCGGTCAGCGTCGAGAAGTCCACGCCGAAAGTGTCGGCGGACAAGCTGGCCACCGTAGTCGCCGAAAAGCTCGCCGCCACGACGGGCCGGCCGAAGCCGGACATCGCCTGTCCCGAGGACCTCGTCGGCAAGGTCGGCAACACCACCCGATGCGAGCTCACCGCGGACGACGGCAGCACCTTGGGCGTATCGGTCACGGTGTCCTCCGTCGACGGCGACCAGGTCAACTTCGACGTCAAGGCGGACGACACCGCTTCCCCGGCTGCGAACTGACCCGCGCCGTTCCCCGCCAGGGCTCCGCTGTCCACTGGACGCGCCGGGCCCGGCGGCCGCCGAGGGCCGCGTGTCTTTCTACGTCTACGTCAGCCGACCGGAAACCGAGCCACCCAACGCCGCTGCCAAGGCGTCTCGACGGCCCGGGGGTGATGGTGGGCCCGCGCCCAGGCGACAGCGTCGGCGGGGGCCACTCCCGCCAGGACGGCCAGGCAGGCGACGACGGTCCCGGTCCGGCCGACGCCGCCCCCGCAGGCGACCTCGACGGGCGTGCCCGCCCGGGCCCGCTGATGCAGCGCGCGAATCCACCGCACGGCCAGGTCGCGGTCACGGGGCAGCCGAAAATCGGGCCACTCGACCCACGCGCGCTCCCACTCCAACTCCCCGTCATGCCGCTGACGCAACCGGGTGGACCCCAGATACAGCCCGAACCCGGGCAGCGGCCCCTCCGGCCGCGGATGCCGCAGACCGCGCCCCCGAACCCAGCAGCCGTCAGGCAGCCGCAGGGCACCCCGCAGTGGTGCGTCACTCATCGCGTCCCGCCCCCGATTCACTCATCGCGTCCCGCCCCCGATCCGAAGCGTCCGACCACTGCCGACGCGCCGTCAACCTCCTCACCCATACCCATACGTTCACTCTGGACGCGCTTCGCACGTTCTCTCAAGGCTCCCGCCAAGGCGTCCGCCGCCTCATGCGCGAGGATGTGGCGATGGCGTGGCCGAGGAAGCGCGGAAGGCGGACGGCCGGACGCATGGCTGCGGCAAGTGCGGCGCTGGCGCCGGCCGCGTTCAAGGGGGTGCGCGGGGGCTTCGTGCGGGTGCCGCCGGGAGAGGGAGCGGAGGGAGCGTACGCCCTCGACGTACGCGGCAAGCCGTATAAGGCCGTCATCGCCGAGGCCCCGTTGCGCACCCGCCCCGGCGATGTCCTGCCCGCCGGGCTGGAGCCGACCCTCGTCTACCGCCCCGCCACGCGCACCGTGGCGCCCCGGCCGGGGTGCCGGACCACGCCATCCGCCTCGCCGTCGGCGAACGGGGCACGGCCCGGAGCCTGGACCAGCCCCTGACCGATGCGAGTGGCGGCGCCACGAGCAGCACGGATGAGGCCCCGGTGCGCGACGCGCGACCGCGCGCACGGGCGTCCGGGCGTCCGGGTGTCCGTGCGTCCGGGTGTCCGTGCGTCCGGGTGTCCGTGCGTCCGGGTGTCCGTGCGTCCGGGCGTCCGGGCGTCCGGGTGTCCGTGCGTCCGGGGCAACGAGGACCGGCTACACCTCGCCGGTCGCGAACAGCTCGAGGTGCCCGCACTCGGGGCAGCGGTACGCCACTATCTGCCGCCGGGGCCGGCCCGTCCGCTTGGCACCCCCGAAAAATCCCCGCTCCATCGCGCCCTCGATCCAGCGCGCGTACCCACGCGAGTGCTCGCCGGCGTCCTCGATGAAACCTTCCGCCAGGCCGACGGTGCCGCAATGGGTGCACGTGTTGTTGTCCATGCCGTGAGTGTAGGAGGCCAGGGCGGACCCGTAGCCGTCGGCTCCTGCCCGGCACTGGCGCTCGCCAGCAGCCGTCCGGCAGGTGAGAACGCGACCGCCTTGAGGCCGCAAGCTGCCCAAGCCGCTGACCATGTCGGGCGATGAGTTTCACGGATGCCGGAAGTCCATATACGGGAACCCAGAGAAAGGGAAGAGCGGCATGTCGCTGATCGTTGCCGGTAAGTTGTACGTGGATCCCAAGGACAGGGACCGCTTCATCGAGGGGCACCGCCCCATCGTGGAGGCGGCCCGCAGCCGCCCGGGCTGCCTCGACTTGTCCATCTCGCCCGACCCGATCGAGCCGGGCCGCGTGAACAACTTCGAGCACTGGGAGTCGCAGGAGGCCCTCGACGCCTTCCGTGCGGTGGCCCCGCGCCCCTCCGTATCCGTCGACATCAAGGACGACCAGGTACTCAAGCACGAGATCTCGCATACCGGGCCGCCCTTCGACTGATGGACTCCGCCGGAGACGTCGCCACCATGAGGGTTGGCAGATTCCCGCGCGTCCTCGGTGAACCTGCGACTAGGTTTGCGGGGTGACTGACACCCCCTACCTCGCCGCGGTCCGGGAGTCGTACGACACCGTGGCCGCCGACTACGCGGCAAGCGTCAAGGCCCCTGCCGAACTGGATCCGCTGTCGCGCGCGATGCTGGCCGCGTTCGCTGAACTCGTGCGGGCAACCGGGCGCGGACCGGTCGCGGACGTGGGGTGTGGTCCTGGCAAGGTGACAGCGCACCTGACGGAGCTGGGGCTCTCGGCATTCGGTATCGATGTGTCGCCGAAGATGATCGAACTGGCCCGGGAGGCTCATCCGAACCTGCGGTTCGCAGTGGGCTCTATGACGGCGTTGGAGATCGGCGACGACGAGCTGGGCGGCATTCTGGCGTACTACTCCACTCACCACACGCCCCCGGAGTTGCTGCCGGTCGTGTTCGCCGAGTTCCACCGCACCCTGGCGCCTGGGGGCCGCCTGATGCTCGTCTGCCGCGTTGGGAAGGCTGAGCACCTGCGTCGGACCCTTGCCTATGGGAACCACCCGGCGCACTTCGAGTCCTACCGGCTGCCGGCGGATCGAATCTCCGAACTGCTGGAGGACGCCGGGCTGGTTGTCACCGCGCGACTAGTGCAAGCGCCCGGCGAAGGGATCAAGGGAACGATCGCCAGCTTCATGGCTCGCAAACCGGAATAGCAGGCTGACCGGCGGCAGCTGCCGCCAGGTGTGGCCCGTGATGGCTACCCGGAACAGGTCGTACAACTCGTCCGGCACCAAGCGTTCCACGATCAGCACCAGCCCGGACTACCGAGCACGCCACATGCGGCGACGTCCAAGTCAACTTCCGCCCCTCGTAAGGCGGAAACGCCTTACTATCTCTCATTGACTATGTCAACTGTGCAACGTAGCGCTAGGGAGACAGGGGGCATGATGGGCCCGGAGATGGCCATGGACTTGGCGCGCACAGCTGGAGCGGCGCTCGTCGGTGCGATGGCAACAGATACCTGGAACCAGACGCGGGATGGATTCGTCGCGTTGTGGCGGCGCGTTCATCCCGAACGCGCCGAAACCGTCGGGGCCGAACTCGAAGCCGGGCGTGCGGACCTGCTCGCTGCCCGTGAGAACGGTGATGAGCTGTCCGAGGCGGAACTGCGTGCGGAATGGCAGGGGCGCGTGCGACGCCTGCTCGTGGACAGACCCGACATCGCCGCCACGCTTCGTGAGCTCCTGGACGAACTGAACCCGGCGCCCTCGGGCAGGAGCGCGGATGTCGGAGAGGTTCGTATGACCGCCCGCTCGACGGGAAAGGGCCGCGTTTACCAGGCAGGTCGCGACCAGCACATCACCGAGCGATGAGCCGTCCGCAGCCAGAAGGGCAAGGAAAACACCCCAAGAGCTCGGTTCGCAGCCATGGACGTGCGTCCGGGCACGGACAAGTCAATCAAGCGGGTCGCGACCAGCAGATCGACCAGCACACTGAACATCACCATCACTACCCGGTGAATCAGATCATGGTGCTCGTCAGTGGCGTGTTGGTCGCCGTCGTCGCGGTGCTGGTGGTCAAGTTCGCCGGGTCATCGACGGCAGGTGATACAGAGAGCCGACGATCACCACGCCCCAGCGACTCCGCACAGTCCCACGACCAGTCCCACGGCACACCCACCCCGGCGTCCGCCGCGCCATCGACCAACGCGCCAAAGTCTACCGAGTCGCCCAGTCCGCGGGCAGACACCCCTTTGTGGTCGGGCGGGATGAGACTGACCTACATCAACCTCGACTCGGATCCACCGTCCGTGCTGTCGAGCAATACCGGAGCCAGCTTCTGGATCCATTACGACCAGACCGGCGATGTCCGCGAAGACGAGATATTCGGAGTCGGGGGTGGATTCTTCACAACCAAACCGACTGTCGCCCGCTGGGACGGAACCGCGAAGCCGACGCGGCAACAGTGCTCGGAGCTGATCACTACACAAGGCTCGGAGACCTTGCCGATCGCTGCTGGTCAGCGATACTGCGTCAAGTCCAGGAAGGGACGCATCGCCGCGGTCACCGCAGGAGCGTTCGACGAGGACAGCGGGAACTACGCCGGCCACATCACGGTGTGGAACGCTGCCCGCTGACAGCGGACGCACGCCCTGAGGAGGACCGGGGACCGGCGCGGCGGCAGACGCTCTGCCGGTCCCCGACCCTGCTCAGACGTCGACATCGTGCCCCGAGCGGGACCCTCCGGGCCCCTGCGTGTCCCCTGGATCTTGGTCTGAACGGATGAACGGGAGCCCCCGCGTCAGCGCGGCGACTCCCGTTCTTGTGTCTTCGCAGGTCAGGATGGGTCTGCCCGCGTAGTGCCCTGGTGGGGCGGGTGGGACTCGAACCCACGGCCGACGGATTATGAGTCCGCTGCTCTAACCGGCTGAGCTACCGCCCCGTAACGGCGTGTCGTACACATCTGCGCGCGCCGTCTGCCGCAGCATAGCCGCTCATACGATCTGCTGCTTCGGAGGGCCGGGCCCCCTGGCTGCGATCATGACGTAGATCACGTCCGGAGGGGGCCGGAAATGAAAAAGGACCCCGGTGCGGGGTCCTCCTCCCTGCTCCCCCGACTGGACTCGAACCAGTAACCCTCCGGTTAACAGCCGAATGCTCTGCCAATTGAGCTACAGGGGACCGAGCTCCCCCGACTGGACTCGAACCAGTAACCTGCCGGTTAACAGCCGGCTGCTCTGCCAATTGAGCTACAGGGGATTGCTCCGTGTGCCGCGACCGTGACCCCGACCGGATCTCCCGGACGGCGTGCGCTCGCTGCGACACATACATTAGCGCAAGCAGGGGGGTGCTCCGCCAATCGGTTCGCCGCGTCCGCCCTCGGGCGATCCCCGGGCGATCCTCGGCCGATCCAGGGATGATCTTCTCGGCGATCCTGGGTGATCTGCGGCACGGGCGGGTAGACGTGCGGCACGACCCGGGGTCCAGATGTGAAGGACAGCGAGAAGGGCAGGTCGATGCGCTACCGGCTGACGTTCATCACCGGGATGGCTGTGGGTTACGTGCTGGGCACGCGGGCCGGCCGCGAGCGGTACGAGCAGTTGCGCGCGTGCGCGCAGAAGTTCGCACGGAACCCGGCCGTCCGCAATACCGCCGAATCGGCCGCGCAAGGAGGCCGGCATGCCGCCGTGCGGGCGCTGGACAAGGTCCGGCCGCTGCGCGAGAAGATCGGGCAGCGCGAGCCCCGCGCGGTGGGCGAGGACGACTGGGGCACCAGCAACACCTAGACCCGGCGGTGGCATGATCTGATCCATGGGGATAGTCGCCGGGTTGGACAGTTCGTCCGAGAGCACACGAATCGTCGTCTGTGACACCGATACGGGTGCCGTGATCAAACAGGGGTACGCCCCGCATCCGGTCGGCGGCAGCGGCGATGTGGACCCGCAGGCGTGGCTGATGTCCCTCGGCGAGGCCGCCGAGGGCGGGCTGCTCGAGGGGGTCCAGGCCATCGGCGTCTCGGCGCAGCAGCACGGGCTGCTGGCGCTGGACGCGGGCGGGGTGCTGGTGCGCCCCGCGCTGGTGGGCAACGACAAGCGCGCCCAGTCCGCGGCCGCCGACCTCACCGAGGCGCTCGGCGGCCGCACCGCGTGGGCCCAGGCGGTCGGCGCCGTGCCGACCGCCTCGCAGCCGGTGGCCAAGCTGCGCTGGCTGACGCGGAACGAGCCGGACGCGGCGCACCGCGTGGCCGAGCTGATGCAGCCGCACGACTGGCTGGTGTGGCAGCTGCTGGGACGCCCTGCGCGGCGTACGACCGACCGCGGTACGGCCTCCAGCAGCGGCTACTGGTCGGCGGCGAGCGGGTCCTGGCGCCCCGATCTGGTCCAGCTGGCCCTCGGTCACCAGGTGCGGCTGCCGGAGGTGATCGGCCCGGCCGACGCCGCCGGGCACACCCCCGAGGGGCTGCTGATCTCCGCCGGTACGGGCGAGACCATGGCCGCCGCCTTCGGGCTCGGGGTCGGGGTCGGCGACGCGGTGATCTCCCTGGGCGCCTCCGGCTCGGTCTTCTCCGTCCACCATGAGGCGCTGGCCGATCCGACCGGCACGATCCTGTCGTACGCAGACGCCACCGGCATGCATCTGCCGGTGGTGCATACGCTCAACGCGGTACGGGCCCTACGCGGTACGGCGGAATTGCTCGGCACGGATCTCGAGGGGCTCTCCGCGCTCGCGATGAAGTCCACCCCGGGTTCGTACGGGCTGGTGCTGCTGCCGTATCTGGAGGGCGAGCGGACCCCGCACCTGCCGCACACGGCCGGGACGCTGACCGGGCTGCGGCGCGAGTCGATGAAGCCCGAACATCTGGCGAGGGCCGCGTTCGAGGGGATGCTGTGCGGGCTCGCGGACGCGCTGGACGTGCTGCGCGGGCGCGGCGTCCAGGTGCGGCGCGTCTTCCTGCTCGGGCCCGCGGCCGACCTCCAGGCCGTCCGCGCGATCGCGCCCGCGGTGCTGGGCGCGCGGGTCGTGGTGCCCCAGCCCGCCGACTACGCCGCACTGGGCGCGGCCCGCCAGGCCGCGTGGGCGCTGGGCGTCTCGCACGGCACCCTCTCGCCGCATGAGCCGCCGCGCTGGCCGGCCGCGGCGAGCCAGGTCTTCGAGCCGGGCGAGGACCTGCCGGTGGGGCAGTCGGTGCGGCAGCAGTACGTGGCGGTGCGGGAGCAGATCCACCCCGGGGCGTTCGAGCCGGGCGCGTTCGAGCCCGGGGCCGGCGATCAGGAGGCCGCGGGCCATGCGGCGGCCGGTGGGTATGAGGTTGGCGCGTATGAGGCCGGTGGGTACGAGGCCGGTGGGTACGAGGCCCCGTGAGGCCCGGGCCGCCTCGGCGGGGTCGGCGGCGCTAGTCCAGATAGCCCCGCAGCTGATCGGCGAAGGCGTGGTCGCGGAGCTTGTTGAGCGTCTTCGACTCGATCTGGCGGATCCGCTCCCGCGTCACCCCGAAGATCCGGCCGATCTCCTCCAGCGTGCGCGGGCGGCCGTCGGCCAGTCCGTACCGCAGCTGCACCACCTTGCGTTCGCGCTCGCCGAGCGTCGACAGCACGGCCTCCAGGTGCTCGCGGAGCAGCAGGAAGGCCGCGGACTCCACGGGTGAGGCCGCGTCGCCGTCCTCGATGAGGTCGCCGAGGGCGACATCGTCCTCCTCGCCCACCGGCGCGTGGAGCGACACCGGCTCCTGGGCCAGCCGCAGCACCTCGCTCACCCGCTCCGGGAGCAGGTCGAGATGGGCGGCGACCTCCTCGGGGGTGGGTTCGTAGCCGCGCTCCTGGAGCATCCGGCGCTGGACCCGGACCACCCGGTTGATCAGCTCGACGACATGCACCGGGACCCGGATCGTCCGGGCCTGGTCGGCCAGGGCACGGGACATGGCCTGGCGGATCCACCAGGTGGCGTACGTCGAGAACTTGTAGCCGCGGGCGTAGTCGAACTTCTCGACCGCGCGGATCAGGCCGAGGTTGCCCTCCTGGACCAGGTCGAGCATGGTCAGGCCGCGGCCGACGTAGCGCTTGGCGACGGAGACGACGAGGCGGAGGTTGGCCTCGATCAGCCGGCGCTTGGCCATCCGGCCCAGGACCACCAACCGGTCGAGGTCCAGGGCGAGTTGGGTGTCGAGGTCGGGGGCGTTGCCGAGCTTCTCCTCGGCGAAGAGGCCCGCCTCGACCCGGCGGGCCAGCTCGACCTCCTCGGCCGCGGAGAGCAGCGGTATCCGCCCGATCTCGCGGAGGTACTGGCGGAAGAGGTCGGCGGAGGGGCCGCTGGTGTCGGCCCGGGCGGGCGGCTCGATCGGTTCGACGGGCTCCACGGCCTCGACCGAGTCGACAGGCTCGGCGGGCTCTACGGCCTCGGTGGGCTCTACGGCCTCGGTGGGTTCCGCTTCGGGGGCGGCGGCGTCGGGCGCGGGGGCCGGGACGGTGCCGGGGGCGAGCTCGGCCATGGGGTCCGGCGCGGCGTCCTGGCCGGTATCCGGTGCGCCTTCCGGGGCGAGGTCCGCCGAGTCCTCGGGCATGGCCGGCGCTACCGCCGTGGCGCGGGGCGAGTGGGGGGACAGGGGGTGCGCCGCGAGGGCCGCGTCGGTGAGGGTCTGGGTCTGCACGGGGGCGACCTCCAGGGTGATCGCTGCTGAGGGGGCAGAACGATCGGGTACGGCACGGCGGCCGCGCCGCCGTCCGTCCCGTACATCTTGAGCGACTCTGCGGGGGATTCCGGCCCTACCCGGCCAACACCGCCGCGCTCCGAGGACTCAGGCACCGCATCCCAGTGTGGAGTACGACACAGGCCCGCCACGAGGGGCGTGCGGGCACTTTTTGCTCAGCGGCCCGTGACCGTACGACTACCCGGCGACTACAGCGAGCCGCCGGGCCCGTCCGCCGGGGCACGAACGTGCTGGCCGGAACCCCTCTACGGGCCGCGGCCGCCCTCGCCGCCCCCGGCCGCCCCCGCCTCCCTGAGCCGCCTTGTGTCGCCCTGAGCCGCCCTGAGTCGCCCGCCCTGAGCGCCCCCGCTCGTCCTACAGCGCCGCCGCGCCCCGGTCCCGGAGGGACTGGCCGTACTGCTGGAGCACCCACAGCTCGTTCTGCACGGCGGCGAGGTGGGCGGGGTCGGCGTGCGGCCCCAGGCGCTGGAGGGCGCCGCGCACCTCGGCCACGCGGTGGTTCACCGCGGCCAGCCGGACGGCCACCAACTGCACTCCCGCGTACGCCTCGTCCGGGTCGCGGCGGGTGTGCGGCGGCTCGACGGCGAGCTCGGTGACCATCGCCCGGACCGTGTCGTCGGGCGCCGCCTCCCGGACCCGGGCGAGATAGTCGTCGTCCGCGGCGGCCGCGCCGCCCGCGTCCTCGATGGCGCGGCGCACCGCCGCGTAGGGCGGGGCGGTGAACTCGTCGATGCCGTAGGCGTCGAAGGCCGGGGAGACCAGATGGGGGTGTTGCAGCGCCAGCTTGAGCAGCTCGCGCTCGACGCGATGGGCGGGGCTGCGCAGATTCAGGGCCGGTCCGCGCGGGACCGGCGGCGCGCCCGCGGCGCCGGGACCCCCGTGCGGGCCACCGGGCCCGCCAGGACCGCCCGGGCCCCCGCCGCGCTGGTCACCGCGGCCGCCGTACCGGGCCCCGCCCGGACCGCCGCCGCCCCGCTGATCGCCACGGCCACCGTGCTCCGGGCCGCCCGGGCCGCCGTTCTGCCTGCTGCGGGCCAGCCCGCGCACCCGGCGGATGATCGACTGCTCCTCCGCCTGGGTGGCGATGCCGACCATCCCGATCAGCCGGATCGCATAGCGGTCCCGCAGCCCGGGGTTCTTGATCGCCGCGACGACCGGCACCGCCTCGTCGACCGCAGCGATACGGCCCTCCTCGGTGTCCAGGTTGTAGCGGGAGACGATCGATTTCAGCGCGAACGCGAACAGCGGAGTGCGGCTCTCGACCAGGTCCGCCACGGCCTCGTCGCCACGGGCCAGACGGAGTTCGCACGGGTCCATCCCGTCGGGCGTGATCGCGATGGAGGTCTCGGCGGCGAACCGCTGGTCGTCCTCGAAGGCGCGCAGGGCCGCCTTCTGCCCGGCCGCGTCGCCGTCGAAGGTGAAGACGACCTCCGCGCCCGCGTTGTCCATCAGCAGCCGTCGGAGGATCTTGATGTGGTCGCCGCCGAAGGAGGTGCCGCAGGTGGCGATGGCGGTGGTGACGCCCGCGAGATGGCAGGCCATGACGTCCGTATAGCCCTCGACCACCACCGCGCGGCTGGACTTGGCGATGTCCTTCTTGGCGAGGTCGATGCCGTAGAGGACCTGGGACTTGCGGTAGAGCGGGGTCTCGGGGGTGTTGAGGTACTTCGGGCCGTTGTCGTCGTCGCGGAGCTTCCGGGCGCCGAAGCCGACGACCTCACCGGCGATGTCCCGGATCGGCCACATCAGCCGGCCCCGGAAGCGGTCGATCGGACCGCGGCGGCCCTCCTGGGCGAGCCCGGAGACGATCAGCTCCTTGTCGGTGAAGCCGCGGCCGCGCAGATAGCGGACGAGGTGGTCCCAGCCGGCCGGGCTGTAGCCCACGCCGAAGTGCTGCGCCGCGGCCTGGTCGAAGCCGCGCTGGGCCAGGAAGGTGCGGCCGATCTCCGCCTCGGGGCGCTCCAGCTGCTCCACGTAGAACTGCGCGGCGGCCTTGTGGGCCTCGACCAGCCGGGTGCGCTCGCCCTGCTGGCGGCCGGGGGTGTAGCCGCCCTCCTCGTAGCGCAGGGTGATCCCGGACTGGGAGGCCAGCCGCTCGATGGTCTCGGCGAAGGAGAGGTGGTCGATCTTCATGATGAAGTCGACCGTGTCGCCGCCCTCCTGGCAGCCGAAGCAGTAGTAGAGCCCCTTGCTGGGGCTGACCTGGAAGGACGGGGTCTTCTCATCGTGGAAGGGGCACAGGCCCTTGAGATTGCCACCCCCCGCGTTCCGCAGCTGGAGGTATTCGGATACGACGGCGTCGATCGGGACCGCTGCCCGCACCGCCTTCACGTCGTCATCGTTGATCCTGCCTGCCACGCCCGAATTCTACGGCCGGGGTCCGACACGGCCGTCCGCCGCCTGCCGGACCCCGGCGAATACCTGCTCGGGGCGCTACGGGAGCAGCGAGGTGAGCGGGACGGCCGGGTCGGCCAGGGCCGCCGGGTCGAGCTGCCGGCCGCCACGGATGAGCCGTTGGATCGATTCGGTGACGTCCCAGACGTTGACGTTCATGCCCGCGAGCAGGCGGCCGTCGTTCAGCCAGAAGGCGATGAACTGCCGCTTGCCGACGTCGCCGCGCACCAGCACCTGGTCGTAACTGCCGGGCGGGGCGTAACCGGAGTACTCCAGGCCGACGTCGTACTGGTCGGAGAAGAAGTACGGCACCCGGTCGTACGCGACGTCCTGGCCGAGCATGGCGCGGGCCGCCGCCGGGCCGCCGTTCAGGGCGTTGGCCCAGTGCTCGACGCGCAGCCGGGCGCTCGGCGGGAGCGCGGCCCGTACGGGGGTGCCCTCGAGGAACGCGAGCGGGGCGGAGGCCACGTCGCCCGCCGCGAAGATGTCCGGGTCGCTGGTGCGCAGCGCGGTGTCGACCGCGATGCCGCCGCCCGCCGCGCGGTCCACCACCTCAAGGCCCGCGGCCTCGGCGAGGGCGGTGCGCGGGGCGGCGCCGATGGCGGCCAGCACGCTGTGGGCGGGGTGCTCCTCGCCGTCGTCGGTGAGGGCGGCCAGCACCATGCCGTCCTGGCCGGTGATCTCGGTAAGGCGGGCGCCGAAGTGGAAGCGGACGCCGTGCTCACCGTGGAGGTCGGCGAAGAGGGCGCCCAGCTCGGGGCCGAGGACGGGGTGCAGCGGGGTGGGCTCGGGCTCGACGATCGTCACCTCGGCGCCGTAGCCGCGGGCGGCGGCCGCGACCTCGAGGCCGATCCAGCCCGCGCCCGCGATGACCAGCTGGCCGTTGTCCCGGCCGAGGGTGGTGAGGACGCCCTTGAGCCGCTCGGCGTGGGCCAGCCGGCGCAGATGGTGGACCCCGGCCAGGTCGGTGCCGGGGATGTCGAGGCGGCGCGGCTCGGCGCCGGTGGCCAGCAGCAGCCGGTCGTAGTGGACCCGGGTGCCGTCGCCCAGGGTCACGGCCTTGGCGGCGCGGTCCAGGTGGACGGCGGGCAGGCCGAGGTGGAGCTCGATATCGGCCTGGGCGTACCAGGCGGGCTCGTGGACGAAGACGCTGTCGCGCTCCTGGCTGCCGGTGAGGAAGCCCTTGGAGAGCGGGGGCCGTTCATAGGGGTGGTCGCGCTCGTCACAGATGAGGATCACCCGCCCGGTGAAACCCTCCGATCGAAGGGTTTCCGCGGCTTTCGCCCCGGCCAGGCCCCCTCCGACGATGACGAATGTCTGGTGTGCGTCGACCACTTGTTGTCCTCCTCGCTGCCGAGCAGTGCCGAGCAGTTCCTCTATGAGTGCCTTACCCCGGTCGTGTCAGGTCGTGCGTTCCGAAACCGTCCTAAAAGCTGGGCCGAGAATGCCCTGCCGGGAGAGGCACCGGGAAGATGTACCGAAAGCTGTGTCACAGGGGAGCCTCCCGCACCACGCGTGCGTCCGGAAGGGCCGGTAGGCCGTCTGTGTGCGCGGGAGCCGTATCCGGCGGACGTACCCGGCGGGCGGCGTCAACCGGTGAGCCGGGCGTGGAGCCCCCGGGCCGAGGTGTCGGTCAGGGAGGCGATCTGGTCGACGATCGCCCGCAGCCGGCCCCGGTCGTCCCCGGCCGCGTCGAAGAGCGCCCGGAACTGGGGGTCCAGCCCGTCAGGCGCGCGGGCGATCAGGGCCTCGCCCAGCTCGGCGATGACCACGCGCTGATCGGCCCGGACCAGCTCCTGGTCGGCGCGCTGGATCACATACCGGTCGGCGACCGCCTTGAGGACCGCGCACTCCAGTCGGGTGGCGCGGGGCACGACCAGCTCGGCGTGGTACCGGGTGAAGCGGCCCGTGCCGTACGCCGCGCGGGTGGCGCCCTCGGCGGCCAGGCAGAAGCGGCCGATGAGCTGGCTGGTGGCGTCCTTGAGGCGGGCCTGGGCGACGGACGAGCCGTCGTAGCCGTGCGGCCACCACTCCTGGCCCAGCAGCCGGTCCAGCGCCTCGGCCAGCTCGTCGGGCTCGGCCCCCGGGGCGTAGCGGTCGGCGGCGACGGCGAAGACCTCGCGGCGCTCGGGCTCGGCGAGCAGGCTCGCGGGGTTCAGATGGCCCGCGTGCAGCCCGTCCTCGACGTCGTGGACGGAGTAGGCGACATCGTCGGACCAGTCCATGACCTGGGCCTCGAACGTCGTACGGCCCTCGGGGGCGCCCTGCCGGTACCACTCGAAGATCGGGACGTCGTCCTCGTAGACCCCGAACTTCGGGGAGCGGGGGCTGTGCGGATGGCCGCCGCGGGGCCAGGGGTACTTGGTGGCGGCGTCCAGCGCGGCGCGGGTGAGGTTGAGCCCGACGCTCAGCGGCTCGCCGGTGACCCGGTCGGGTACGAAACGCTTCGGCTCCAGCCGGGCCAGCAGCCGCAGCGACTGCGCGTTCCCCTCGAAGCCGCCGCAGGGTTCGGCGATCCCGTTGAGCACCCGCTCGCCGTTGTGCCCGAACGGCGGATGGCCGAGGTCGTGGGCGAGACAGGCCGTCTCCACCAGATCCGGGTCACAGCCGAGGGCGGCCCCCAGCTCTCGGCCCACCTGGGCGCACTCCAGGGAGTGGGTCAGCCGGGTGCGGGGCGTGGCGTCGAAGGCCGGGGCACGCCCGGCCGGTCCGGGGTCGGCGGCCGGTGCGGCGGGCACCACCTGGGTCTTCCCGGCCAGTCTGCGCAGCGCGGCGGAGTGCAGCACCCGCGCCCGGTCCCGCTGGAAGGCGGTCCGGCCCGGCCGCTTGTCGGGCTCGGGCGCCCAGCGCTCGAGGTCCGCCGCGGCATAGCCGGGGACGCGGCGGGGGTCGGCCTCGGAGGCACCGATGGAGGCGGCGCCGGCCGAGGCGGCGCCCGTCGAGGCGGCGCCCGTCGAAGGGACACCGGCCGTGTCGGCCCGATCCGGTTCGGGTTCGGGTTCAGGTGGTGCGCTGGGGCTCATACACCGACGGTAGCCGCCGGGTGTGACAAGGGCGCAGAGGCCAGCGCCTGTTCGTAACGGCGCAGTACGAGACGCGCCACCGCCGGATGGGCGCCGAGCGGAGCGGCCGCGGGGCCGGGGGCGACGCTCGCGCACTGGGTCGCGAAGCGGCCGGGCGCGGTGAAGTACGAGGCGACCGCGATCCGGTCGTGGCCGAGCGCGGCCAGGGCGCGTACGGCCTCGGGCACGGTGGGGCCGGAGCCGGAGGCGTAGCCGGGCAGCACGGGCGCCCCGCCGAGCCGGGCGCTGAGCAGGGCGGCGGTACGGGCCGTGTCGAGGGCCGCGTCCGGGTCGCGGGAGCCCGCGGCGGCGAGGACGACGCCGCCCGCCCGGTGCGGAGCCGCGGCGCGGCGGCCCGCCTCCGCCAGCCGGGCGTCCAGTGCCTCGGCGAGCAGCGGGTCCGGGCCGAGCGGGGCGGCGATCCGGGCGGTGAGGTGGGGCGCGGCGGCGACGGCCGCCGGGATGTCCTGTTTGATGTGGTGGCCGCGGCTCAGCAGCAGCGGGACGAGCACGGCCTCACCGCGCAGCGCCGCCAGTGTGTCGCTCAGCAGCGGCCGGTTGAGCTCGATATGGCCGAGGCGTACGGGGAGTCCGGGGCGGAGCGCGCGGACGCGGTCCAGGAGGGCGTGCACGGTGCGCAGCGCCTCGGGGTCCCGGCTGCCGTGGGCGACGGCGACGAGCGTCGGCGGGCGCCCGTGGCCACCCCGGCGGATGCCGTGGTGGCCCAGCCGGTCGAGCTGGGTGGTGAGCTGGACGGTGAACCGGGCCATGATCCGCTGGGCGCTGTCGAAGTCCGCCGTGCCGTCGGGGCCCTGAGTGCCATGAGGGCCGGGTGTACTGGGAGGGCCGGGAGTGCCGGGTGGACCGGGAGGAGCGGGCTGCGGCGTCATGGCGAGAGCCTGGCAGCGGCGGATTGCACCGCCGTTGCGTGGCCGTCACAGGTGATTGCGTCGACTTCACCGGCCGCCCGGCGCCGCGCTGAGGTCCGCTTCCCGCAGGCGTAATGGGAGGTGACGCGTGCTGTAACACAGCCGTAGCACGCTGCTTCGCATGGCGCACGTTCCGGTTCCCGGGGAGCACTCCCCCTCCTCCCCCGACCCCGCCCCCGTCGATACGCACTGCCCTTACTGTTCGCTGCAGTGCGGTATGGCGCTGCGCCCCGTGATGCCGGGCGGACCCGGTGGCGGGACGGACGGACCCGGTGGCGGGACGGACGGCCGTCCGGGCGGTGTCGAGGTCGTCGAGCGCACCGCGTTCCCCGTCAACCGTGGCGCGCTGTGCGGTAAGGGCCGCACCGCGCCCGCCGTGCTCTCCTCCCGGGTGCGCCTGACCGAGCCGCTGGTCCGCCGCCCTGACACCGGCCGGCTCGAGCCGGCCACCTGGGAGGAGGCCCTCGACCGGATCGCCGAGGGCCTGGAGTCCACCGGCCGGGCCTACGGCCGCGACGCGGTGGGCGTCTTCGGCGGCGGCGGGCTGACGAACGAGAAGGCGTACGCGCTGGGGAAGTTCGCCCGGGTGGTGCTCGGCACCTCACAGATCGACTACAACGGCCGGTTCTGCATGTCCTCGGCCGCCGCCGCCCATCAGCGGGCCTTCGGTCTTGACCGCGGGCTGCCGTTCCCGCTGGCGGACGTGTCCCGCACCGGATGCGTCATCCTCGTCGGCTCGAACCTGGCCGAGACCATGCCGCCCGCGCTGCGCTATCTGACCGAGCTGAAGGAGGCGGGCGGCCGGCTGATCGTGGTCGATCCCCGGCGGACCCGTACGGCCGAGCAGGCGGATCTGCACCTGGCGCCGCGCCCCGGCACCGATCTCGCGCTCGCGCTGGGGCTGCTGCACCTGGTGGTCGCGGAGGGCCGGGTGGACGAGGAGTTCGTCGCACGGCGCACCAGCGGCTGGCCCGAGGCGCGGGCCGCCGCGATGGCCCACTGGCCGGAGCTGGTGGAGCGGATCACGGGCGTCCCCGTTCCTGAGCTCCGTAAGGCCGTCACGATGTTCTGTGACGCCGAGAGCTCGATGGTGCTGACGGCCCGGGGGCCCGAGCAGCAGTCCAAGGGCACCGACACCGTGGGCGCGTGGATCAACCTGTGCCTGGCCACCGGCCGCGCGGGCCGCCCGCTGTCCGGCTACGGCTGCCTGACCGGCCAGGGCAACGGCCAGGGCGGCCGCGAACACGGCCAGAAGGCCGATCAGCTGCCCGGCTACCGCAAGCTGGACGACCCGGCCGCGCGCGCCCATGTGGCGGCCGTCTGGGGCGTCGAGCCCGACGACCTGCCCGGACCGGGGCGCAGCGCGTACGAACTCCTGGACGCCCTCGGACGGGACGTCCGGGCGCTGCTGCTGATGGGCTCCAACCCGCTGGTCTCCGCCCCGCGCGCGGCCCATGTGGAGTCCCGGCTGCGGTCGCTGGACTTCCTGGCGGTCGCGGACGTCGTGCTCTCGGAGACCGCCGCGCTCGCCGATGTGGTGCTGCCGGTGGCCCAGTGGGCCGAGGAGACCGGGACCATGACCAACCTGGAGGGCCGGGTCCTCCTCCGCCGCGCGGCCCTCACCCCGCCGCCGGGCGTCCGGACGGACCTGTGGGTGCTGAGCGGGCTCGCGGCCCGGCTGGGCTGGGAGAAGGGGTTCCCGGCGGACGCGGAGGAGGTCTTCGAGGAGCTGCGACGGGCCTCGGCCGGGGGCGCGGCGGACTACTCGGGCATCACGTACCGGAGGATCGCGGAGGAGGACGGGGTGTTCTGGCCGTGCCCGGAGAGGGTGGAGGGGGACGACGCCGAGGAGGCCGACCCCGTACGCGCGACCGACTCGGACGGCGCGGCCAACTCGGACGGCGCGACCGACTCGGACGGCGCGAAGGACGCCGAGGGCGCGAAGGACGCCGGGGGCGCGGAGGACGACTCCCTGGGCGCGGAGGGGACCCTGGGCGCGGAGGGGACCGCCTCCGTACGCGCGGCCGACTCCGTGAGCCCGAGTCCCCGCCCGCACCCCGGTACGCCCCGCCTCTTCCTCGACCGCTTCGCCACCGACGACGGCCGGGCCCGCTTCGTGCCCGTCAGCCATCGCCCGGCCGCCGAGGAGCCGGACGCGGAGTATCCGGTGCTGCTGACGACGGGCCGGGTGCTGGCCCAGTACCAGTCGGGCGCCCAGACCCGGCGCGTCGGCGAGCTCAACGAGGCCGCGCCCGGCCCCTACGTCCAGCTCCACCCGCTGCTCGCCGAGCGGCTGGGCGCGGACGAGGGCGCGTCGATCGCGGTGGTCTCCCGGCGCGGCCGCGCCGTGGCCCCGGCCCGTATCAGCCGGGACATCCGGCCGGACACGGTGTTCATGCCGTTCCACTGGGCGGGGCCGGGGCGGGCCAACACGGTGACGAACCCGGCGCTGGATCCGGTGTCGCGGATGCCGGAGTTCAAGGTGTGCGCGGTGCGGCTGGAGCTGGCCGAGGGCTGACCGCTTCCGGTCAGCGCCCGCTCCAGCTCTCGACCTCCTTCAGATACGCCGCCCGCGTCTCCTCGTCGAGGAAGGCGGCCTGGAAGGAGTTGCGGGCCAGGGTGCGCAGGGTGGCCTCGTCGAGGCCGAGCGCGTCCCGGACGGCGGTGTAGTTGTCGCCCGCGTAGCCGCCGAAGTAGGCGGGGTCGTCGGAGTTGACCGTCACCAGCAGACCGGCGTCCAGCATCGCGGGCAGCGGATGGTCCTCGAGGCGGTCCACGACGCGCAGCCGGACGTTCGACAGGGGGCAGACGGTCAGCGGGGTCCGGTCCGCGACCAGCCGGGCCACCAGCGCCTCGTCCTCCAGGCTCCGCACCCCGTGGTCGACGCGGTCCACGCCGAGGACGTCGAGCGCCTCCCACACATACGCGGGCGGCCCCTCCTCCCCCGCGTGCGCGACGCACTTCAGCCCGGCCTGCCGCGCCAGCGCGTACACCTCGCGGAACTTCGACGGCGGGTTCCCGACCTCCGCCGAGTCCAGGCCGACGGCGGCGATCCGGTCCAGGTGGGGGCGGGCCGCCTCGAAGGTGGCCAGGGCCGACTCGGCGCTCTCGTCGCGCAGGAAGCACATGATCAGGCGCGTGGTGATGCCGTACGCGCGCGGCGCGGCGTCCAGCGCGCGGCCGATCCCGCGGATGACCGTGTCGATCTCCACGCCGCGCGCGGTGTGCGCCTGCGGGTCGAAGAAGATCTCCGCATGCCGTACGCCCTGCTCACGGGCGCGGACCAGATACGCGTTCGTGAGGTCGGCGAAGTCGTCCTCGGTGCGCAGCACGGTCATCAGCGCGTAGTAGAGGTCCAGGAAGTCCTGGAGGTCGCCGAAGGAGTACGCGGCCCGCAGCTCCTCCTGGGTGGCGAACGGCAGCTCGACCCCATTGCGCTCGGCGAGCGCGAAGGCCAGATCGGGCTCCAGGGTGCCCTCGATATGGAGATGGAGCTCTGCGGTGGGGATCGGGGGCATGGCGTGGATCACCTGCTGGTTTCGGTGGTGCGGGACGACTGGTCAAGGCTATGTGGGAGCGGATGCGTCACCCTTGTGGGGGTAATGCGAACGGAAGACGGATACCGCCGGGGGGCCGTCGCTACGGTGAGCGGGACAGTACGCTCCGTAGCAGTTGGAGGACACGGTGACCGCGATATTGGAGCGGCCGATGACCACAGAGAACGCGCCGGCAGCTGAGGAACCCCGAACGGAGCGCCGAAAGGAGCCCCGAACGGAGTTCGAGGAACTGCTTCACACCACCGAAGAACTGGATACGCCGGACGGCTACAAGGCCGAGCTCATCAGGGGGAAGATCGTCGTGTCGCCGTGGTCGGGGCTGCCATACCTGTGGCCCATGCGGGAACTTCGGCTGCGGCTGGAACCCCATGCGCCCAAGGGGCACATCGCCGAGACCTCGCCCTTCCTCTTCACGTTCCCCTCCGCCCAGCGGGCATTCGGTCCGGACCTGTTCATCGCGGATGGCGAGGCTTTCCGGGGCGTCGGGGGACGGCATGCCGACAGCGAGGCGCTGTCCCTCGTCGCCGAGTTCACGTCCGTCTCCACCCGGGATGTCGACTGGCAGGAGAAGCTTGAGGTCTACGGTCGCCATGTGCCGGTCTACCTCGTGGTCGACATGCAGGCCGACGAGATCACGGCCTTCTGGGCCCCGTCGGACCGCGGATACCACGCGCGGATGACCGTCCCGTTCGGCAAGCCGCTGCCCATCCCCGCGCCGTTCGACTTCGAGCTCGACACGAACTTCTTCTTGGAGACCGAGAAGCCCGAAGAGGAGAAAACCACCGAGTGATTCCGAGGCAACCGCCACCCCCCTCCCTGGCGTCACACAGCGCGACCGGATTCGGTGAGGCGGACAGGGGGAGCGCATGCTGGGGTGGGTGCGGGGGCGGTTGCCGGAGACGCGGCGGGGGTGGCGGCGGCTGGTGCGGGGGAGCGTCCTCGTCTGCGTACTGGCCCTGCTGCCCGCGACCTGGCTGCGGCTGAGCACGGACGACCGGGTCCGTACCGTCGCCGATGTGCCCTCGGCCCCGGTCGGGGTGGTCTTCGGGGCGGGGCTGTGGAACGGGGAGCCGTCGCCGTATCTGGCGCACCGGCTGGACGCCGCCGTACGGCTCTACGAGGACGGCAGGGTCCGTGCGCTGCTGGTCACGGGGGACAACAGCCGCCATGACTACGACGAGCCGGACGCGATGCGCGCGTATCTGGTCAAGCGCGGGGTCCCGGACCGGCGGATCGTGAGCGACTTCGCGGGGTTCGACACCTGGGACTCCTGCAGCCGGGCCCGGCGGGTCTTCGGGGTACGCAAGGCGGTGCTGGTGAGCCAGGGGTTCCATGTCCGCCGGGCGCTGGCGCTGTGCGGGGCGGCGGGGATCGACGCGTACGGGGTCGCGGTCGACGAGCCGCACGATGTGACCTGGTACTTCGGCGGCACGCGGGAAGTCGTGGCGGCGGGAAAGGCGGCTCTGGACGCGGCGTTCGAGCCGGATCCGCGTTTCCTGGGGCCACGGGAGCGGGGGATCGAGGAGGCGCTGGCGGACCGGGGACCGTGACGCCTGCGGCGGGCCACGCGGCGGAGCCGCACATCGACGCTTTCCCCTCCCCGCCCCTTCCCGCAACTGGGGCTCCGCCCCAGACCCCGGGGCCCAAGGGCGAACCCCACACCCCGGCCCTCGACCGCCGTCAGCCGATCGCCGGTCAGCCGATCGTCGTCTCCGACACCACCCACGCCAGGTAGTCCTCGCTGCCGTTCACGATGGGCGTCGCGATGACCTCGGGGGTCTCGTAGTCGTGCGCCTCGCGGATATGCGCCTCCAACTCGTCGTAGCGCGCGGCGGTGGTCTTGAACAGCACCTGCCACTCGGCCGCCGTCTCGACCTCCCCCTCCCACCGGTACACGGATGTCACGGGCTGGCTGATCTGCGCACAGGCCGCCAGCCGGGCCTCGATCGCCCCGCGGGCCAGCGCCTCGGCCTTCTCGGGGGTGTCGGTGGTGGTCAGTACGGTCAGGTAGTCGGCCACTGCTGCGGTACCTCTCTCAACGGGACGGCGATTGCACGGCGCGGCTGCGAACTGGCGCCCACCACGCTAGCCGGTGAGGATTGAGGGAACCCGCCGACGATCAGACCGGACCGATCGAGGGGCACTCATGGATGACCTCACCACGCTCGCGCGCCACCATCTGGACCAGGCCAAGGCCGATCCGCACGGGCGCAGCGCACATCTGTTCCTGCATGACGGTCCGCTGCGGCAGAGCGTGATCGCCATGGTCTCCGGCTGTGAGCTCAACGAGCACAACGCTCCCCCGGCGGCCAGCCTCCAGGTGCTGCACGGGCATGTACGGCTGACCGGCGGCGGTGACCGGATGGATCTCATCGCGGGCCAGGTGCAGGAGTTGCCGCACGAACGGCACGGGTTGCGGGCGCTGGAGGACTCGGTGGTGCTGCTGACGGCCGTGACCGCCACGCATGGCTGTCCCACCCCGTACGAGGAGGACGCGGCCGCCGCCTGACGACGGGCCTTTCCCCTCCCCGCCCCTTCCCGCTACCAGGGGCTCCGCCCCCGGACCCCGGGGGTCGGCGAACCGGCCACCGTCGCGATCAGCTCACCGGCCGGGGCGCCCACCGCGCCGCCCGCGACGCGGCCGGGGTTTGCGGCGGAACCCCAGCTGTGGGAGGGGGCGGGGAGGGGAAAGCGTCGATGTGCGGCTCCGCCGCGTGGCCCGCCGCAGGAGTCACGCACGATCCGGCGGACAGCCCCTAATCGCTGCCGCCGCCACCGCCCCCACCGCCCCCGCAGGAGTGGTGGCCGCCGCCATAGTCGCCGCCGTGGCTCCCGCCATAGTCGCCGCCGTGGCTCCCGCCGTGGTCGCCGCCGTAAGCCCCGTGGTCGCCGCCGTGGCTCTCGGCACGGTCGTCGCCCCACCCGTGCGCCGTGTAGAAGGACTCCTGGTCGAGGTACTGGGGGTCGTAGGCGATGAGGAGGTTCCGGTCCCAGTAGGCCGGGTCGCCGGTCGGGATGGGTATCGCGTCGCTGACGGCCCTGCGCCGCGCCGGTTCCGGGACGACGACGGGGCCGTAGAAGACGTACGAGGGGAGCGCCCCCTCCCGCACGGCCGCTTCCACGCGGCGCCTGCCCGTGCGGGTGGGGCGGCCCCGGAGACGGGTGAGCAGTCCGCCGGCGGTGAGCCGACGCCGGATCTCCGCCAGCTCGGGTCCGCCGAGCAGCGCGGGGACCACACGGTCCACCGGCTTCGAGCGCGGGCACAGCGCGATGAGCGCGCGCTCGACCGGGTGCTCGGCCCCCGGACGCTCGGCCCCCGCGCGCTCGGTCCCCGGACGCCCGGCCCCCGGGCGCTCGGCGCCCTCCCCCGTCGTGGCGCGGATCCGGGAGCGCCTGAGGGTGATCGCATCCCGCTCCTGGAGTGCTATCAGGAGGGTCTGGATCACCCATAGCCGCCCGCCCACCAGATAGGCGATGTCATAGAGGTCCAGCGCCGGCGGCTCCGCCGGGGCGGGGCCTCTGGTCATGGCACACATCGGAATGCCCCCGTCCATCCGTGTCCATCTGTGTCCGCACTTGTCCGTCAGCATCCATACGTTTCCGTACGAACCGCTCAACTACCGTCAGTTTTGTCGTTCTGAACGGGGATGAACCCTGACGAGTGCCGTTTCAGAGCAGGATTTGAGCTTTCGCCCCCCTATCCGGACGTGGGCGGGGTCGTGAGGGACACATCCGCCGACGGACCGGCACCCGTGGCGGTCAGGGCAGCGATCGAGAACGTGTACGCGGTGCCCGGGCGCAGCTTGCCGATCACCCGCAGCATCCCCTTGGCCCGGGGCTGGGAGACCAGGACGTCCCGGCCGGTCACGGTGGCGGTGCGGCCGTCGGAGACGGTGATCCGGTAGCCGATGACCGGGGTGTCGCCGGTGGTCTTGGGCGGGGTCCAGGACAGCGTCGCCGCCGTGGCCTCGGCGTTGGCCTTCACGCCGGTGGGGGCGCCGGGCAGGGCGCCGGAGCCACCCGCCGTGGGCGTGACGGGCGCGGCGGGCAGCGACCTCTCGCTCCGCCCCACCCCGTTGCGGGCCGTGACGGTCACCGTGTACGGCGTGCCGTTGGTGAGCCCGGCGACCCGTGCGTACGCGATCCGCTCGAAGCGCGCCGCCGGGACGGTGGTGGAGACGGTCTGGGCGCCGTCAGAGGACGTCGCGGTGACGGTGTACGAGGTGACCGGGGAACCGCCCTCGACGTACGACGGGTTCCAGGTGACGTACACCGAGCCGTCCGCCGCGAAGTCGCCCACGCGGGTGGGTGCTTCGGGCACCGAGTCGGCGGCGAACGTGCGGCCGAGCAGCCCCCGGTAGCGGGGTTCGAGACCGGCCGCGGCCACGATGTCGGCCGGTGCCTCGGACGGATCGGCCAGGATGTGGTTGCCGCTGGTCACCACGCCCTTGTCGTCCCCGTCGCGGTCGCCCTGCTCCCAGTGGTTGCCCGCGATCCGGGTCGGGTCGTTGTTGCCGAGGCCGTCGCGGTAGTCGATGTGCTTCGCCGCCACGTTGGCCTGGGCGCCGTAGAGGACGTTGCCCTCGACCGTCACATACGTACAGCCGTTGTCGGTGTAGACCGACCGGCCCAGGCCCCACTGGTCGTGGATGACATTGCCGGTGACCTTCTCGCCGTCGGCGAGGGAGCTGCCGGTGAGTCCCTGGGTGTAGATGCCGCCGCCGTCGTCGAGCGCCTGCAAGTAGTCGAAGATGAGGTTGTTGGACACCCGGTTGTCGCGGGAGACATTGGCCGTGGCCGGTTTGCCGATCTTGTCGGGCCAGCCGCCCCAGCCCATCGAGATCGCCGAGTAGGCGACATGGTCGATCTGGTTGTGGGCGATGGTGTTGCCGCGGGTATAGCCGTTGAGGATGGCGACGCCGCCGTGGTACTCGCGGGGCAGCGCGTAGAGGTGGTTGTTCGTCACCGACACCGCGCGGGTGAGGTCGGCGTCGCTGCCCGGCTCCGGCGCGTCGACCCCGCCGATCTCCATGCCGTTGCCGGAGATGTCGGTGAAGACGTTGCCGCGTACGGTCGCGTTCCGCGTCCCGGTGCCGAGTTCGAGCCCGGCCGCGCCGAGGTGGGTGAAGGCGTCGTCGGAGAACTCGATGTCACGGCCGTGGCTGATGGCCACGTTGCCGGGCATCTTGGTCCAGGACGCGTACGGGCAGGTGCCGCCCGGGGTGTATCCGCACAGTCCCTGGGTCTTCCAGCCCTCCGGGCCGGTCACCGTATAGCCCGCCTGCACCTCGGAGAAGCCCTCGGGCGAGGAGGGGGTGAGCCAGGTGGCGTACGAGAACTCGATACCGCGCAGGGCGATGTCGTGCAGCGGCGCGCGCCCGGTGCCCCGCCCGTCGACCAGCTTCTCCAGGACCGGCGCCGCCACGTCGGCGGTGCGCGGGTTCTCCCCGGGGCGCGGGCGGTAGTAGACGGTGCGGGTGTGCCGGTCGAGGTACCACTCGCCGGGCTGGTCCAGGACCTCGAAGGCGTTCTCGACATAGCCGGGCAGCGCGCCGCCCGTGAGCTCGGCGGGGCCGACCATGTTGATGCTGCGGCCGGGGATGTCGGGGAACTCCACGCGCCTGGTGGAGTTGTCCCAGCACGGCTGGGCCATGGTGACGGTGGTGCCGGTCATCGAGCCGATCGGGCAGCGCGGTTCGGTCCACGGGCCGAGTCCGTACTGCTGGATGTTCCACAGTGCCTCACCGCTGGGGTAGACGAACTCGATGTCCGACGGATTGCGCCAGCGGGCGAGGGTGTCGGCGGACGCGGTGTAGCCGGTGGCGGTGGCGGTGAGGGTCACCGGGATCGGCCCGCGCGCCCGCTGGGCGCGGACGCCGTTCACATACAGCTGCCGGGTGTTGTCCAGTCCGGCGGGCGCGGGCGCCGACCACAGCCCGGCGTCGCCCTTGACCGGCCGCCAGCCCCGGACCGCCCGCCCCCCGCTGAACACGGTGCCCCGGCTGCCCTGCCAGATGACGCGGTGTCCGTTGCCCCCGGAGTCACGGGCGTCGAGGACGAGCGGACGGGCGAGCCGGTACGTGCCCGGCGCGAGGTGCACCGTAAGGTCGCCGCTTTGGTGCGGGACGCGCTTCCGTACGAGGTCGCGGGCGCGCTCGGGGGTGCGGACGGGGGCGGTGCGGGTGCCGGGGGCGCGGTCGTCGCCGTTGGGCGCGACATAGACATCGGCGGCGGGGCGGGGAGCGCGTGCGACGGCGTCGGCGGTGCCGCCGAAGGCGGCGCCGAGGGTGGCGAGGGTGGCTAAGACGGCCGCGACGGCGACGGCGGCTCTCGGGGCCGCCTTACGGGCCTTACGGACGGTCCGGATGCGTGAGCGTACGTACTCCGACATGTCCCTCCCTGCGGAACCTTGCTGGAACCCTGCTGGAGCCCCTTGGAGCTCGTGGAGTGGAGTGGAGCGACCCCGGGAAAGGTAGGATCTATGAGCGGAGCACGTCAATACAGCGGCTTCGAATCGCCTCGCTTCGCCTCTCGGGCGTCAATTCATTGGACCTCTTGTCCCGGTGAGCGCCTTACGGACGCCATGGGAGCACCGGGACAGCGCCAGAACGGCGCCCGGTGCTCCCACCTCACGGGGTGTCAGGACGCGGTGTCGCGGTCGTACAGCACGACGTACCGACCGCGGGCCTCGCCGCCCTCCGGCAGCCGCCAGCCCGCGCTGACATGGCCCCGGACCCCGGTGGACTCCGCACCGGAGTCCGGGCGCAGAACGCGCGTCACCTGGAGGGCGGGACCCCCGTCGCCCAGCACCACACGGGTGCCGTCCGGCCCGTTCGCGACGGCCGGGGCCCCCGCGGCCCCGGCCGGGACGCCGAGTCCGGCTCCGGTCACCTCGGCCGTCACGGACGGGTCCGGGGTGTGGGACTGGCTCTGCGCCTGCGGTTCGGCGCGGCCCTGGAGGAGCGCGACCAACTGGGCCACCAGCACCGGATCGTGCGGCCCGTCGTAGATCCACCGCCGGCCCAGCACCCCGTGCTCGGCCGTGCCGATGAGGGCCTGCTCGGCTCCGTCGAGCGGCGCCGCGCGGTAGGTCATCGGTACGTGGTACCAGGCGGGCCGGTCACCGGCGTCGTCCTGGACCACCATGAACTCGATCCCCACCTCGCCCTCCGGGTCGTCGAGCCGGAAGCCCCCGACCCTGGACAGCTCCGGCGGACGCCGCGCGGCGGCGTACCACGGCTGCCGGGGCAGCCACGGGGTGAGGAGCTCCAACTTGGTCGGGCTCAACGTGGTCTTGTGAATGATCGACATGCCGTATGAACGCCTTCTGCTCGTCGTACGCTTCCCGGGCGCCAGCACTGTCTCACGGCGCGCGAAAGGGCCCGACGCGCCGTGCGCGCCGGGCCCTTTGACGGCCGACCCCCCACCTGGCCGGCCGGTGGATCAGGAGCGGGTCGCGCGGGTCGCCTCGACCGCCGTGGTCTTCGCGTTCGCGGACGGCTTGGTGGCCCGGTGCCCGTCCTTGGGCAGGACGATCACGCAGACCTTGCCCGGCTTCCCCGGCTTGCCGGGCTTACCGGGCTCGGCGGGCTTCGCGGGGGTCGTGGGCGTGGTGGGCTTGCCCGGCTTCGTGGGGAAGGCGGGCACGGAGTGAGAGTTCCCGGAGCCACGCTTGATCACCACGACCTTGCAGGTCTTCCCGGGGTGGGTCGGGAAGGCGGGGATGACGACGCAGGTGTCGTCGTGCCCGCGGGAGCGGTCCTTCGACACCGCGATGGCCTTCTTACCGGCGACCTTGCCCGCCTCGGTCAGCTTGACCGGCTTGGCATGCTCAACCACCTTGCCCGGCTTGGTCGGCATGGTCGGCTTGGTCGTCGTGGCGCTGTCGTCGTCGGCCCGGATCACACAGAGGGCCGGACCGTGGGACGTCTTCCCCTTGGCGGCGGAGGCCGACGCCGAGGAGGACTGGGAGGCCGAGGCCGAGGCCGAGGCCGAGGCGGGGGCCGAGGCCCCCAGCGCCAGGGCGCCGGCCGCCACGGCGAGCACGACACCGCGCCGCTTCGCGGCCGAGGCACGGGGCAGGGAACGAGACATGGGCACAGCTCTCCTTCACTCAGGGGGTTGCACTGGCTGCCGATGAACCCTTGATCCGTCGGCGCACTCACCGTGGCGCACCGATGCTGAGTCCTCGCTGAATCACCTGAGGCCCCGCTGAAGCCGGTGCCGGTTTCAGCGGGGCCTCAGCTTGCCCGTGCCATCCTGACCGCGTGCGCATACTGGTGGTGGAAGATGACGCCCGGCTCCGCGAGCTGCTCACCGAGGGCCTGGAGCAGGAGGGTTTCACCATCGAGACGGCGGCGGACGGGCTGAGCGGCCTGGCGCTCGCCCGGTCCGGCGAGTACGCGGCGATCGTGCTGGATGTGATGCTCCCCGGGTGCTCCGGTTATCAGCTGTGCTCGCGGCTGCGCGAGGAGGGCGACTGGACGCCGATCCTGATGCTCACCGCCAAGGACGGCGAGTACGACGAGGCCGATGGGCTCGATGTGGGCGCGGACGACTATCTGACCAAGCCGTTCTCGTTCGTCGTCCTGATCGCCCGGGTGCGGGCCCTGGTGCGGCGCGGCGGGCTGGACCGGCCCGAGGTGCTGGAGCTGGGCGATCTGCGGCTGGAGCCCGCGGCGTTGGCCTGCGCGCGCGGGACGGACGAGGTCACGCTCACGGCCAAGGAGTTCGCCGTGCTGGAGTACCTCGCGCGCCGCGCCGGGCAGGTGGTCTCCAAGTCCGAGATCGTGCAGAGCGTGTGGGACGCCGCGTACGACGGCGGGGCCAATCTGGTCGAGGTCTACATCCGCAGTCTGCGCCGGAAGATCGATGTGCCGTACGGGCGGCGGTCGATCCGCACGATACGGGGCGCGGGCTATCTGCTGGCCCGCGACGGAGGGTGAAACGGTGGGGCGCACAGCGGGCTCAGAACGCATCGCGGGCTCAGAACGCATCGCGGGCGCGGAACGCATGGCGCACGGGCAGCTGGAGTCGGAGGGCGCGCGGGCGCACCGCCCGCGCCTGACCTCCGGGTTGAGCGTGCGCGCCAAGGCCGTGCTCGCGGCCGCCGGGACCGTGGCCTTCGCGATCGCGCTGTGCATGCTGGCCCTGGTGCTCGCCCTCCAGCACAACCTCCGCGCCAGCGCCGACCTGGACGCCCGGAAGGCCGCCGTGTCGATCAAGGGCCAGCTGGGGAAGACCGCGGCCATGCCGCAGCGGGTGTTCGTCGTCGCCCCCGGCGCGGTGACGATCAAGGACGCCGCCGGCCGGACGGTCACCCCCACGACCCCGACGGAGCCCGGCTCACAGGGGTCGACCGGGCTCTCGAGGCTCCCCGCCGAGCCCACCGAGCCCACCGGCCCCGCCGCCCCCTCCGAACCCGCCAAGCCCGTAGCGGCCGGACAGCCGTACAGCGTGACGGTGAGCCCCTCCACCACCTCCCTCGACAGCGCCACCGGGCTGCTGCTGCGCCAGGCCGCCCCCGCGGCCGCCGGTCTGGTGCTGTTCGTGGCGGGGCTCACCTGGCTGCTGGTGGGCCGCGCCCTGCGCCCGGTCGCCGCGATGCGGCGGGAGTTCACCGAGATCACCGAGCGCGATCTGCACCGCCGGGTGCCGGTGCCCCGGGCGCGCGACGAGATCCACCGGCTGGCCCGGACCATGAACGCCACCCTGGACCGGCTGCACCGGGCCATGACCCGGCAGCGGCAGTTCGTGGCCGACGCCTCGCACGAGCTGCGCAGCCCCATCGCGGCCGTACGCGCCCAGCTCGAGCTGGTCCTGGCCCGCCCGTCGCGCACCGACTGGCCGGTCGCCGTGCACAAGGCACTGCGGGACACCGACCGGCTCCAGGCCGTCGCCTCCGACCTGCTGCTGCTCGCCCGGCTCGACGTGCGGGAGGCGCCGCCCAAGACCGCGGTGGACCTCGGCGCGCTGGCGGCCGAGGAGGTACGGCGCCACCCGGGCGCGCTGACGATGGACCAGCTCCCCAAAGCCGGGGGCCAGGACCCGGCCGCCGTCGTAACCGGCAGCCGGGTGCAGCTGTCCCGGCTGCTCACCAACCTCACCGACAACGCCCGCCGCCACACCCGTACCACCGTCTCGATCACCGTGGCGGTCCACGGCGGCCTGGTCGAACTGGCCGTGGACGACGACGGCCCCGGCATCCCCGAAGGCGACCGCGAGCGCGTTTTCGAGCGGTTCACCCGGCTGGATGATGCGCGGGCCCGCCAGGACGGCGGCACCGGTCTCGGCCTCGCCATCGCCAATGACATCGCTCACGCCCACGGCGGCACCCTTACGGTGCTCACCAGCCCGCGGGGCGGGGCTCGCCTGCTGCTGCGCCTGCCACGGGCGGCGTAGCCGGACCCCGACCCCGGTGCGGACGCGGCTTCCCAGTCGTGAGAGTTTGGCAACTACCGGACCAGACTGATCAGTTGGTCAGTAGTATCTGCCCTTTCTTGGCCGTGTCCCAGATGGAGGTGTCGAAGGTGCTGTCGGGGACGGGGGCCGTCGTGCTGGCCGCGTCCGCGGTGCTGGTACTGGTGTTATTACTGTGCCTCACCTGGGTGGTCAGGCTTCGCCGCGCGCTCGCGGAGGCGCGTAGGGCGACCGAGCGAGAACGAGCCGTTTCCGAGCGGGAACGAGCCAATGCGGCACAAGAGCGGGCGCTGGCGGCCGAGCGCGGCGAGGAGGTCGCCCGACTGGCCGCCGTACAGACCGATCTGGACGAGGCGGCGCGCCGGGAGCGGATCCTGCGCGACTCGGTCCAGGCGTCGTTCGAGTCCGTGGCCCGCAATATGCACGCCATGTCGATGGTGCAGCAGCAGGTCCTCGACGGCCTGGAGCAGTACGTCGAGGACGCCGCGCTGATGGGCGAGGTCATGAAGGCGGACCACGCCGCCGCCCAGATGACCCGTAAGGCCCAGACGCTGCTGGTGATGTGCGGGATCTGGCCCGCGCGGCGGGAGACCCGCCCGGTGTCGCTCTTCGACTGTGTGCGGGGCGCCCAGTCGCGGATCGTGGAGTTCGGCCGGGTGGACGTCCACGGCGGTCAGAACCTCTACGCGGTGGCCCCCGCCGTGGAGGGCCTGATGCACGCGGTGGCCGAACTCCTGGAGAACGCCACGGTCTTCTCGCCCTCCCGCACCCAGGTCGCGGTCGCCATCCGCGAGGTCGCGGCGGGCGCGGTCATCGAGATCGACGACGCCGGGCTCGGGATGCCGCCGGACGTGCTGGAAAAGGCCGTGGGCCAGCTGCGGGACGGTCTTGACCTGGCCCAGCTGGGCGCGGTGCCCCGGCTGGGGCTCGCCTGTGTGGGGCGCTGGTCGCGGGAGCTGGGCTTCGGCGTCGAGCTGTCCACGGCGTCGGCGTACGGCGGCACGCGGGTGGTGGTCTTCGTACCGCACCGGCTGCTGACCGAGCAGACGAGCGCCGTACGGGCGGCGGACCACAAGCCGGTGGTCGTGGAGCCCGTGGTCGTCGGCACGGTGAACCAGGACGCGGGCGGCGCGGGGCTCGGCCAGGCCGCCGCGGACCCCGCCGGGGGCCCGCTGAACGGCGTGTCCGTGGACGACATCCCCGGCGCGCCCGACGCCCCCGCACCCCTCGGCACCGGGCTGCCCCGGCGCCGCAACCGCCGCCGCCCGGCCTCCGGAGCCGCCCTGGCCGACACGGCCCTCTCCACCGACACGGCCGACACGGCCGGTCTCACGACCGCCTCCGGCGCCCCGGCCCGCGCCGCACCCGCCCCGCCGCCCGCGGCGGCCCCCTGGACACCCGAGGCCGCCCGCGCCTCCATCACCAGCGTCCTCTCCGGCACCCGCCGCGGACGTGCGGAGGCGGAAGCGGAAGCGGAGGCGGAAGCAGAGACCGTACAGCCCGAGGATGCATCGAGTCCGGACCGAGAAGACCGAGAGGGAGGCCGGTAGTGGCCGGAACCATATCCAGGTTGCCCGACGTTGGATGGATGCTGCGTCCGCTGACCGGGATCCCCGGGGTGCGCCATGCCGTCGTCGTCTCGGAGGACGGTCTGCGCATGGGCCACGACTCCGCCGAGGGGCTGACCGGCGAGGTGTCCCGGCTGGGGGTGGACGAGGCCGAGTCGCTGGCCGCCGCCTGTGCCGCGCTCACGGTCACCAGCCAGTCCACGGTGTCGCTGCTGTTCGGCGACGAGGCGGGGGTGCGGCAGCTGATGATCGAGTCCGACAGCGGGTTCGTGCTGTTCACCTCGGCCGGTCAGGGCGCCTCGCTGGGGGTGGCCACCGACACGGATGCGGATGTCGGCCTGGTGGCCCAGCAGATGCAGTTACTGGTCGCGAAGATCGGTGCCCATCTGAGCAGCCGGCCGCGGGAGCCGATGGGCCGCCCGGCGTCATGAGCCGACCCGGCGAGGAACGCACCACGGCCGCGGTGCGCCCCTATGTGATCACACGGGGGCGCGCCGGTTCCTCACGGGATGCTCTGCCGCTGGAAACGCTCGTCGTGGCGTCCGGGAACGCGCTGCCGCCGCATCTCCAGCCCGAGTACCGGCGGATCGCCGACTTCTGCCAGGGGCTGCTGTCCGTGGCGGAGGTCGCCGCCCATCTCGGTCAGCCACCGGCCGTGGTGCAGGTGCTGCTCGCGGATCTCATCGACTGGGGGCACATCGTGGCGCGTCCGCCGATCCGGGTGGCCAAGCGAAAACGTGCCGATTTGGACTTGCTGAGGAAGGTGCTCGATGGGCTTGAGAGCAAGCTCTGAGATCTCGATGGCCGGTACGGACGGCACAACCAGGACCGACCACACGGCCCACACGGCCCACCCGGGCCACGCGAACCGCACGACCCGCACGACCCGCACGACCCGCACAGACCACACCAACGAGACAGGCGAGACGGACGAGACGGGCGATACGGACGACATGGATGACATGGACGACACCCCCGTCATGTACGTGGAGTCCAGCGTGGCCGGGGCGGCCAAGATCCTGGTGGTCGGCCCGATGGGCGTCGGCAAGACCACGCTGATCGGCACGGTGTCGGAGATCAAGCCGCTGTCCACCGAGGCGACGATGAGCCAGGCCGGGGCGCGGCTCGACACCAAGGTGCGGCCGTCGAAGACCACGACCACCGTCGCGCTGGACTTCGGGCGGATCACCCTGGGCGGCGAGCTGGTGCTGTACCTCTTCGGCACCCCCGGCCAGCAGCGGTTCCTCCCCGCCTGGAAGGACCTGGCGCGCGGGGCACTGGGCGCGCTCGCGCTGGTCGACACCCGCGACCTGGAGGCGTCCTTCGACGCGATCGGGCATCTGGAGGACCTGGACGTGCCGTTCTCCGTGGCCGTCAACGCCTTCCCGGACAGCAAGCCGCACAGCGAGGACGACCTGCGCTCCGCGCTCGATCTGCTCCCGCACACCCCGCTGGTCATCTGTGACGCCCGGGAGCACAAGTCCTCGGTCCAGGCGCTGATCTCGCTCGTCTCGCATCTGATCGAGACGCTGACGGAGGTGTCATGACCACCCGCGCCGCCTCCAGGGTGTCGCTGTACGGGACCGCGCTCGACGGCCCGCTCACCGAGTTGTACGAGCGGATGCGGCGAGACCACGGTCCGGTGGTCCCGGTGGAGATCGCGCCCCGGGTCGAGGCGTGGCTGGTCATCGGCCACCGGGAACTCCTCCATCTCACCCGCGACGAGCAGTACTTCTCCCATGACCCGCGCCGTTGGACCCCGCTGCGCGAGGGCCGGGTGGCGGCCGACTCGCCGCTGATGCCGCTCGTGGGCTGGCGCCCGGCGCTGCTGTTCGCCGACGGCGCGGCGCACCGCCGGATGCGCTCGGCGGTGGCCGACGCGCTGGGGCGGATCAACGGCCATGAGCTGATCCGCAGGGTGCGGGCCACCGCGGAGCGGCTGGTCGCCGGGTTCGCCGACCAGCACGCGGCGGATCTGGTCGAGAGTTACGCGCGCCTCCTGCCGCTCCAGGTCGTCACCGAACTGCTGGGCCTCGACGAGGAGAACGGGGCGCGGCTGGTCGAGACGCTGACCACGATCGTCGCCCCGACCATGGCCGCCACCGGCGCCAACAAGCGGATGGGCCAGATCCTGCTCCAGCTGATCGCCGGGAAGAAGCGGCGGCCGGGCGCGGATCTGACGTCCTGGCTGCTGGAGCACCCCGTCGGGCTCAGCGACGAGGAGGTGCTGCACAACCTCGTGGTGATCATCGTCGCGGGCAACAACACCACCGTGAACTGGATCGCCTCCACGCTCCAGATCCTGCTCACCGACCCCGCGTTCCGCTCCTCGCTGACCCGCGGCCACCTCACCGTGGACGACGCCCTGGACCTGGTGCTGTGGCGCCAGCCGCCCACCCAGAACTTCCCCGGCCGCTACGCCACCCGCGATCTGCGCTTCGGCGGCCAGGACATCCGCGCCGGGGACATGCTCATCCTGGGCCTCGCGGGCGCCAACGCGGACCCGGAGGTGCTGCCCGAGGACGGGCGTCCGGTGGTCGGCAACCGCTCGTACCTCGCCTTCGGGGCGGGCCCGCACGGCTGCCCGGCGCGGGATCCGGCCCGACTGATCACCCGTACCGCCGTGGACACGCTGCGCCACCGGCTGCCCGATATGGAGATCGCGGTGCCGGAGGAGCACCTTCCGTGGATCACCTCGCCGTGGTCCAAGGGCCTGGCCAAGCTGCCGGTGCGGTTCTCCGCGCCGCAGCTCGCCGCGGATGCCCCGGCGTCGGGTTCGGGTTCGGCGTCGGCTCCGGGTTCGGCCTCGGGTTCGGGTTCGGCCTCGGGTTCGAGTTCGGCTTGGGCTTGGGGCTCAGTGGCCCCGGGATCAGCGGCCCCGGCCCCCGGCTCACCGGCAACGCCCCCCGACTGACCACCGGTCCCGACCCCCGACTCCCCCGCAGGAGACAACAGATGACCGACGGCCGATGCCCCGTGCCGCACGCCGACCCCGCCGCACCGCACCGCCTGGACCCCACCGGGGCGCGCCAGCACGCGGTGAACGAAGAGCTGCGCGCCCGCGGGGCCGCGGTCCCGGTCCTGCTGCCCGGTGACGTACCGGCGTACGCCATCACCCGGCACGAGGAGCTGAAGGACTTCGTCACCCACCCCGACGTGGCCAAGAACGCCTGCCACTTCGCCGCGCTGCAGAACGACGAGCTCCCGCCCGGCTGGCCGATGCGGACCTTCGCCACCGTCCGCGGCATGATCACCGCGGATGGCGAGGACCACAAGCGGCTGCGGTCCCTGGTGACCCGGGCGTTCACCCCGCGCCGGGTGGAGGCGCTGCGCCCGGTGGTCCACGAGCTGACCGGCACGCTGCTGGAGCGGCTGGGCGAGGCGGCCGCGGCCGATCCGGACGGGGTGGCCGATCTGCGCCGCCACTTCGCGCTGCCGCTGCCGATGAGCGTGATCTGCCAACTGCTGGGCGTGGACGACCAGTACCAGGACCGGCTGCACGCGCTGTCCAACGAGATCGTCTCCACCCAGACCGCGCCCGAGCGGGTCCCGGCCGCCAACCGCGAGATGGTGGCGATCCTCGGCCAGGTGGCCGCCGCCCGGCTGCGGGACCCCGGGGACGATCTCACCAGCGCGCTGATCGCGGTGCGTGAGGAGGACGGCGACCGGCTCAGCGAGGAGGAGCTGATCGGCACCCTGATGCTGACGATCATCGCCGGTCACGAGACCACGCTCAATCTGATCACCAACGCGGTGCGGGCGCTGTGCAACCACCGCGATCAGCTGGATCTGGTCCGTTCCGGGGCCGCGAGCTGGGGCGATGTGGTCGAGGAGACGCTGCGGTACGACAGCCCGGTGTCCTTCTTCCCGTTCCGCTACGCCACGAGGGACCTCCCGGTCGGGGACGCGGTCATCCCGAAGGGCGCGCCCGTGCTCGTCTCGTACACCGCCGCCGGGCGCGACGAGCGGGCGTACGGCCCGGACGCCGGCCGCTTCGACGTCACCCGGGGCGCACGCCACCTGTCCTTCGGCCACGGCGCCCACTTCTGCCTGGGCGCCCCGCTGGCCCGCATGGAGGCCGTGATCGCCCTCGAAGCCCTCTTCACCCGCTTCCCCGACCTCGACCTGGCGGTCCCGGACGAGGCCCTGGTCCCCCACCCCAGCTTCGTCGGCAACAGCCCGCAGCGGCTCCCCATCCGGCCGGGGGTGCCTCACAACAGCTGACGAGGTGCGCTGAGGGCAGCGTTGCCTACGGGAAACGGTGGGGATGCGGCCGGGTAACAGGCACCCCGCAGGCTTCCTGGCATGGAGTCGTACAGGGAGCCGATGAGCCCGAGCCGCCGGGTGGTGATCGTCGGCGGCGGCATGGCGGGCACGCGGCTGGCGCAGCAGCTGGCCGCGCGGGGCGCGGGTGCCGGCGCTGCGGCCAGTGCCGGCGCCGCCGCTGGTCCTGGTGCTGCCGGTGCCGGTCCTGGTGCTGCCGGTGCGGACGCGGGTGCCGGCACCGGCGGGATGGCCGTCGAGGTCACGATCATCGGCGAGGAGCCGCACCCCGCGTACAACCGGGTGCTGCTCGCCGAGGTCCTCGCCGGGCGGTACGCCCCGGAGGTCATCGCGCTCCCCGCCCCCGCCGCCGGGGTGCGGCGGCTCAGCGGGGTGCGGGTGGTGCGCATCGACCGACCCACGGCGGAGGTGGTGTGCGACGACGGCCGCCGCGTGCCGTACGACGCGCTGGTGCTGGCCACCGGCTCCAACCCGGTGCTGCCGCCGCTGCGCGGCCTGTTCGAGACCGACGGCCACGAGCTTCCGGACGGCGTCCACGCCTTCCGCACCATGGACGACTGCCTGGCCCTCGGCGCCGCGGTACGGCCCGGGGCGCGGGCCGTCGTCATCGGCGGCGGACTCCTCGGCGTCTCCGCCGCGCGTGCGCTGGCCCAGCGCGGTGCCCAGGTGGTCCTGGCGCACCAGGGCGAGCACCTGATGGAGCGCCAGCTGGACCCGGGCGCGTCGGGGCTGCTGCTGCGGCATATGGCGGCGCTGGGCGTGGAGGTCCACACGGAGTGCCGCGTCCGCGGCCTGCGTACGCGCACGGTGGATGGCGAGGGCGGCGGCGGGCGCGCGGTGAGCGCCGTCGAACTGGCCGACGGATACGCCCTGGAGGCGGACCTGGTCGTGCTGGCGTGCGGGGTCCGGCCACGGGTCGGGCTGGCGCGGGCCGCTGGGCTGGAGGTGGCGCGGGGGGTTGTGATCGACGACGAGCTGCGGACGAGTGACCCGCGGGTGTTCGCGATCGGCGACTGCGCGGAGCACGCGGGCATTGTCTACGGCTTGGCGGGCGCGGCGCAGGAGCAGGCGGATGTGCTGGCGCACCGCCTCTCCCCCACCCCGCCCCTCCCCGAACCAATGGGGCTCCGCCCCCTGGACCCCCACAGGGGCTCCGCCCCTGACCCCCGCCAGGGCCCCACCCCGGAGCCCGCACCTGGGGACCGGTTTGTGGGCAATCGTTCCGCGGAGGGGGCACCTCCCAGCGGTAGCTGGGGGAGGAACGGGTGGGCACAAACCGGCCACCGGGCCGCACCCGGCGACGAAACCCCGACCCGGCACACGGACGCCCTACCCGCCAACCACGCTGCGTGGGCACAACCCGGCCACCGGGCCGCGCCCGGTGACGAGACCGTGCCCCGGTACCACGGCACCCGTACGCTCACCCGCCTCACGCTCACCGCAGTGCCCGGCTCCGCCGGAGGGAGCGCATCGGGCACCGATGGGCCCCTCGATCTCGCTGCCTTCGGCAACCCCACCCCCGCCCCCGGCGACGACGTCATTCACCTCACCGACGCCACCCGCAACACGTACCGCAAAGTCGTGGTCCGCGGTGACCGCCTGCTCGGGGGCATTCTTCTCGGCGATCTCGGCACCGTTGGCGCGCTCGCCCGTACCTGGGAGAGCGACGAGCCGCTCCCCGCCACCCCCTTGCTCCACCTGCTGACCAACGATGGAGGGTCCTGACGATGAGCGCATCGAATCCCCAGAATGCCGAAAACGCCAAAAGCGCCGCACCCACCATCGTGCTCGTCGGCCACGGCATGGTCGGCCAGCGGTTCCTCGAAGCGCTGGCCGAGCGGAAGGTCACCGAGACCGCCCGCGTCGTCGTGTTCTGCGAGGAGCCCCGTCCCGCCTATGACCGCGTCCAGCTGACCTCGTACTTCTCCGGGCGTACCCCGGACGAGCTCTCCCTCGTCGAGGAGGGCTTCATGGCGCGGCACGGCATCGAGCTGCACCTGGGCGACCCGGCCCAGGTCATCGACCGCGACGCCCGCACCGTGACCAGCCGGTCCGGGCTGACCATCACCTACGACACGCTCGTGCTCGCCACCGGCTCGTATCCGTTCGTCCCGCCCGTGCCCGGCAAGGACAGCGACGGCTGCTTCGTCTACCGGACCATCGAGGATCTGCTCGCGATCGAGGAGTACGCAAAGAATCGTGCATCCGGCGCATCCCGCGCGTCCGGCATCGTCGTCGGCGGCGGGCTGCTCGGCCTCGAAGCCGCCGGTGCGCTCAAGGGGCTCGGCCTCACCACCCACATCGTGGAGTTCAACCCGCGCCTGATGGCCATCCAGGTGGACGAGGGCGGCGGCGCCGCGCTGCGCCGCACGGTCGAGGACATGGGCCTGATCGTGCACACCGGCGTCGGCGGTAAGGAGATCACGGCGGACGGCGACGGCGCCGTCACCGCCATGACGCTGTCCGATGGCTCGTCCATCGACGCCGACCTCGTCATCTTCTCGGCGGGCGTGCGCCCCCGCGATCAACTGGCCCGCGACTGCGGCCTCGACGTCGGCGAGCGCGGCGGCATCGCGGTCGACGAGACGTGCCGCACCAGCGATCCCGCGGTGTACGCGATCGGCGAATGCGCGCTGGCCGCCGACGGCCGGGTGTACGGGCTGGTCGCGCCCGGTTATGAGATGGCCGAGGTGGCCGCGGACGCCATCGCGAGCAACGCCGACGCCATCACCAGCGACGGCACCACCGCAAACGACGCCGCCACCGGCGGCTTCCGCGGCGCCGACACCTCCACCAAGCTCAAGCTCCTCGGCGTCGACGTGGCCAGCTTCGGCGACGCCCACGGCACCGCCGACGGCTGCCTGGACGTCGTCTACTCCGACTCCCGCTCGGGCGTCTACAAGAAGCTCGTGGTCGGCGCCGACGGCGCCCTCCTCGGCGGGGTGCTGGTCGGCGACGCCGAGGCGTACGGCATGCTGCGCCCCCTCACCGGCTCGGTGCCGCCCGTGGCGCCCGAACAGCTCGTCCTCCCGGCAGGGCTGGGCGCACCCGCCGCCCTCGGCCCCTCCGCGCTGCCGGACGAGGCGGTCATCTGCAACTGCCACAACGTCACCAAGGGCGCGATCCGTTCGGCCGTCACCGACCACCACTGCACCACCGTCCCCGAGGTGAAGAAGTGCACCAAGGCGGGCACCGGCTGCGGCAGCTGCGTCAAGGCGCTCACCTCGCTCGTCAACGACGAGCTGGAGGCGAGCGGGGTCAGCGTGGACAAGGGGCTGTGCGGCTGCTTCGCGTACACCCGCGCCGAGCTGTACGAGATCGTCCGCACCCTGCGCATCACCAGCTACGCCCAGCTGCTGGACAGCCACGGCCGGGTGGAGGCCCGGGAGGGCGACGGCTGTGAGGTGTGCAAGCCCGCCGTGGCCTCGATCATCGCCTCGCTGGCCCCGACCCTGGGCGCGAGCGGCTATGTCCTGGACGGCGAGCAGGCGGCCCTCCAGGACACCAACGACCACTTCCTGGCCAATCTCCAGCGCAACGGGTCGTATTCGATCGTCCCCCGGATCCCCGGCGGGGAGATCACCCCGGAGAAGCTGATCGTGATCGGCGAGGTGGCCCGCGACTTCGGGCTCTATACGAAGATCACCGGTGGTCAGCGGATCGACCTCTTCGGCGCCCGGGTGGACCAGCTCCCGCTGATCTGGGCGCGGCTGGTGGACGCCGGCTTCGAGTCGGGCCACGCGTACGGCAAGGCGCTGCGCACCGTGAAGTCGTGCGTGGGCCAGACCTGGTGCCGCTACGGCGTGCAGGACTCGGTCCGGATGGCCATCGACCTGGAGCTGCGCTACCGGGGGCTGCGCTCACCGCACAAGCTCAAGTCGGCCGTCTCCGGCTGTGCCCGCGAATGCGCCGAGGCGCGCGGCAAGGACTTCGGCGTGATCGCCACGTCCAACGGCTGGAACCTGTACGTGGGCGGCAACGGCGGGGCGGACCCGCGCCACGCCGATCTGCTCGCCCAGGACCTGGACGACGAGGAGCTGATCCGGCTCATCGACCGGTTCCTGATGTTCTACATCCGCACCGCGGACCGTCTGGAGCGCACCTCGGCCTGGCTGGAACGGATTGAGGGCGGCCTGGACCACGTCCGCGAGGTGGTGGTCGAGGACTCGCTCGGGCTCGGCGCCGAGCTCGAGGCGATGATGGCCGACCACGTGGCCGGCTACCGCGACGAGTGGGCCGAGACCCTGGGCGACCCGGAGCGGCTGCGGCGCTTCGTCTCCTTCGTCAACGCGCCGGGCGCGCCCGACCCGACGGTGAAGTTCGTGCCCGAGCGCGACCAGGTCAAGCCGGACCTGACGATCCTGTCAGGCCCCACCCTCCCCGTCCGTACTCTCGAAGGGACTGCCAGCCGATGACCATGGCACCCATGACGCCCATGGCCCCCGAGCGGACCGCGGTCCGCGTGGAACTCCTCGTCGACCAGCGGTGGTTCGCCGTCTGCGAGCTGACCGACCTCACCCCCGGGCGCGGGGTGGCCGCCCTGCTGCCGGACGGCGCCCAGGTGGCGGTCTTCCTGGACCGCTCGGGGCGCGTGTACGCGATCGCCAACCAGGACCCGTTCACCGGGGCGTACGTCCTCTCCCGGGGGCTGCTGGGCTCGGCGGGCGGGCGGCCGTTCGTCGCCTCCCCGCTGCTGAAGCAGCGCTTCGACCTGGAGACGGGGCGGTGCCTGGACGACGAGGGGGTCGTCGTCCAGGCGTACGCGACCCGTGCGCGGGCGGGCGCGGACGAGGCGTCAGCCCAGGTCGCGTGAGACCAGCATCCCGCACTGGACGGGGTCGCTCGCGCAGCCTGCCGTCCCCGCGGCGAGCACACCCTTCGTCCCGGGAACGCCCGCGACGCCGAGCACCGTGGACATCTCGCTGTGCTCGGTGACGTCGGCGGGCAGCTCCTCGGTCGCCCACCCCGTACCCGTCCAACGGGTCAGCACGGAGTGGGGCTTGCCCGGGGCCCAGCCGGCGATCCACGGCCGCCCGGCGCCGTCCGCGCCCGCGGCGTTCGCCTCGGTGAGGGGGAGCGTGGGCAGCGACTGCCAGCGGCTGCCGGTCCAGCGGGTGGCCATGGTGGCCGTGGGCGACTGCGGGTCGTTGGTCTTCCCGACGACGTAGACCGAGTTACGGCCGGTGGCCACGGCGTGGTTGGCCACCCAGCCGGTCGGGTGCTCGCCGGGGGCCGGCACCTCGCGGACCGTCCAGCCGCTGCCGTTCCAGTGGTACAGCAGCGGTACGGACACCTCGCCAGTCATGGCGCTCGCGGTGACCCATACGTCGTCCGGGCCGGTGCCGGTGATGTCCCAGGGCTGTACCTCGCCACCACCGGGGGCGGCGGGGAGGGACACCTTCTTCCACCTGGCGCCGGTCCAGCGTTCCAGGCGGGAGACCTGGGTGTCGCCGTTCGGATCCCAGTCGAAGCTGGTCAGCCAGGCCGACTTCGCACCGAACGCGGCCAGGTCGCCGACGAAGCTCAGCGACCCCTCGGCGGGGGCCGCGTGGCCGACCTTCGTCCACTTCGTGCCGTCCCAGTGCTGCAGCACGATCGGCGCGGAGGTGTTGTCGGCCAGGGTGCCGGCCGCCCAGGCGTCGTCGGGCGCGGCGGCGGCGACCTTATCCAGCTGGGCGGCCTTGCCGTCGGTGGAGGCGGCGGGTACATCCGTCCAGGTGCTGCCGTTCCAGTGCCTGATCAGGGGGGCGGGCCCATCGGCGCCGTCCGTCGTGCGGCCCACCGCCCAGGCGTCCTTGGCGCCGGTCGCGGCGACGTCCCAGAACTCCCGCGAGGCGGTCTCGCTCAGCGGGGTCCGCAGCTTCCACGGGGTGTCGGCGCGGGCCGCCCGGTCGGACGAGGCGCTGGGCGCGGTGCCGGTCGCGGTGCCGGTCGCGGCGGTCGCGGGGGTGCCGAGGGTGGCGAGCGTGCCGAGTGCGACCGCGCACACCGCGACCGCTGTGCGCAGCCGCGTACGGCGGGTTCCGGGCCGCGTACGGCGGGTTCCGGGCCGTCCTGCGGTTCTGTCCATGACGCTCCTTCTGCTCGGATGGGGTTCTCAGAAGGAAATGGCCGCCGCCCGCCCGTTCTTACAGCTCGCCCCGACCGGTCATTCAGGGGTCTTCAGCTGCCGGTCGGTCCACTCCGACCGCACCGTGGCAGTGTAGTTCACCACCGTGCCCGCCGTGAGCCCCGCCTCGGCGGCCCTCGCGTTCGGCTTGGTCAGCACCTCCTGGTCGGACAGCAGGGCCCCGGTCGCCGGGTCCACGATCAACTCCGACCGCGCGGTCCCGTAGTCGGGCCGGTCGGTCGCGGGCAGGGCGAAGCCGACCCCCTCGCGGCCCAGCGGGTCGGTCACCTCGCCCAGCGAGCGGATGCCCGGCAGATCCGCGATGACGCGGTAGGCGGCGGCCCGGACCCCGGGCCTGACCGGGAGGTCGATCAGCCCGGCCGCCTGCCGCCACATCCATTCGGTGCGGCCGGAGATCTCGCTTCCGCGGTCCTCCTCGTACAGGTCCGCCAGCACCTCCTTCAGCTTCGCGCTGTCGCCGGGGAGTTTCCGCAGCTCCGCGTAGCTCACATTGCGCGCGCCAAGGGCGGCGATCTTGTCGCCGCTGTTGATCCGTTCCACCGTCGGCCGCTTCCTCGCCCCCGGCTCCAGCCGCAGACCGAGCGTGCCGCCCGACCCGGATGCGGGGAGCGTGAGGTCCTTCGGCGATCCGGCGGCCCGCCAGCGGGCCGTGTCGCGTTCGGTGCGGGGCTCGGTGGTGGCGTCGATCCCCGAGACCCACAGGCTCCGCGTACCGGGCCGCACCCCGAAGGACCACTGCGACGTCTCGGAGGAGACCACCGCGAAGGTCGACTCGGCCGCGGTGGCGACGTCGATCCGGGACGACCGCGTGGTCGTCTGCCAGTACGTGCCCTCGTCCGCCGTACGGTCCACCCGGGCGGCCACGGTGAGCAGTGCCAGGCGGCCGCTCTCAGGGGTGCGCCGGGGACCGTTCGGGGTGGGTCCGGCGGTGGCGCGGGAGCCGCGGGCGTCCTGGGTGTCGGAGCCGCCCTCGGGCAGGGTGGCGACGAGCACCCCGGCCGCGGCCGCCGTCGCGGCGACGGGCAGCGCCCACCGCCACGTGAACGGCCGGGCGGACCGGGACGCCGCCTTCCGCGGCTCCGGCGCGCCGGCCAGGATGGTGATCAGGTCGTGCCGGGCGCGTTCCGAACCGGCCAGGCGCTCCGGGTCGAGCTCCGGGGGCCGGGCGTCCGCCAGCGTCTTCAGGACATCGGGCCGCTTGCGTGCCATGTCAGTGCTCCTTCACTGTCGCTTTCGGGCGGGAGTCGCGAGGATCACGAGGGTCGCGGGGATCACGGGGACCGCGAGGATCACGGGGACCGCGAGGATCACGAGGGCCGTGAAGGTCGCGAGGGCCGTGAAGGTCGCGAGGGCCGTGAAGGTCGCGAGAGGGTCCAACGGCCTCCACGGCCCGCTCCAGCCGCCGTCTGGCCCGGTGCAGCCGCACCGAGAACGTGGCGGTGGAGCAGCCCAGGACGCGTGCTGCCTGTCTCGGGCCGAGCCCGTGCCAGGCGACCAGCGTCAGCAGTTCGCGGTCGGCGGCGGACAGCCCCGCCAGCGCCTGCAGCGCCACCGCGCGTTCGGTCACCCCCGCGGCCACGTCCTCGACCTGGGCGCCGGAGGTGATGATGCGCTGGGCCTCCCGAGCGGCCAGGGCGTACTGCCTGCCGTCGCGGCGGCGCAGCTCGCGGGTCAGATTGCGGGCCACGCCGAGCAGCCACGGCAGCGGTGGCGTGGGGATGTCCCCCATCCGCCGCCAGGCGACCGTGAAGGTCTCGCTCGTGATGTCCTCACCGACCTGCCGGCCCACCAGGCCGGTGGCGTAGGCCAGCACACGGGGATGACACTCCTCGTAAAGGTCCCGAAAGCGTTGGGCGTCGGTCACGCCGTCTCCTCATCTCGGCTCTCTCACCATGCAGTGGTCGAGGGCCGCGCTTTCTTACACCCGGGGAGAGGGGATTCCGGGCGGCGGGGTGCCCGGGACGTGGGAGGCCGGTGCCGCCGCGTTGCCGGCCGCTGGACGCGGTTGCCGGCCGTTGGACGCGGTTGTCGGCCTCCGGACGCGGTTGCCGGCCTCCGGGCGCGGTTGCCGTGCGGCGCTGCGTAAGCTCAGGAGCTTCATGGGGACGTCCCTCTCTCGTCTCTTCACGTCGGATCCGGTTTTCCGGAAGACTTCTGCAAGGTTCCGAGGACGCGTTCCCCGGGAAGCACGAGGCGGGGGTGGCTCCCGTCAACGGAGGAGGCGGACATGGCTACGGAGAGCAGGGGCACCGAGGGCGGCGCCCGGCCCAAGGTGACGATCACGGCCATCGCCCAGGAGGCCGGGGTGTCGGTGCCCACGGTCTCCCGGGTGGTCAACGGCCGTTCGGATGTCTCGCCCGAGACCCGGGCCCGGGTCGAGGACCTGCTGCGACTCCACGGCTACCGCCGCCGCCAGAGCGCGCCCGGCGACCGCGCCGCCCTGGTGGACCTGGTCTTCAACGACCTCGACAGCCCCTGGGCGGTGGAGATCATCCGGGGCGTGGAGGACGTCGCGCACCAGGACGGGGTGGGCACGGTGGTCTCGGCGATCCACGGCCGCGCGGGCTCGGCCCGGCAGTGGCTGAAGAATCTGCGGGCCCGCGCCTCGGACGGGGTGATCCTGGTGACGTCCGTACTGGAGCCGGTGGTCCACGAGGAACTGCGGCGGCTGAACGTGCCGATCGTGGTCGTCGACCCGGCCGGCTCACCGGCGCTGGACGCGCCCACCGTGGGGGCCACCAACTGGGCGGGCGGCATGGCCGCCACCGAACATCTGCTGAGCCTCGGCCACCGGCGAATCGGGCTGATCGCCGGTCCGCCGCGGCTGCTGTGCAGCCGGGCACGGCTGGACGGGCATCGCGCGGCGCTGGAGGCGGCCGGGGTGCCGTTCGACCAGGCTCTGGTCGCGCAGGGCGACTTTTACCACGAGTCCGGTTTCCACGGCTGCGACCAGCTGATGTCCGGACCCACCCCGCCGACCGCCATCTTCGCGTCCAGCGACCAGATGGCGCTGGGCGCGATCGAGGCGCTGCGGCGGCGGGGGCTGCGGGTTCCGGAGGATGTGAGCGTCATCGGCTTCGACGACCTGCCGGAGGTCCGCTGGTCGGCGCCGCCGCTGACGACGATCCGTCAGCCGCTGGCGGATATGGGGAAGTTGGCTGCCCGTACGGTGTTGCGGCAGGCGCGGGGCGAGGAGATCGAGTCGCCGAGGGTCGAGCTGGCCACCCAGCTGATCATCCGCGCCAGCACGGCCCCACCCACCGGGGGCTGACCCCCGGGCCCCGCCCGCCGGGGGGCTAACCCCCGGGCCCCACCCACCGAGGCCTGCCCCCGGGCCCCACCCGCCGGGGGCTGCTCCCCCAGGCCCCGCCCGCCGAGGGCTGCTCCCCCAGGCCCCGCCCGCCGAGGGCTGCTCCCCCAGGCCCCGCCCGCCGAGGGCTGCTCCCCCAGGCCCCGCCCGCCGAGGGTTGATTCCCCACCCCGCCCCTTCCCGAACGGGGGCTGCGCCCCCGCCCCCAAACGCCCTTCGGGCGTGTCCTCAATCGCCGGACGGGCTGGAAAATCCAGCCCGTCCGGCGATTGAGGACCGGGGTCCGGGGCGGAGCCAGAGGCGCAATCCCAGCGGAGCCAGGGGTGCAGCCCCGGGAGCCTGGAGCGCAGCCCCGGGGCTGGGGGCCGCAACCTCGGCGGCGCCAAGGACGGAACCCGGGGCCGGGCGCAACCTCGGCGAGGCCAGGGACGGAAGCCCCGAGGGCCGGGCGGGTGTCCGGGAGCGCAACCTCGGCGGGGCCAGGGGCGCAGCCCCGGCGAGATCGGAGGGCGCAGCCCTCGCGGGGTCCGAGGGAGGAGCCCTCGGCGGGGCCAGGGGCGCGACCTCGGCGAGCCCAAAGGTGCAGCCCCGAGGGGACGGCGCAGCACCGGGCGTCAGGGGGGCAGCCCGGCGGGGCCAGGGGCAGACCCCGAGCGGCCGGGCGCAGCCCCGGCGGGGCCGGAGGCGGAACCCGGGGGCCGGGCGCAGCCCCGGCAGGCCCAAAGGCGCAGCCCCGGGGGGGCCGGGGCAGAGCCCCCGCGGTGGGGGCCGGAGGCGGAACCCGGGGGCCGGGCGCAGCCCCGGCAGGCCCAAAGGCGCAGCCCCGGGGGGGCCGGGGCAGAGCCCCCGCGGTGGGGGCCGGAGGCGGAACCCGGGGGCCGGGCGCAGCCCCGGGTGTCCGGGGGCCCAACCCCGGCGGGGCCGGGGGCGCAGCCCCGGGGGGCGGGGCGGAGCCCCTGCGGGGGGCGGGGGCGGAGCCTCCGGTTCGGGGAGGGGTGGGGTGGGGGATGCCGAAACCCTTGACACCGCATCAGCACCCCCATACCTTCCACGCAACCGCTTCCGAGAATTATCGGGCTACTTCCGGAAGGCACACGATGCGCATACCTCGGTCAAGGTCCACCCTTCGTGCGTCCACCCTGGCGGCGGCCGTGCTGCTGCTCGGAACGGCACTCGCCGGCTGCGGAAGCAGCGGGCCCGGGGGTTCGGATGACGACTCCCTCGACGTCTGGGTCTACCAGGACGCCTCGACCAAGGTGCAGCGCGAGGTCGTCAAGCGGTTCAACAAGACCTCCGACATCAAGGTGAAGCTCACCCAGGTGCCCGGCGAGGGCTACTCGGACAAGATGCGCACCTCCATGGGCACGCCCAACGCCCCGGACGTCTTCTTCAACTGGGGCGGCGGCAGCATCAGCGACTTCGTCAAGAAGGACATGCTGCTCGACCTCGACCCCGCGATGGCCAAGGACCCGGAGCTGAAGAAGGCGTTCATCCCCACGATCCTCGACGCGGGCGCGATCGACGGAAAGCACTACGGGATCCCCATGCGCGGAATGCAGCCGGTGATCCTCTTCTACAACAAGGACGTCTTCGAGAACGCCGGGGCCACGCCCCCGAAGTCCTGGGACGATCTGCTGAAGCTCATCGACACGTTCAAGAGCAAGGGCGTCACCCCGTTCGCACTGGCCGGCACCGACGCCTGGACCGAGCTGATGTGGGTGGAGTACCTGGTGGACCGCTACGGCGGGGCCGGGGTGTTCCAGAAGATCCAGAGCCAGGGCATGGCGGCGTGGGACGACCCGGCGGTGCTCAAGACCGCGCAGACCGTCAGGGACCTGGTCGGCCGGGGCGCGTTCGGCAAGAACTACAAGTCGGTCAACTACACCGCCGACGGGGCCTCCACGCTCTTCGCCAAGGGCAAGGCGGCCATGCATCTGATGGGCAGCTGGGAGTACGCCAACCAGAAGGCCAACCAGCCCGCGTTCGCCAAGTCGGGGCTGGGCTGGACCACCTTCCCGGCGGTCCCCGGCGGCAGCGGTGACCCCAAGAGCGTCGTCGGCAACCCGACCAACTACTGGTCGGTCAACGCCAAGGTGAAGGGCGACAAGCAGAAGGCCGCGATCGAGTTCGTGAAGTTCGCGGCGGAGCAGGACTACTCCAAGGACCTGATCGCCAACGGGGACGTCCCCACCACCTCCGACGCCACCTCCCTGCTCGGCGAGCACGAGAACCCCGACTACGCGCGGTTCCAGTACGACCTGGTCAAGCAGGCCCCGGACTTCACGCTCTCCTGGGACCAGGCGCTGCCCGCCAAGTACACCCCGCCGCTGCACACCGCCGTGCAGAAGCTGTTCAACGGGCAGCTCAGCCCGGCCGGGTTCGTCGACGCCCTGAAGGGCATGTGATGGCGGACGCCGCGAAATCATCCGGCGGCCGGGTGAGCGTCGGCCGGGCCGGGGTCGGCCGGCCCGGCGTCGTCTGGGCCCTCCCCGGCGCGCTGTTCTTCGTCTTCTTCGCGGTGGCGCCGATGGTCCTGGTCGGCGCCCTCGCCTTCACCAATTGGGACGGCATCGGCACCCCGAGCTGGACCGGGATGAGCAACTGGTCCCGGCTGTGGGACGACCCGGAGACCCATCAGGCCATCTGGCTCAGCCTGGTGCTCACCGTGCTGACCTGGGTGTTCCAGACCCCGCTCGCCCTGCTGCTGGGCGTATGGGCGGCCGGGCGGCAGCGCAACCGGGCCGTGCTGTCGGCGATCTTCTTCCTCCCGCTGCTCGGCTCCTCCGTGGCGCTCGCGCTGGTCTGGAAGTCGCTGCTGGATCCCAACTTCGGCCTGATCGCCGACATCGGGCCCGCCCTGGGCTTCGCGGACGGCGATCTGCTCGGCAGCTCCAAGGGCGCCTTCGGGGCGATCCTCTTCGTCACCGCCTGGCAGTTCATCCCGCTGCACACGCTGATCTACCAGGGCGGCGCCCGCGCCATCCCGCGCTCGCTCTACGACGCGGCGGCGATCGACGGCGCCGGAACCGTACGGCAGTTCTTCTCGATCACCCTGCCGCAGCTGCGCAACACCATCGTCACCTCCTCGGTGATCATGGTGGTCGGCGCGCTGACCTTCTTCGACACCGTGCTGATCCTCACCAAGGGCGGACCGGGCACCGACACCACGATCGTGCCGTATCTGATGTACAAGAACGGCTTCCAGGCGTTCGACCTCGGCTACGCCAGCGCGGTCGCCACCATCCTCGTCGTCGTCGCCACCACCGTCTCGCTGCTGCTGGTGCGGCTCACCGGCTTCGCCGCGATGCGCAGCACCCGGGAGGGGATGTGACCGACGTCCTGCACGACCACCCGAACCGCCGCCCGAACCGCCCCCTGAACGGCGTCCGTACGCCGAACAAGACCCCGGCGGCTCCTCGCCCCCGCCACCGCCGCCGGGGTCTGCCCCGCTGGAACTATCCGGCCGGGCTCGGCTCCCTGATCTGGCTCGGCATCGTCGGACTGCCGCTGTACGTCCTGGTGGCCGCCACCTTCCAGACCCGCGACGGCTATATCGACGACGGCCCGCTGGCCCTGCCCGACCATCCGACGCTCGCCAACTACCGGCGGGTGCTGCGCTCCGACTTCCTCTCCTACCTCCTCAACACCGCGCTGGTCACGGCCGTGTGCGCGGCGATCGTGATCACGCTGTCGGTGACCGTCGGCTACACCGTCGTCCGCGCCCGCGGCCGCGCCTCCCGCCGGATCTTCCAGATCTTCCTGCTGGGTCTCGCGATCCCCTCCCAGGCGGTGGTGATCCCGGTCTATCTGGTCATCACCAAGCTCCATCTGTACGACACCCTGCTCGCGGTGATCCTGCCGACGGCCGCCTTCTCCCTCCCGGTCAGCGTGCTGATCCTGGTCGGCACGATGCGCGACATCGACGAGGAGCTGTACGAGTCGATGGCGCTGGACGGCGCGAGCCCGACCCGGGTGCTGCTCCAGCTCGTGGTGCCGCTGTCACGGTCCGGGATCTCCACGGTCGGGGTGATGTCGGCCCTGCACGCCTGGAACGGCTTCCTCTTCCCGCTGCTGCTCACCCAGTCCAAGAGCAACCGGCTGCTGACCCTGGGGCTGTACGACTACGTGGGCGAGTTCCGGGTGGACACCCCGGCCCTGCTCACCGCCGTGGTGCTCTCCATCGTCCCGATCTTCCTGGTCTATCTCTTCGCCCGCCGTCAGCTGATCAGTGGACTGATGGGCGTGGGCGGCAAATAGGCCGCCCACGCGCGGCACGCACGCCGTTCTCCCACCCCGCCGTCCTCCCCCCGACAAGGAGCTTCATGCCTCAGCCCTGGCAGGACACCTCCCTCTCCGCCGAGGACCGCGCGGCGGCCCTGCTCTCCTCGATGACGCTGGAGGAGAAGCTCGCCCAACTCGCCGGCATATGGCCGGGATCGGAGGCCGAGGAGGGCGAGGACGTCGCCCCGCTCCAGCACGAGGTGTCCGAGGCCGTGGACCTCGACGGCCTCCTCCCGCATGGCATCGGCCAGCTGACCCGACCCTTCGGCACCTCCCCCGTCGAACCGGCCGAGGGCGCCGCCGCGCTGGCCCGCCTCCAGGCCCGGATCGCCGCCGGGAACCGCTTCGGGATCCCGGCGCTGGCCCATGAGGAGTGTCTGACCGGCTTCTTCGCCTGGCGCGCCACCGTCTTCCCCACCCCGCTCGCCTGGGGCGCGTCCTTCGACCCGGCGCTGGTGGGGCGGGCGGCCGGGCTGATCGGCGGTTCGCTGCGGTCGGCCGGTATCCACCAGGGCCTGGCCCCGGTGCTGGACGTGGTGCGGGACGCGCGCTGGGGCCGTACGGAGGAGTCCATCGGCGAGGACCCGTATCTCGTCGCGACCATCGGCACCGCGTACGTGCGCGGCCTGGAGTCCGCCGGGATCGTCGCCACCCTCAAGCACTTCGCGGGCTACGCCGCCTCCCGGGGCGGCCGCAACCACGCACCGGCCTCCATCGGGCCCCGGGAGCTCGCGGATGTCGTCCTGCCGCCCTTCGAGCTGGCGGTACGGGACGGGGGCGCGCGGTCGGTGATGCACTCCTACAACGACATCGACGGTGTGCCCTCGGCCGCCAACCCCTGGCTGCTGACCGAACTGCTCCGCGACACCTGGGGCTTCACCGGCACCGTCGTCGCCGACTACTTCGGGGTGTCCTTCCTGGAGCTGGCCCACCGGGTGGCCGACACCCGGGGCGGCGCGGCCGGGCTCGCCCTGGCGGCGGGGGTGGACGTGGAGCTGCCCGCGGTGCGCTGCTTCGGCACCCCGCTGCGGGACGCGGTGCGGGCCGGGGAGGTGGACGAGGCGCTGGTGGACCGGGCGGCGCTGCGGGTGCTGCGGCAGAAGTGCGAGCTGGGGCTGCTGGATCCGGACTGGTCGCCGATGCCGTCGGCGCTCGCGGGGGCTGTGGACTCCGCGGGACCCGCCGACGTCGACCTCGACCTCGACCACGACGTCGACCTCGACCACGACCACGACCTCGATCTCGATCCGCCGGAGATGCGGGCCGTCGCGCGGGAGCTCGCCGAGGAGTCGGTGGTGCTGCTCGCCGACGACGGCGATGTGCTGCCGCTCGCGCCGGACGCCCGGATCGCGGTGGTCGGCCCGCTCGCCGACGACCCGGCCGCCATGCTCGGCTGCTACACCTTCCCCCGCCACGTCGGGGTGGAGCACCCCGGACTGCCCCTGGGCCTCGAGGTGCCGACGCTCTTCGCCGCGCTGCGCGCCGAGCTGCCCGGTGCGCGGATCACCCATGCCGAGGGGTGCGCCGCGCCCGGCCCGGCCGCGTCCGCCGGTGACGCGGGGGGCGCGGCCTCGGCCGGTGCGGCGGCGCTCACCGCCGAGAGCCGGCTGGCGCAGGCGGCCAGGGCGGCGGCGGACGCGGATGTGTGCGTCGCGGTGCTGGGCGACCGCTCGGGTCTGTTCGGCCGGGGCACCTCGGGCGAGGGCTGCGACGCCGCCGACCTCGAACTCCCCGGTGAGCAGGGGGCGTTGCTGGACACGCTGGTGGCCACCGGCACGCCCGTGGTGCTGGTGCTGTTCACCGGCCGGCCGTACGCCCTCGGCCGCTGGTCGAGTCTGCTGGCCGCCGCCGTGCAGGCGTTCTTCCCCGGTGAGGAGGGCGGCCCGGCGGTCGCCGGGGTGCTGAGCGGGCGCGTCAACCCCTCGGGCCGGCTGCCGGTGAGCGTTCCGTACGCGCCCGGCGGCCAGCCATGGACGTATGCCCAGCCGCCGCTCGGGCTGGGGGAGAACAACGCCAGCTCGATCGACCCGACCCCGCTGTTCCCCTTCGGCCACGGGCTCTCCTACACCTCGTTCGCCTGGGAGCGCCCGGAGGCCGACGCGACCGAGGTGCCGACCGACGGGGAGACCACGGTCCGGCTGACCGTGCGCAACACCGGTGACCGGGCCGGGACGGAGGTCGTACAGCTCTACCTCCACGATCCGGTGGCCCGTATCGCCCGGCCGGTGTCCCGTCTGATCGGCTACGCACGGGTGCCGCTGCGGCCGGGCGAGTCCGCCGAGGTCCACTTCGCCTTCCACGCCGACCTCGCCTCGTATCCGCTGGGCGCCGATGGCACGCGGGTGGTGGAACCGGGCGCCCTGGAGCTGCGGCTGGCCTCCTCCAGCGCCGACTCCGCCGTACGGCACACCGTGCCGCTGACGCTGACCGGACCCGAGCGCACGGTGGACCACCGGCGGCGGATGGTGTGCGAGGTGCGGGTGAAGTAGCCCGGGGGCGGGAAAACGCCGGGGGCCGCCGCCCGGGCCGGCGAGAGGCGCCGGGCGGTGGCAGCCGGGGCCTACGCCCGGAGGGCCTACGCCCGGAGGGCCTACGCCCGGAGGCGGGGGTGCCGGGCGTCGCGGCCCACGCCCCACGCCCCGAGGCCACCGCCCGGGCGGGCCGCCCCGGGGGGCGGTTCAGGCCGGTCCCTCGCCCCTCTCCACCAGCGACCAGGCGTGGGCGAACAGTTCGGGCAGGGTACGGGTGGGCAGCGGCAGCGGGTTCTCCAACCGCAGGTTGTAGGAGCGGCGCAGCCCGATCAGCTCCGCCTTCCACGCCTCCATGGGCTGGTACGGCTTCTTGGCGTGGATCCACTCGCCCGGCAGGAAGATCTGGCGGCCCGCCCGGGGGCGCTTGTCCTCGATGACGAGGCCGCGCTCGACCAGTGTGGCGGCCGCCTTCTGGTGCCGGGCGGCCTTCCACCCGTTCCAGGTGCGGACGTTGCGGTCGGTCGGGGCGGGCAGGGCCAGCAGCTGGAGGTGGAGCGCCGCCGCGTCCTCGTCGACGCCGAGCGCGTCGGCGACCCGCGCCACGAGGGCGGGCGCGGATGCCGCCGGGTTCGACTCATACGCCCCGGCCGGCAGCGAGGCGCTCTCGATCCGTTCGACGATGCGGGCGCAGACCGGGCCGCGCAGCCACTCCACGGCGTCCAGCTCCCGGCGGCCGACTCCGGTCGCGGACGCCGCCGACAGCCGCTTCGAGCGCTCGTCGTCCCCGTAAAAGGCCGGGCGGAAGTACAGGCGGGTGGCGTTCCGGTACCCCCGGCGGTCGATCGCGCCCTCCGCACCGACGGTGAGCCCGTCGTCCACCGTGGCGACGTCCAGCCTCTCCGGCCCGGCGTACGGGCGTCCGCCGAACACCTCGCGCAGCGCCGTGATCGGCTCGTTCTCGCCGTGCCGGAAGAAGCCCGCGTCCAGCAGCAGTTCCGGGTGGTTCAGTCGTTCCCCGATCAGACCGACGAACCGGGGCACCCCGTCGCGGACCGGATCGCCCGCGGGCAGCTCGGCGTAGATCCAGGGCAGGTTGCGGACGGCGCCGCTCAGCAACTCCTCGAACCGCACGATCTGCCACCGCTCGTCGGCCGCGGAGCATCCGTAGTCGGTCCTCCGCAACCAGGTGTCGAGGTCGGCGCGGAGCGTGGGTTCGCCCGCGGGGTCGGTGAACGCGGCGCAGAAGCGGCCGGCGGTCAGCGGGAACGGCCGCATCTCGACGACCGCGCCGAACGTGCGCTCCGGCACCATGGTCCGCCGCCCGTACCGTGCCCGCCACGCCTCGGCGAGCCGCTCGGCCACCGGCCGCATCCCTCCCGGCTCCCACAGCCCGGCCGGGTCCTCCGGCAGCACGTCCGCCAGCAGCTCAAGCCGCTCCACCGGGCCGACCCGCGCCAACTCGCCGTGTGCGTCCTCCGCTTCGGCCGTCTTGAGCCGCAGCGTCGCCCGTTCATCGGCGTCGAGGAGCGGGCGGTAGCTCAAGCTGACCATCCCGGCCAGCGCGAGCGACGCCACCGCCCGGCCCATCCCCGTGCCGTCCATGAGCAGGGCCACGGCCTCCCGGTCCCACGGGGCCGGGCCCCGCTCCCGCACCAGCGCCACCAGCCGCCGCAGCTGCTCCGGGCTCCCCCAGCCGCGCGGCACCTCCCGCGCCTCCTCGATCTCCCCCAGGCTCGGCGGCTCCGCGTCCCCCGTCCGCAGCTCGACGAACCGGCGCCGCCCCTCACGGCCCCACCCCACGCTGACGGCCGCCCCACGCCCGTCGCGCACCGCCGTCCGTTCGGTGACCACGACCCCGGTGCGCAGCCGGGCGGCCGGATCGGCGAACGGGCTCTCCGCCCACATCTCCAGCAGCGCCAGCAGCCGCTCGCGCCGCTCGGGGGGCGTGGACGCGACGGCGGCCCGGAGCGCCACGGCCCCGATCCGCCCGATGAACCGCGCCCACGACCCTTCCCCGGCGATCCCGGGCCCGTCCTCGCCCTCGGGACCGGGCGGATCCCACGCCCCGATCAGGAACCGGCCGGTCCGCTCCATGCAGGCCAGCGCCCCGGTCCGCCACATCCCCGGACCCTCGATGAGCCCACCCAGCGCGAGCACCACGCGCTGATCATCCACGGCCGTCCAGGCGGCCTCCCCCGTCACATGCACCATGGGGAGATCATCGCTCATGGGTCCGACAGCCACCCCGCCGCCTACGAGGTGAGCGGGGCTACTGTGCCCGGTCGGGTGCCGCTTTCGTCTCGCGCCTTCGGCGCAGTTGAGCAGCGGGGCAGGGGGTGGGGAGCGCGGCACCGTCGCCGGGTGCCGGGTCAGCGGATGTGAGCGCCGGTGGCGACTTCCCCCTTCGGCTCCCAGGCCCCGCCGGACCGCGAGCAGATGGGTGCCGGGGCGGCCCCTCCGGGTGCCCCCCTTAAAAATGCTTGATCTGAAGCAACTAATTCGTCAAAGGTTTTCCAGGGGGTACCCCGACCCCGCAGAGCGGCAGCCCGGCAACAGTCCCCGCCCCGCGAGCGCCGGAGCCGCCACCGGCGCCCGCCCCCACCGGCCCGGCGGCCGGCGACGCGGCCCGCGCCGGGTACCCCTGCCCCGCTGCTCAATTGCGCCGAAGGCGCGAGACGGCGCCGCACCCGACCGAGCCGAGCAGCCCCGGCGTGCTCCTAGCCGCCGAACTCGCCGTCTCGGACGGCGTTCACGAACGCCTGCCAGGCGGACGGCTCGAAGAGCAGCGTCCCGCGCTCGCGGTCCTTGGTGTCGCGGACGGCCTGACGGCCGGATGTGCTGCCGCGAAGCGGCGGGAGACAGCGCAGCAGCTGTCAGTTCGTCCCAGGCGGTGGAGTAGCGCTGTGCAACCAGACGATGTCCGCCGGGGGTTCCCTCCTCAGCAGCACCGCGTACCGCTGGGCGGCGCTGCCCACGCCCACGGGCAAGGACGTGTGGTTCGAGTGCCGCTCCGCACGGCTCGCACCTTCACGAGCCCGCCCATAGGCTGTCGCCGGACACCAGAGGCTACCGGCGCGTAACACGGACCGCGAAGGAGCGCGTGATGAAGGGCTGGACCGCGAGCGACATCCCCGATCAGACCGGCCGCACCGCCGTCGTGACCGGCGCCAACAGCGGGCTCGGGTTCGTCACCGCCCAGGAGTTGGCGCGGCGCGGTGCGCGGGTGGTGCTCGGGTGCCGCAGTGAGAAGCGGGGGGCCGAGGCGGCGGAGCGGATCCGGGCGCGGGCGCCGGGCGCGCGGGTGGAGGTGGCGCCGCTGGACCTCGCGGACCTGGCGTCCGTACGGGCCTTCGCGGCCGGGCACAAGGGCGACCGGCTCGATCTGCTGATCAACAACGCGGGCGTGATGGCCCTCCCGCACCGCAGGACCGCCGATGGCTTCGAGATGCAGTTCGGCGTCAACCACCTGGGCCACTTCGCGCTGACCGGGCTGCTGCTGCCGAAGCTGCTGGAGGCGGGCCCGGGGGCGCGGGTGGTCACCGTCTCCAGCTTTATACACATGCTGGGGACGGTGGACCCGCGCGACCTGAACATGGAGCGGCGGTACCGGCGTTGGGTCGCCTACGCCCGCTCCAAGTCCGCCAATCTCCTCTTCACCCACGAGCTCGCCCACCGGCTGAGCGCGGCGGGCGTCCGCCTGGTGGCGGCCGCCGCGCACCCCGGCTACGCCGCGACCAACCTCATGTCCGCCGCGCCGAAGATGGAGGGCCACCGGGCGAAGGAGCGGTTCATGGAGATCGGCAACCGCTACTTCGCCCAGAGCCCGGAGCAGGGCACGCTCCCCGTCCTGTACGCGGCGACCGGCCCGGACGTCCGCCAGGACGACTTCTTCGGCCCGCCGCTCCAGGGGCTGTGGCGCGGCTCCCCCGTCCGCTCGGCCCGAGCGAAGTGGACGCTCAGCGACACGGCGGGGCGGGGGCTGTGGGCCGCGTCCGAGCGGCTGACGGGGGTGCGGTACGAGGAGCTCGCGAGCTGAGCCACGTCTGCCGCTCTCGGGTCGTCCCGCCTCAGCGCACCGTGATGACCAGCTTGCCCGTGGTGCGGCCGGTCTCCCCCTGGACGTGGGCCCGGGCGCCTTCGGCGAGCGGGAAGGTGCCGGAGACGTGGGCGCGCAGCCTGCCCCGTTCGACGAGCTCGGCGATGGCGCGCATCCCGGCCTGGTCGTGCTCCACGAGCAGGGTGACGGCGCGGACCCGCGCCTTCTCCGCCGCCGCCCGGGTCTCCTTGGCGGGCGGCACCAGGGAGACGAGGACGCCGCCGGGGCGGAGCACGCTCACGGAACGGGTGGCGGTCTCCCCGCCGAGGGCGTCGAGGACGACGTCGTAGCGCTCCTCGGTGGCGGTGAAGTCCTCGGAGCGGTGGTCGATGCAGGCGTCCGCGCCGAGTTCGCGCAGGAAGTCGTGCTTGGGGGCGCTCGCCGTCCCGGTGACGTGCGCGCCGCGCTCCTTGGCGATCTGTACGGCGAGATGGCCGACACCGCCGGCCGCGGCATGGATCAGCAACCGCTGCCCGGCCCGGAGGTCCGCGGTATCGACGAGTGCCTGCCAGGCGGTGAGCGCGGCCAGCGGCAGAGCGGCCGCCTGGACGTGGTCGATCCCGGCGGGCTTGGCGGCGAAGGCGCGGGCGGGGCCGGTCACGTACTCGGCGTGGGAGCCGACCCCGTACGGGTAGGGCAGCATGCCGAACACCTCGTCACCGGGGTGGAAGAGGGTGACGCCGAAGCCGGTCTCCACCACGGTGCCGGAGACGTCCCAGCCGAGGATCAGCGGCGGGGGCGGCAGGAAGATGCTCAGGGCGCGGTGCTTGAAGTCCGTGGGGTTGAGTCCGGCCGCGTGCACGGCGACGAGGATCTCCCCGGGGCCGGGCGCGGGCCGCGGAAGCTCGGTCAGCCGCAGGACCTCGGGCCCGCCGAGGGCCGTCTGGTGCAGGGCGAGCATCACGGGGGCGCCGTCCGGGGCGGCGGGGTGCGGGGAGCCCGTGGCAGCCGCCGGGTCCGGGGCGGCGGGGTTCTCAGGGGTGTCCGTCGAAGTCATGCCCCGATCCTGGCCGAACGGTACGGCCCGGGGCGATGGCCAGATGGTCAGGCTCCGATACATTCCTGCCATGCCCATGGACCCCGCCGACCGCCGCACCCCTGCCGCCCGTCGCGCCCCCGCCGACCGCGGCGCTCCCGGCACCCGCCCCGCGTCCGCCCCGTCCGCCCCGTCCGCCGCGCCCTCCCGGGCCCGTGAGGCCCGTGAAGCCCGTGAGGCCCGTGACCTCGCCGACCGCGCGGCCTGGCTGGACCGCCTGACGCACCCGGACCCGCGGCCCGGCGCCCACAAGGTCGTCGTCCTCGCCCTCGACGGCGTCTACCCCTTCGAACTCGGCATCCCGCACCGGGTCCTGGGGTCCGCCGACGGCCGCTACGAGGTGCTGTCCGCGAGCGCGGACGGGCGGCCCGTGCGGACCGACTCGGACCTGACCGTCACCCCCGGGCACGGCCCCGAGGTGCTGGCCGAGGCGGACACCGTGGTCATCCCCCCGTACGCGATCTCCCGAGCCTCGACCGCCGCCCCGGACCCGCAGGCCCTCGCCGCCCTGGCCCGCGTCCGCCCCGGCACCCGTCTGGTGTCCATCTGCACCGGCGCCTTCCTGCTGGCCGCCGCCGGTCTCCTGGACGGGCGCCGGGCGACCACCCACTGGGCGCTCAGCGACCACTTCCGGGAGCTGTTCCCCCGGGTCGAGCTCGACGCCGACGTGCTCTTCGTCGACCACGGTGACGTGCTGACCTCAGCGGGGGCGGCGAGCGGGGTCGACGTCTGCCTGCACCTGGTGCGCCGGGACCACGGCAGCGAGGTGGCCAACCAGGTCGCCCGCTGCTGCGTCGTGCCGCCGTACCGGGACGGCGGGCAGGCGCAGTACATCGAGCGGCCGCTGCCGCCGGCGGGCGAAACCGGCACCGGGCCGACCCGCGACTGGGCGCTGGGACGGCTGGAACTGCCGCTGTCGCTCGACGAGCTGGCCGCGCACGCGGCGATGAGCACACGGACCTTCGCCCGGCGCTTCCGGGAGGAGACCGGTCTGAGCCCCGGCCGCTGGCTGACCCAGCAGCGGCTGCGGCGGGCGCGGCACCTGCTGGAGTCCAGCGACCTGCCGGTGGAACGGATCGCCCACGAGGTCGGCTTCGCCACCGCCACCTCGCTGCGGCGGCACCTGGCGGCGGAGGCGGGCGTCGCCCCGTCGGCGTACCGGCGCACCTTCCGCGCCCCGGATGCCCTGGATGCCCCGAATACCCCGGATGCTCCGGCTATGTCGTGACCGCCACGGCGGCCGGGGCATCGGGTAATGTGGCCACACCCGTACGCACCGAGGAGGTGAGACCCATCAACGCCAGTTCAGGCTGGATGCTCTCGCCGCAGGGATACACGGGATAGCCGACTGCCGGGAGCGCCCCCAGGGATCCCGAAAGGCTTCCAGGCTTCCATGTCGGCTTCACCTTCACTTGTCACCCTTTCCGCCGTCGTCACCAGGCTCCGCGCCGCCGGGTGCGTGTTCGCCGAGGACGAGGCGCGGCTGATCCTTTCCACGGGCCACCTCCCGGCCGAGATCGACGCCATGGTGGACCGGCGCGCCGCCGGGCTGCCGCTGGAGCACGTGCTCGGCTGGGCGGACTTCCGGGGGCTTCGGATATCCATCGACGCCGGGGTCTTCGTACCGCGCCGGCGCACCGAGTTCCTGGTCGAGCAGGCCGTATCGCTGGCCCGGCCCGGGGCCGTCGTGGTCGATCTGTGCTGCGGCTCGGGCGCGCTGGGCGCCGCGCTGGCCTCGGCCCTGGGCGAGGTGGAGCTGTACGCGGCCGACATCGACCCCGTCGCGGTGCGCTGCGCGCGGCGCAACGTCGGGGCGGCGGGCGGCACGGTGTACGAGGGCGACCTCTACGAGCCGCTGCCCGCCGCGCCGCGCGGCCGTGTGGACGTCCTGCTGGCCAACGTCCCGTACGTGCCCACCGAGGAGGTCGGGCTGCTGCCGCCGGAGGCCCGGGTCCACGAGGCGCGCGTGGCGCTGGACGGCGGCACGGACGGGCTGGACGTGCTGCGCCGGGTCACCGCCGGGGCGGCCGGATGGCTGGCCCCGGGCGGCTCGCTGCTCTTCGAGACGAGCGACCGGCAGGCGCCCACGGCGATGGCCATCGTGGCCGAGGACGGCCTGGAGCCGCGGCTGGCCGAATGCGACGAGCTGGACGCCACGGTCATCATCGGCACCAAGCCATCGGCACCAGGCCAACGGGACCGCGTCCAGCAGGGGCGGCGGTCGCGTGACCGGAATCCACATCCGACACCGAGGGCGAGCGGGAACACCGTCCGATCCTGAGCGGTGTTCCCGCGGGCGGCGTCACAATTGGGTGCCGCCACCGTCCACCGCGAGTTCGGCGCCGGTGGTGTAGGTCGCGTCGAAAGCGAGGAAAATGGCGGCACGCGCGACCTCCTCCGGATTCCCTATGCGCAGCATCGGAATCTGGGCGGCGAAACCCGCCACCATTTCATCCGCCACTTCGGCGGGCAGGTGCTTGTGCAGAATTCCCGTGTCGATCGGCCCCGGGCTCACCGCGTTGACACGTACGCCGCGCGGCTGCAATTCGCGAGCCCAGGTGCGCGCCATCGACCGGAGGGCCGCCTTGCTCGCCGCGTAGACACCATGGTCCAGCTGCCCCAGTACGTTCGAGATCGAGGTGGTCAGCACCACGCCGCTGCCCTCGGCGAGCAGCGGAAGCAGCCGCTGCAAGGTGAAGTAGGGCCCCTTGGTGTTGGCCGCGAAGATGGCGTCGTACATCTGCTCGGTCGTCGCCTCGAACGACACCGAGTCGGTGATGCCCGCGTTCAGGAACACCGCGTCCAGTTGACCGAACTCCTCCTCGACCTTCCCCGCCAGAGCGTCGATGTCGGCTTTTGAGGTGGAGTCGCTGCGCACCGCGACCAGCCCCTCTTCGCTCGCCGCTTCGAGCGCGGCTTCCTTGCGCCCCGTGACCATTACCCGAGCACCCTCGGCCGCCAGCAGACGTGCGATCGACAGGCCGATTCCGCTGCTGCCACCGGTGATGAGGGCGCGCTTTCCGTTGTGCTTTTCCATGTCCCGATTCAAATCCCGGACCGGCGACGGCGTCCAAGACCTGATAGGCAACCCGTCATGCGCGCATTGCATATTGGTACGATCAGAAGCGTGCGCGTTCCCGGATCGGACCTCGACCTGCGGCTTGTCGGCTACTTCACGGTCGTCGCAGAGCACGCCAACTTCAGCCGCGCCGCCGCGGTGCTGCACGTCGCGCAGCCGTCCCTGAGCCGCCAGATCCAGCGCCTCGAGGAACATCTGGGCGTGCGCCTCTTCGACCGCACCCCACAGGGCAGTCGGCTCACCGAAGCCGGTCGCGCGTTTCTGCCACAGGCTCAGGCGCTGCTCCAGGCAGCCCATCAAGCCGAGCTCACCGCCCGCGACGGCGCCACCCCGCGCGAGTTCACCATCGGGTACGTCGAGGACCTGGTCATCACGCACGCCGTACGCCGGCTGCGGCATCGACACCCCACGGCCCGCATCCGCACCCGCCACCTGGAGTGGAACGACGCCCACGCGCTCGCCGACCGCCGCGTGGACGCCCTGGTCGCCCGCGCCCCGCTGCCCTTCCCCGCCGACCGCCTACGCCTCACCGAGCTGTGGACCGAGCCACGGGTTCTGGTCGTCTCCACGGACCACCGCCTGGCCGGAAAGGAGTCGGTGACCGTCGACGACCTCAGCGAGGAAGTTCTGCCGCAATGCCCGAGCGCGGTCCCGCAATGGAGCGATTTCGCCCGTCTGGAGCCGCGCCCGGATGGCGTTCCGGCTCGCAGCGCGCCGATCGACTACGAATCGTTCGAGGACAAGCTCGACCTTGTGGCCGAGGAGCGGACGGTGTTGATTCTGGCCGCCGGCGACCGGCGGCCCCAACTGCGCCCCGGCCTGACCACCGTGCCCATCGAGGGCATCGACCCGGTCCGCGTCGTCCTGGCGACCCGCTCGGCCGAGGCCAACCCGCTGATCGACGATTTCCTGCACGCCTGGTCATCCGACACGCCCGCTCCTCGGGGTCGTTGAGCGGGGCATTCAGGGGCCGCCCGGACTGGGCACAGTGCGATGGGCGGTCGAGCGCGCCTACGCGCGCGGTTCCGTCGAGCGCGGCTACGCGCGCAGCTCCTCCGCCGCGTCCGCGACCCGGGCGAGCAGCCGCAGCAGGGTCTCCCGCTCCGTCTCGTCCAGCGGGGACAGGAAGACCCGGTTCATCCGGGACGTCCGGGTGACCAGCTTCCGGTGGACCCGGACGCCCTCCTCCGTCAGCCGCAGGACGTTGCGACGGCCGTCGTTCGGGTCACGCACCCGTTCCAGCAGGCCGCGGCGGGCCAGCCGGGCGACCAGGTCGGCGATGGTGGAGCGGTCGAGGTGGACGTGTTCGCTCAACGTCCGCTGGTCGATCTCCGGCTTCTCCATCAGCGCGTTGACCACCGCGAACTGCGGCGAGGTGGTCTCCTCGGAGACCATCGCGCCCCACAGCAGGGAGTGCGCCTGCTGGAAGCGGCGGGCCAGATGCCCGGGGTGCGTGTTCAGATCCACCGCGCCGCCCATGCCGTGCCTCCCGGCTTCCCCGCTACTCGATTGCCGCATTGCCGCATTGCTGGATTACTGGATTGCGTATTAGTCCGTGTACTGAGCGATTCTGCCCTGTGGAAGACCCCATGTCGAGAGGTCGGCATTCGACCTAGACTCCCTTGACGAGCGCACCAGCCAATGACACCGTGCGAAACCGGCACCACATTAGTCAGCATACTGAGCACCCCGACCCGCGGAGTGACGATGGCCGACATCCGAAGCCTCCAGGACGCCGTGGCGGACCTCGTCCACGACGGCGACACCGTCGCGATGGAGGGATTCACCCACCTGATCCCGTACGCCGCCGCGCACGAGGTCATCCGCCAGGGCATCACCGACCTGACCCTCGTCCGGATGACCCCGGACGTCATCTACGACCAGCTCATCGGCGCCGGACTCGTCCGCAAGCTGGTGTTCTCCTGGGGTGGCAACCCCGGCGTGGGCTCGCTGCACCGCTTCCGTGACGCCGTCGAGAACGGCTGGCCGCGGCCGCTGGAGCTGGACGAGCACAGCCACGCGGGCATGGCGAACCGCTATGTGGCGGGCGCCTCCAAGCTGCCGTTCGCCGTGTTGCGCGGCTATCGCGGCAGCGACATCCCGACCCGTACGGACACCGTCTCCACCGTCGTCTGCCCCTTCACCGGGGAGGAGCTGGCCGCCGTCGCGGCGCTCAACCCGGACGTCACCGTGATCCACGCCCAGCAGGCCGACCGGGCCGGCAATGTGCAGATGTGGGGGCTGACCGGGGTGCAGAAGGAGGCGGCGCTCGCGGCGGACCGGGTGCTGGTGACCGTGGAGGAGATCGTCGAGGAGCTCACGCCGCGCCCCGGCGGGATCGTCCTGCCGACGTGGGTGATCGACGCGGTGTCCGTCGTCCCCGGCGGTGCCCACCCCTCGTACGCCACCGGGTACTCGACCCGCGACAACGACTTCTACCAGGCATGGGACCCGATCGCCCGCGACCGCGAGGCGTTCTTGAGGTGGATCGAGGAGAACGTGCGCGACAGCGAGGGAGCCCTCACCCGATGACCGCCACCTCCGCCGGGACGAACGGGACCGCTGGGACCACCGGGACCACTGGGACCACCGGGACCACCGGGACCACCGGAACGACTGGAACGACTGGAACGACCGGGACCACCGGGGCCACCGCCGCCACCGGCTTCACCAGCGACGAGCTGATGGAGGTCAACGCCGCCCGCGCGCTCGCCGACGCCACCACCTGCTTCGTCGGCATCGGCCTCCCCAGCACCGCCGCCAACCTGGCCCGCGCCACCGTCAACCCCGGCCTCGTGCTCATCTACGAGTCCGGCACCATCGGCTCCAAGCCCACCCGGCTCCCCCTCTCCATCGGCGACGGCGAACTCGCCGAGACGGCCGACGCGGTGGTCCCGGTCCCGGAGATGTTCAACTACTGGCTCCAGGGCGGCCGGATCGACGTCGGCTTCCTCGGCGCCGCCCAGGTCGACCGCTACGCCAACATCAACACCACCGTCGTGGACCGCGGCCCCGACAAGCCCGAGGGCCGTCTCCCCGGCGCGGGCGGCGCCCCCGAGATCGCCTCCAACTGCGGCAAGGTGCTCATGGTGCTGCGCCACTCCACCCGCAGCTTCGTTCAGCGGCTGGACTTCGTGACCACCCTGGGCCACGGCGGCGGCCCCGACGACCGTAAGAAGCTCGGCATGCCGGGCGCCGGCCCCACCGCCGTCATCACCGACCTGGGCATCCTGCGCCCCGACCCGGCCACCGCCGAGCTGGTGCTGACCGAAGTGCACCCGGACGTCACGGTGGAGCGGGTACGGGCCGCCACCGGCTGGGAGCTGACCGTCGCCGACACCGTGGGCACCACCGAGCCGCCCACCCCCCAAGAGCTTGCGGCGCTGCGCGCCCTCAAAGCCGCCGGGAAGCCGGGGAAGCCCGGGAAGCCGGGGAAGGAGACCCGATGACCACCTCGCGTGACGTCTCTCGTGACGTCTCTCGTGACGTCTCTCGTGACGTCTATATCGTCGACGCCGTCCGCACCCCCATCGGCCGTTACGGCGGCGCCCTGGCCGGGGTGCGCCCCGACGACCTGGCCGCCCACGTGGTGCGCGGCCTGCTCGCCCGCACACCCGCACTGGACCCGGCGCGCATCGACGACGTCTACTTCGGCAACGCCAACGGCGCGGGCGAGGAGAACCGCGGTGTCGCCCGCATGGCCGTGCTGCTGGCCGGGCTGCCCGTCACCGTGCCCGGCGCGACCGTCAACCGGCTCTGCGCCTCGGGTCTGGAGGCCGTGCTCCAGGCCGCCCGCGCGATCGCGGTCGGCGACGCGCACATCGCGCTCGCGGGCGGTGTGGAGTCGATGAGCCGCGCCCCCTGGGTGCTGCCCAAGCCCGAGCGCGCCTTCCCCGCCGGGCACCAGCAGATGTACTCCACGACCCTCGGCTGGCGGATGACCAACCCGGACATGCCGCCCGAGTGGACCGTCGCCCTCGGCGAGGGCGCCGAGCTGATCGCCGACAAGCACGGCATCACCCGCGAGGCACAGGACGCGTTCGCGCTCGCCAGCCACGAGAAGGCGGCGCGGGCGTGGAAGGACGGGGCGTACGAGGCCGAGGTGCTGCCGTATCCGGACACCGAGCTCGTCCGGGACGAGACCATCCGCGAGAACACATCGCTGGAGGCCCTGGCCAAGCTCAAGCCCGCCTTCCGCAAGCCCGGCGGCACCGTCACCGCGGGCAACTCCTCGCCCCTCAACGACGGCGCGGCCGCGCTGCTGCTCGTCGACGAGGAGGGGCTGAAGGCCACCGGACGCGAACCCCTGGCCCGGATCGGCGCCTCGGCCGTGACCGGTATCGAGCCTCAGTACTTCGGGCTCGGCCCGGTGGAGGCCGTACGCCGCGCCCTCGCCAAGGCGGGCCGCTCGTTCGCCGATCTGGCCACGCTCGAACTCAACGAGGCGTTCGCCGCGCAGGTGCTGGGCTGCCTCGCCGAATGGTCGGCCCAGGACCCGGGGTTCGACCCCGACATCGTCAACCCGCGTGGCGGCGCCATCGCCATCGGCCACCCCCTCGGCGCCTCCGGCGCCCGGCTCGCCGGGGCCGTCGCCCACCAGCTCGCCGCCCGCGGCTCGGGGACGGGCCTGGCCACCTTGTGCATCGGCGTCGGACAGGGCCTCGCCCTCGTCCTGGAAAGGTAAGGCTGACGGCAGACATGGCTCTCACCCAGTCCGACATCGACCGCGAACTCGCGCAGGTACGGGAGTCGTACGACAAGGCGCGCGCCGAGGGGGCTCCCGCCACCGACCACCCGCCGCGCGACTTCCCCCCGTACCGCAGTAGTGTGCTGCGCCACCCCAAGCAGCCGCTGGTCGCGGTGCACGGCGACCCGGAGACCGTGGAGCTGCACACCCCGGTCTTCGGCCACACCGACATCACCGCGATCGACAACGACCTCACGGTGCAGCACCAGGGCGAGCCGCTCGGCGAGCGCATCACCGTCTCCGGACGGCTCCTGGACAGCCGGGGCCGCCCCGTCCGGGGGCAGCTCATCGAGCTGTGGCAGGCCAACGCGTCGGGCCGCTACGCCCATCTGCGCGATCAGCACCCCGCGCCGCTCGACCCCAACTTCACCGGTGTGGGGCGGACGTTGACCGGCGACGACGGTTCGTACCACTTCACCACCATCAAGCCGGGCGCGTATCCGTGGCGCAACCACGAGAACGCCTGGCGCCCGGCGCATCTGCACTTCTCCGTCTTCGGCTCGGCGTTCACCCAGCGGCTGGTCACCCAAATGTACTTCCCCGGCGATCCGCTCTTCGTCCACGACCCGATCCTGCAGTCGGTGACGGACGACTCGGCGCGGCAACGGCTGGTCGCCCGTTACGACCACGCGCTGTCGCGGCCGGAGTGGTCGCTGGGCTACCGCTGGGACATCGTGCTGGACGGGCCGTCCGCCACGTGGATCGAGGAGGGGCGCTGATGAACGAGAGGCTCGCACCCGGGCAAGGGCTCGCACCCGGGCAGGGGCTCGCGCCCAGCGAAAGCGCCTCCGCTGAGAGGCTCGCGCCCAGCGAAAGCGCCTCCGCCGAGAGGCTCGCGCCCACCCCCTCCCACACCGTGGGCCCCTTCTACGGCTACGCCCTGCCCTTCCCCGGCGGCGGCGAAATGGCCCCGGCGGGCCACCCCGACGCCATCACGCTGCACGGCTATGTCCGCGACGGCGAGGGAGCCCCCGTTCCGGACGCGCTGGTGGAGCTGTGGCAGGCGGGCCCGGACGGCTCGCTCGCCGGCGCGGGCGGGTCGATGCGGCGCGACCCGGTGACCGGCGGCTTCCTCGGGCGCAACGGCGTGGACTTCACCGGCTTCGGCCGCATCGCCACCGACGCGGACGGCCACTGGACGGCCCGTACGCTGCCGCCGGGCGGCCCGGCCGCGCCCGCCGCCCCGTACATCAGCGTGTGCGTCCACGCCCGGGGGCTGCTGCACCACCTCTTCACCCGCGTGTACTTCCCGGAGAACGCCGAGGCCAACGCGGCCGATCCGCTGCTCGCCTCGCTGGATCCGGCGCGCCGCGAGACGCTGGTGGCGACGGCGGCGTCCCCGCCGGGGACCTATCGCTTCGACATCCGCCTGCAAGGCGAAGGGGAGACGGTTTTCCTTGAGTTCCGCTAGTCCTGGTGGTCCTGGTAGTCCTGGTGATCCTGGTACGTCCGGCAGCGACGACGTGGGGCTGCTGTCCCCGGTGCGGGCCGGGTCGGCGGTGGAGGCCGCCACGGGCGACACGGCGTTTCTGCGGGCCATGCTGGACGCCGAGGCCGCGCTGGCGCGGGTGGTGGCACCGGCCGGTGCGGCGGAGGCGGTGGCGGGCGCGGCCCGCGTCGAGCTGTACGACGTACGCGATCTGGCGCTGCGCGCCCGCGCCGGGGGCAACCCGGTCATCCCGCTGGTCGCCGATCTCACGGCGGCGGTGGCCCGTACGGACGGCGAGGCCGCGTCGTACGTCCACCGGGGCGCGACCAGCCAGGACATCGTGGACACGGCCATGATGCTGGTGGCCGCGCGGGCACTGTCGCTGATCGTGGCCGATCTGGAGCGTACGGCGGCGGAGCTGGCGCGGCTCGCCGCCGCGCACCGCGACACCCCGATGCCCGGCCGCACCCTCACCCAGCACGCCGTGCCCACCACCTTCGGGCTGAAGGCGGCGGGCTGGCGGGCGCTCGTCCTGGACGCCCGCGACCGGCTCGCGGCGCTGCGGCCGCCCGCCCAACTGGGCGGTGCGGCGGGCACGTTGGCCGCCTTCGACGGCGGGGTTCCGCTGCTGGGCCGGTTCGCCGAGGAGACCGGGCTCGCCGAGCCCGACCTGCCGTGGCACACCCTGCGCACCCCCGTCGCCGACCTGGGCACCGCGCTCGCCTTCGCCGTGGGGGCACTGGGGAAGGTGGCGGCGGATGTGCTGGTGCTCTCGCGGACGGAGATCGGCGAGGTGGCGGAGGGGGCGGGGGGTGGCTCGTCCGCGATGCCCCATAAGTCGAACCCCGTGCGCGCCACGCTGATGGCCGCCGCGGCCCGTCAGGCCCCGGGGCATGCCGCCACCCTGCTCGGCTCGCTCGCCGCGGAGGACGAACGGCCGGGTGGGGCGTGGCATGCGGAGTGGCCGCCGCTGCGGGAGCTGTTGCGGCTCGCGGGGGGTGCCGCCCGGGATGCCGCGGAGCTCGCCTCCGGGCTGCGGGTCTTTCCTGAGCGGATGGCCGCGAACCTGGGGTTGACGGAGGGGCTGATCGTCAGCGAGCGCCTGATCGCCGCGCTTGCGCCGAGGGTTGGCCGGGCCCGGGCGAAGGAGCTGTTGGCGGAGGCGGCGCGGGAGGGGGTGGGGCTGGCCGAAGCGCTGTCGGGGGTCCTGGCGCTTGATCGGCTACGCGAATTGACGGACCCGACCACATACGTGGGCGCGGCCCCCGCCCTGACGGCGCGGGCCCTGGCCCGCGATGCGTAACCCCTGCGGGGGGGGCCTGTCCCCACCCCGCCCCTTCCCGAACCGGGGCGCGGCCCCGGCCCCCGCTGGGGCTCCGCCCCAGACCCCGATTCGGGGGCTCCGCCCCCGAACCCCCACCGGGGCTCCGCCCCTGGACCCCGCTCCTCAATCGCCGGAGGGGCTGGAAGGTACCCCTGGAGAGGCTGGCCATACACCCGGTTGTGGGCAATCGTTCTTCCCCCAGCTACCGCTGGGAGGTGCCCCCTGGCGGAACGGGTGGGCACAACCCACCCACCGGCCCGCACCAGGCAGCGAAACCCCCGGGTCCAGGAGCGAAGCCCATGACTCGGGAAGGCTGGCCCGCGCCCACGCGGCAAACCCCGGGGTCCAGGGGCGAAGCCCATGGTTCGGGAAGGGGCGGGGAGGGGAAAACCCACCGGCCCGCGCCCAGGCAGCGAAACCCCAGGCCCCAGGGGGGAGCCCATCGTTCGGGAAGGAGCCGAAAACCCCCCACCGCACAACACAACCCGCCCACCCACCGGAGCACCCCCGGAGCACCCACCCCATGACCAACAACCGTCCGCACCACAACCTCACCGGACCCCCCACCGCCCCACCCCTCATCCTCGGCCCCTCCCTCGGCACCTCCCTCGCCGTCTGGGAGCCCCAGCTCCCCGCGCTTGCCCGGGAGCACCGGGTGTTGCGGTGGGATCTGCCCGGCCACGGCGGGTCGCCCGTCGCGCCGCTGCCCTCGGACGGCTCGGCCACCATCGACGATCTCGCCGCCCTCGTGCTGCGGCTCGCCGACGATCAGGGGTGGGAGCGGTTCGCGTACGCGGGGATTTCGATCGGCGGCGCGGTCGGGCTGCACCTCGCCGCACACCACCCCGACCGGATCAGCCGACTCTCCGTCGTCTGCTCCTCGGCCCGGTTCGGCGACCCCGCCGTCTGGCGTGAGCGGGCCGCGCTCGTACGGGCCGAGGGGACGGAGGCGATGGTGGCGAGCCGCCCCGGCACCTGGTTCTCGCCCGACTTCGCCCACACGCCCCTCGCCACCGCGCTGATCGAGGATCTGCGGGCCACCGACCGTGCGGGCTATGCCGCCTGCTGCGACGCTCTCGCCGCGTACGACATGACGGCCGACCTGGCGAAGATCACGGCGCCCACCCTCGTCGTGGCCGGTCGCGACGACCCCGCGACCCCGCCCTCCCACGCCCGCCGGATCGCCGACGCGGTGCACGGCGCGAGCCTGCTCGAGGTCGCCGGGGCGGCGCACCTCGCGGGCGTGGAGCGGCCGGAGGCGGTCACCGGGGCGCTGCTCACCCACCTCAACGGACCGGCGCCGTCGCAACTGCGGGACGACGCCTCACGCCACGCCGCCGGGATGGCGGTGCGCCGGGCCGTCCTCGGGGACGCCCACGTGGATCGCGCGGTGGCCCGGACGACCCCGTTCACCGCCCGCTTCCAGGACTTCATCACCCGCTACGCCTGGGGCGAGATCTGGACCGCCGACGGGCTGGACCGGCGGACCCGCAGCTGTATCACCCTCACCGCGCTGATCGCCCACGGCCATGACGCCGAACTGGCCATGCACATCCGGGCCGCGCTCAGCAACGGGCTCACCCGCGAGGAGATCGGCGAGGTGCTGCTCCAGTCGGCGATCTACTGCGGCGTCCCGGCCGCCAACTCGGCCTTCGCCACCGCCCAGCGCGTCTTCGACGAGATCGACGCCGAGCCGGACCTCGACATGGACACGGACACCGACACCGGCCTCGACATCGACACCGACACCGACATCGACACCGACACCGACATCGACTCAGCGTCACATTCCGATACCGAAAAGTGACATCCCCCCGCAACACCTCTGTCGTAATCCGCCTCCATCGTTGATCGTTGTGTCATACGGAGACCGGGAGACGAGGGGGCGCACACCAATGTCCATGAGTCGCCGAAGGCTGCTGGGTGCGGGCGGAGGGCTGGCCCTCACGGGCGCGCTCGCCTCCGCCTGTGGGTCGAACACCGGGCGGGACGGCGATGACCACGCCGGCCAGCCGGTGCTCGAGCAGTGGTACCACCAGTACGGCGAGCCCGGCACCGAACAGGCCGTCAGGCGCTATGCCGACGCGTTCGAGAGGGCCAACGTCCAGGTGCAGTGGCGGCCGGGCAACTACGACCAGCAGACCGCCGCCGCGCTGCTCACGAAGTCCGGCCCGGACGTCTTCGAGGTCAACGGCCCGACGCTGGACCAGATCCAGGGCGGTCAGGTGGTCGACCTCACCGATCTCCTCAGCGAGGCCAAGGACGACTTCAACCCGGCCGTGCTCGCCCCGAAGACGTATCAGGGCAAGATCTGGGCCGTACCGCAGGTCATCGACACCCAGTTGCTCTACTACCGCAAGAGCATGCTCGAGGACGCGGGCGTGGAGCCGCCGCGCAGCCTCGACGCGCTGATCGACGCGGCGAAGGAGCTGACCACCAAGCACGTCAAGGGGCTCTTCCTCGGCAATGACGGCGGCCCCGGCGTCCTCGGCGGCACCCCGCTCAACGCCGCCGGGCTCACGCTGGTCACCGAGGACGGCGAGGTCGGCTTCGACGACCCGGCCGCCGCCCGGACGCTCGGCAAGCTGCGTCACCTCTACGCCGAGAAGTCGCTGCTGCTCGGGGCGCCCTCCGACTGGTCGGACCCGGCCGCGTTCACCCAGGGGCTCACCGCCATGCAGTGGTCCGGGCTGTGGGCGCTGCCGCAGGTGAAGAAGGCGCTGGGGGACGACTTCGGGGTGCTGCCGTTCCCCCGGGACGGGGCGCACGGCGCGCCCGCGGTGCCGGTCGGCGCGTACGGGGCGGCGGTCAGCGCCCGGGCCCGGCACAAGGCGCTGGCGAAGGCGTATGTGAAGTGGCTGTGGATCGAACGGACCGACTACCAGGAGGACTTCGCGCTCCGCTACGGCTTCCACATCCCCGCCCGGATCTCGCTCGCCACGAAGGCGGCCAAGCTGCGGCAGGGCGCGGCCGGTGAGGCGGTGCGCTACGCCACCGACCACGGCCACGCCGAGCCGCTGCTGTGGACCTCCGCGAGCCGTACGGCCTACCAGGACGCGCTGAGCCGGATCATCAAGGGCGGGGCCGATCCGGACGGCGAGCTGCGGTCGGTGGTCCGCAAGACCGAGGCCGAGCTGCGGCGCGTGCGGAAGAAGAGCTGATGCGGGGAAGGTGGGGGACGCGGGGGGCGCGGGGAACGCGGGGGGCGTTCGTCCGCGGGCTCCTGGGCCCGCAGAACCGCCATCTGTGGTTCTGGATATTCGTCGGCCCGTTCGTCCTGGGGCTGACCCTCTTCACCTACGTCCCGCTGGCCTGGAGCGTCTACCTCAGCTTCTTCGACGCGCACAACACCGTCTCGCCCACGGACTTCGTCGGCTTCGACAACTACACGGCGATGCTGGGCGACGACGCGTTCACCGGCAGCCTGGTGACCTTCCTGGTCTTCACGGCGTTCATCGTCCCGGCCACCTACGTGCTCTCGCTCGCGCTGGCGCTGATGGTCAACCGGCTGCGCTGGGCGCAGGCGTTCTTCCGGTCGGTGTTCTTCCTGCCGGTGGCGTGCTCGTATGTGGTGGCGGCGCTGATCTGGAAGATGTCGATCTTCAACGGGGTGCGCTTCGGGCTGGCCAACACCGTGCTGGACTGGTTCGGCGCCGATCAGATCGCCTGGCTGTCGACCACGGACCCGCCCTGGTACTGGCTGGTCATCGTGACCGTACGGCTGTGGCTCCAGGCGGGGTTCTACATGGTGCTGTTCCTGGCCGGGCTGCAGCGCATCTCCCCGCGGCTGTACGAGGCGGCGGCCGTGGACGGGGCGCGGCCCGGCTGGCAGGTGTTCCGGCACATCACCTTTCCGCAGCTGCGGGCGACCTCGGTCGCGGTGGTGCTGCTGCTGGTGATCAACGCCTTCCAGGCGTTCGACGAGTTCTACAACCTGCTGTCGGACTCCCGCGGCTATCCGCCCTACGCCCGCCCGCCGCTGGTCTACCTCTACTACACGGCGCTGGGCCAGGGCCAGAACCTGGGCCTGGGCAGTGCGGGCGCGGTGATCCTGGCGCTGATCATCGCCGTGGTGACGGTGGTGCAGGCCCGCTGGTTCGGCCTGGGCCGGAAGGAGGACTGATGCCCACTCCCCCGAAGTCGCGCGACGTCCGGCGCCGGAGCACCCGCGACGTCCGGGACGCCCTCGTCGGCGTGGGGCGCGCCGTGCGGCTGGTGCTGCTGCTCGCGCTCGCGCTGGTCTTCCTGATCCCGTTCTACCTGCTGGTGCGCAACGGTCTGTCGAGCGAGGCGGACATCACCTCGCCGGGGTGGACGTTCTTCCCGGGCGAGCTGCACTGGTCCAACGTCCGCGAGCTGTTCGACGACCCCAACGTGCCGATGGCGCACGCGCTGCTCAACTCCTCGCTGATCGCGGTCCTCACCACCGTGGGCACCCTGCTGCTGGCCTCGCTCGCCGGATACGGCCTGGCCCGCATCCCGTACGCCTACGCCAATGTGGTCTTCTACTGGATCCTGGGCACCTTGATGGTCCCGGCGGCGGTCACCTTCGTGCCCAGCTTCGTGCTGGTCAGCTCGCTCGGGTGGGTGTCCACGCTGCGCGGTCTGGTGGTGCCCACGCTGTTCAGCGCGGTCGCGGCGTTCATCTTCCGCCAGTACTTCCTGGGCTTCCCCCGGGAGCTGGAGGACGCGGCGCGGGTGGACGGTCTTGGCTACTGGCGTACGTACTGGCGGGTCGTGGTGCCGAACTCCCGGCCGGTGTTCGCGGCGGTCGGCACGATCGTCTTCATCGGCGCCTGGAACTCCTTCCTGTGGCCGCTGGTCATCGGGCAGGACCGGGACGCGTGGACGGTGCAGGTGGCGCTGTCGACGTTCACCACGGCCCAGACCGTCAACCTCCATGAGCTGTTCGTGGCGGCGGCGGTGTCGATCGTGCCGCTGCTGGTGGTCTTCCTCGTACTCCAGCGCCATATCGTCGCGGGCGTCGAGCGCACGGGCATCGACGACTGAGGCCGGTGCGGCTCATCCGGCGGCCGGGCCGTCGTCCGGCAGCGGGGCGTACCGCCGCAGCCAGGCCTCGGTCTGGGACAGATGCGCGGTGGCGGCCGCGGCGGCGGCCGCCGGATCGCGGGCGGCCATGGCGTTGATCAGCGCCTCGTGGCCGAGGTCGCTGGCCAGCCGCTTCTGCACCTCGCGCAGCCGGGCGACGACCCGCTCGTCGGCGCGGGCGGCGGCCAGCGCGGCGGCCTGGGCCTCCAGGGGGCGGCGGACGTCGAACAGCTCCAGCAGCCCGTCGAGCGGCAGGACGTCCACGGTGGCGGCGAACCCGGCCAGCATCTGCCCGGGGCGCAGCGCCGAGATGAAGGTGCCGGAGCCGTGGCGGGACTCCAGCAGCCCGAGGGCGGCCAGGGAGCGCACCGCCTCGCGCAGCGATCCGCGCGAGACGCCGAGCCGCGCACAGAGTTCGGGCTCGGCGGGGAGCTGCTGCCCGGGGGTCAGCTCACCCTTGGCGATCATGGCGCGGAGGCCGTCCGCCGCCTCGTCGGTCGCGGTCATCCCGCCACCCCTTCCTGCCCGGAAAGCCTCATCCGCGCCCTGACGGCCCCCGTCCGCTCGTGGCGACCGGCGGCAGCGCCGCCGGTGCCGCCGGTGCCCCGAAGACGCGCTCCCCCGGCGCCCCGCCCCGCAGCAGCGCCGCCCCCAGCGGGGTCAGCGTGTGCAGGACGGCGCTGCCCTGGCGCAGGGTGTGCACCAGGCCCGCCTCGCGCAGCACACTGGCGTGCTGACTGGCCGAGGCCAGCGATACGCCCACCCTGCGGGCCAGTTCACTGGTCGTACAGCCGCCGCCGACCTCCAGCAGCACCGCCGAGCGGGTCTGCCCGACCAGCTTGCCGAGCGTCCGGGCGGACCCGGACTCGGCCCCGGCCCCGGCCCCGGACCCGGACGCCACGGCGGGCCGCTGCTCGGGGCGGGGTATCACACCGCACCGGGCGTGTTCGACGGGGTAGACCAGAACGGGCGTCAGCTCCGGGTTCCGGTAGGTCACCGGCGTCCCCCGGCAGAAGAACGACGGCAACAGCAGCAACCCCCGCCCCCGCAGCCACAGATCGCGATCCACCGGATAGTCGACCTCCAGCACGGGCGCCCGCCACCGCATCGTCGGCGGCAGCGAGGCCAGCAACCCATCGGCGCCCCCGTCCAGCAGGGCGCGGCCCCGGGCCACCCGGTCGGCCTCGATCCGGGCCTGGATATGCGGCCAGTACGGGGCGACGGCGGCCTGGTGGTAGGCGCGCAGCGTGCTGATCAGCCGGTCCAGCGATCTCCGCTCGCCCTGCGCCAGATCCCGTATCCACCCCGGGAGCGCCCGGGCCGCCGGAAGCCCGGCCAGCTCCGTATGCAAGCGCTCACCCGGGATGGCGCGCAGCGCGGACATCGCGGCATCGCAACCGATTACCTCTTCGGCGGGTGTCAGGAAGTCCGGGAAATAGCCCCGCGACGGAATGAGCGGCGCAAGCAGCCGCGCTTCGCCATTGAGTCGGTTTCGCGCCTCCGAACGCCATTTCCCGTATACGGACTCGGCCCGGTTCTCCCGCAACCTATGGAAACTTAAAACGGTTTCCCAGAGCGCGTCCGGGCGGACCGCCATCCGCAGCCGGGCCAGATCGAGTTCACTGAAATGAACACGGAGCACCAGACCCCCACACGTGACATTGCGACCGCCCCCCGATCACCGATGAGTATGCACGCTGGCACGGTCAGTCACCACGCCCTTTTGGCCAGATGTGAAACGGGGAGCGGCGCGGAGCCCGGAAGAGGAAAGCTGTTCCCCAGGAAAGCCGGGGCCACCGGGAAAAGCTTCCGGCGGCCGTCCGGAATTCAACAGGCGGTGCTCAGAGCCAGTTTGCTCGTTCCCGTGGGGGGTGACGAGTACGTTACGGCGACTGGGCACTTGTGTTGCCGCACGTAGCCGATGCGCGCGGCAACAGCTCCCGTGGGGGGAGTGAGAGGGGGCGGCACCTCCGCACAAGGTGCCGCCCCCTTTGAGATCCGGAGCCACCGCCGGGGGTGAGGGTGGGTGTTCCCGGCGCCGGCTCCGGTGGTCTTATGGGCTCCTACCGGCCATTGGCCGCCGCGCGGCCGGCCTCCAGGCGGGCCACGGGGATGCGGAACGGGGAGCAGGAGACGTAGTCCAGGCCCACCTCGTGGAAGAAGTGGACGGACTCCGGGTCGCCGCCGTGCTCACCGCAGACGCCCAGCTTGAGGTCGGGGCGGGTGGCGCGGCCCGCCTGGGCGGCGTCGCGGACGAGGGAGCCGACGCCGTCCTTGTCGATGGTCTCGAACGGGCTGACGCCGAAGATGCCCTTCTCCAGGTAGGCGGTGAAGAAGCTGGCCTCGACGTCGTCACGGGAGAAGCCCCAGACGGTCTGGGTGAGGTCGTTGGTGCCGAAGGAGAAGAAGTCGGCGGATTCGGCGATCTGGGCGGCGGTCAGCGCGGCGCGCGGCAGCTCGATCATGGTGCCGAGGGTGAGCTTGAGGTCCACGCCCCGGGCCCGCTCGACCTCCGCGATGACCCGCTCGGCCTCCTCGCGGACGATCTCCAGCTCCTGGACCGTGCCGACCAGCGGAATCATGATCTCGGCCCGCGGGTCGCCCTTGACGCCCAGGCGCTCGGCGGCGGCCTCGGCGATCGCCCGCACCTGCATGGCGAACAGCCCCGGAATGACCAGGCCCAGGCGGACCCCGCGCAGGCCGAGCATCGGGTTCTGCTCATGCAGCCGGTGGACGGCCTGGAGCAGCCGCAGATCGTTCTCGTTGTGGTCCTTGCGGGACTCGGCGAGCGCGACGCGCACCGACAGCTCGGTGATGTCGGGCAGGAACTCGTGCAGCGGCGGGTCGAGCAGCCGGACGGTGACCGGCAGCCCGTCCATCGCCTCGAAGAGCTCGACGAAGTCGTCCTTCTGCAGCGGCAGCAGCTCGCCCAGCGCGGTGTCCCGCTCCTCGTCGGTGTGGGCGAGGATCAGCCGCTCGACCTTCTCCCGGCGCTCGCCGAGGAACATGTGCTCGGTGCGGCACAGCCCGATGCCCTGGGCGCCGAACCGCCGGGCGCGGGCGGCGTCCTCGGCGTTGTCCGCGTTGGCCCGTACGCGCAGCCGGCGCACCCGGTCCGCGTACGCCATGATCCGGTGCACGGCGCCGACCAGCTCGTCGGCCTCGTCGGCGCCCGCGTGCATCCGGCCCTCGAAGTACTCGACGACCGGGGACGGCACGACGGGGACCTCGCCGAGGTAGACCTTGCCGGAGGAGCCGTCGATCGAGACGACGTCGCCCTCCTCGATGACGAGGCCGTCCTTGCCGTCCCGGCCGGGCACCGTCATCCGGCGCCGCTTGGTGTCGACCTCCAGCTCCTCGGCGCCGCACACGCAGGTCTTGCCCATGCCGCGGGCGACGACGGCGGCGTGTGAGGTCTTGCCGCCGCGCGAGGTCAGAATGCCCTCCGCGGCGATCATGCCGTCGAGGTCGTCGGGGTTGGTCTCGCGGCGGATGAGGATGACCTTCTCGCCCGAGCGCGACCATTTGACGGCGGTGTACGAGTCGAAGACGGCCTTGCCGACGGCGGCGCCCGGGGACGCGGCGATGCCCCGGCCGATCTTCTGGACGCTGTCGCCGGAGGCGACCTCGTCGTCGAAGCGCGGGAACATCAGCTGCGCGAGCTGCGCCCCGTTGACCCGGCGCAGCGCCTCGGCCTCGTCGATCAGCCCCTGGTCGACCAGCTGGGTGGCGATCCGGAAGGCGGCCCCGGCGGTGCGCTTGCCGACGCGGGTCTGGAGCATCCACAGCTTGCCGCGCTCGATGGTGAACTCGATGTCGCACAGGTCCTTGTAGTGCGTCTCGAGGGTTTCCATGATCTGCATCAGCTGCTCGTAGGACCGCTGGTCGATCTGCTCGAGGTCGGCCAGCGGCACGGTGTTGCGGATGCCCGCGACCACGTCCTCGCCCTGGGCGTTCTGCAGGTAGTCGCCGTAGACGCCCTGGTGGCCGCTGGCCGGGTCGCGGGTGAAGGCGACGCCGGTGCCCGAGTCGGGGCCGAGGTTGCCGAAGACCATGGAGCAGATGTTGACCGCGGTGCCGAGGTCGTGGGGGATGCGCTCCTGGCGGCGGTAGAGCTTGGCGCGGTCGCCGTTCCAGGAGTCGAACACGGCTCGGACGGCGAGGTCCATCTGCTCGCGCGGCTCCTGCGGGAAGCCCCGGCCGGTCTCCTTGGCGACGATCTCCTTGAACTCGCCGACCAGCTTCTTGAGGTCGGCGGCGTCGAGGTCCACGTCGACGGTGACGCCCTTGGCGCGCTTGGCCTGCTCGATGGCCTCCTCGAAGAGGTCGCCGTCCACGCCGAGCACGGTCTTGCCGAACATCTGGATGAGACGCCGGTAGGAGTCCCAGGCGAACCGGTCGTCACCCGCCTGCGCGGCGAGGCCGGCCACGGACTGGTCGGAGAGGCCGATGTTGAGGACGGTGTCCATCATCCCGGGCATCGAGAACTTGGCGCCGGACCGTACGGACACGAGGAGGGGGTTGTCCGCCTGGCCGAGCTTCTTGCCCATCTTCGCTTCGAGCGCGTCGAGGTGCGCACTCACCTCGTCGCGCAGGGCCGGGGGCTCCGCACCGCTGTCCAGGTAGACCTTGCAGGCCTCGGTGGTGATGGTGAAGCCCGGTGGCACGGGGAGACCGAGATTGGTCATCTCGGCGAGGTTGGCCCCCTTCCCGCCGAGCAGGTCCTTGAGATCCTTGTTGCCCTCGGTGAAGTCGTAAACGAACTTCTGCTGATCTTGTTTTTCCGGCACGGGACTCGATCTCCTCGGCTCGGCTGCCCTGACGGCGGGGAGCGTACCCAGATCAAAGGCTCCTGAGCAGGTCCACTCCACCGTCATACGGCTGTAACCACCCGCCTGCCACGTGTTCGAAAGTGCGGCGCCCGAGCGAGGCTCTTACGAGGTGACTTCAAGCCTCGAACACACACCCACCCTCCGCCCGTGATGGACGCTTGGAATTTCACTATACGTAACCGATGGTTCGAGGTGTCGAACATCAAGTGGGTGGCACTGAGTGCCACGCATTGGAGAGGTGAGCACAGCCGGGTGCCACCGGATCACCCCTCAGTCGCCGCTCATCTGAGCGAAGGCCCGATCAGAGTGGCGAGAATCACGCCTTGCCAGGGCCCATTGTCTCGCCTTTTGGATACAACGAGAGGGGGTACGCTCAGATGAGCGACACGCCGAGAGGGGTGGCCGACCACCTCCGCGGATGCCGAGGGCCGGCTCGTCCGCGGTCCCCTGATGCGGTGCCTCTCCGCATCACGGGCTGGGGCCCGGCGTTCCCCGCGAACGAATCGCGCCATATTTCAGGACGACTGGTCGTTCCCGGGCCCCCACAGCCCCGCGAGGGCTTCGCGGGTCCGAACGGTGCAGTTGTGCTCCTCGCCCAGGACGCGCTCACTGATCTCCAGCACGGCCCGCCATTCGGCCTCCGCCTCGTCGAGGCGGCCGAGGCCCTTGAGGGTGGTGCCGAGGTTGTGTCGGGTCCAGAGGGTGCCGACGTTCTCGGGTCCCAGAACGCGCTGCCGGGCCGTGAGCGTTTCCCGGATCTCCGTCTCGGCCTCGGCGAAGCGGCCCAGCTTGTTGAGCACATTGCCCAGGCTGTGCCGGGCGGCCAGCGTCTCCTTGGCCTCGGCCCCCACAGCTCGCGTGCGCCCCTCGACCACCCGGCGGAACAAGGATTCGGACTCCTCGTAACGCTTCTGGTCGCGCAGCAGGCCGGCCAGTTGGACGAGGGTCAGCAAGGCGCTCGGGTCGTCCGGCCCCAGCACCCGGGCCTCCCCCTCCATGGTCAGGCGGTACTCCCGCTCGGCCTCCTCCACGCGGTCGACGCGCGTCAGGGCCCCGGCACGGCTGTATCGCGCCACCAGCGTCGCCTGGGCGTCCGGTCCCGAGGCGCGGATGCGGCCCTGGAGCACCTCGGTGTACTCCGCCAGCGCCTCCTCGTGTCGTCCGGCCCTCCCCAGGCTGGTCGCCAGTTGGTGCCGGGTGGTGAGGGTGTTGTGATGCCCGTCCCCGAGCACGGCGGTCTGCCGTGCCAGAAGGTCGCGGTAGGCCGCTTGCGCCTCGTCGTACCGCTCCTGGTCGTCCAGGACCTTCGCTCGCGTCCGCAGCGCGGTGAACGAGGTCTCGTGCCGTTCCCCTACGGCGGCGAACGACTCCTCCACCAGTGCGTCGGCCTCGGACTCCGCCTCGGCGTACCGCCGCAGGACGCGCAGGCGCTCGACACGGTTGCGACGCGCCCAGCGCACTCGCCAGTGGGTGGGGCTGAGGCCCGCCGATGTCCTGTCGACCAGATCGTGCCAGAGCGCCTCCGCCTCTTCATGGCGCTGCCTGAGGTTCAGGAGGTCGCCGAGCGTGAAGAGCGCCGTCAACAGCGGCGAATCCACCTCCGATTCCGCCGACGCGGCGCACTCCTCGGCCGCCGCCCGCATCTCGGCCTCCGCCTCGTCGAAGCGATCCAGCCGCCGCAGCGCGGTCGACAGCCAGGCACGTGCGTTGACGGTGTCGTAGTGCGTGGGCCCATACAGTTCCCGCGCCATGGATACCGAGACCCGGATTTCCTCCTCGGCCTCCGCCTCGCGATCGAGGTCCAACAGCAGGCGCCCGCGCCGCAGATGCTTGGCCTGGGCATGCCGCCGGCAGTCGTCGCCCTCCCGGCGCTCCCATGCCTCGATCAGCGTGCGGCACTCCTCCTCCGCCGCCTCGGCCCGCTCGGCGTCGCTCAGCAGATCGACGAGGTAGCCGCGGGCGAAGAGCGTGTAGTCGTGTTCCTCGCCGTGCACCCGTCCCGAGGCCGCGACCACCGCGCGCAGCTCGCGCTCCGCCTCATCGTGCTCCCCGAGCTGGTTCAGGGTGATCGCCAGATGCCCGCGGAGATTGCGGGATTCGAGGTCTTCCCGGGATCCGAGCCCTTCGATCTGCTCCCGCGCCGTCTCCCGCAGTTCGTCCGCGTACTCCGGCCACCCGGCGTCGACCAGCTGCTTGGCCAGGTCGGGCAGGGTCCGCACCCCCCACCAGCCGGTTTCCTCGTTCCGCTCATCGGCTTCGTCCAGCATCTTGTCGACGTAGTCGCGCACCGACTTCGGCAGCCCGTCGTCCGCCGCGATCCGCCGCACCACCGCCATCACCGGCGGCTGGACGCGCTCGGAGGTGTAGGAGCGAGGGGGGAAGGTGGCGGCCGGTACCACCGGCTGCCGTTCCGGCGCCTTCGGCCGCGGCGGCGGCTCCTCCTCCGCCGCGTCCTCCAGCAACCCCAGCCGCGACAGCAGCTCCGGCGACGCCGCCGCGAACGGGCGGGCCTCCTCGGCGACGCGGGAGTCCCCGTGGTCGCCGGAGAGCCGGGCGCGGAACTCGGGGCCGCTGCCCTGGCGGTGCAGCAGGAACTCGGTGACCTGCGCCGCCGTCTCCAGCGCGTCCGACGTCCGGACCGCGTCCAGCAGCAGATCCGCGACGCCGGGGTGGAACTCGTACTCCTCCGCGCTCCCCTCCCGTCCGCGCAGCAGCCCGCCCAGGAACACCTCGGCCAGCTGCGCCGGGTGGAAGCGCTCCCCGCGGCCCGCGCCCGCCTGGTGGATCAGCCGCATCACCGGCAGCGTCAGCGGATGCACGGTGGCCAGCGCCCCGGCCAGGCGCTGGGCCTCGGGCGAGGCGGCGCCCCGGAAGCGGCGCAGCCGCTCCTCGGCCGTCGGCTCGGGGACATGGGCCGTGGCCCGCGCGGCCACCGGCTTCTCCGCGCCGTCCAGCAGCATCACCGGCAGCGGTTCGCCGCCGCCACCCGTACCGGTCAGCGCCGCCCATGTGCCCAGCTCGCCCTCGGCCAGCTCCAGCACGGGCACCGGTGTCGTGCCGTCGTACGACACCAGGCCGCGCGGCAGCACCGGGTGGCGCACCGACAGCGCACGGCCCGGCGCGCCCTCGCGGCCGCCCGCGTCGACCAGCAGCCGCTGGGTGGGCATACCGCGCTCCGGCCACATCCGCGCGGGCAGCGGCTGGAGCACCGCCACCGGCGAGTGGCGGGCCCAGCGGCGCAGCAGCCGCGGAATCGCGCCGCCGCGCCACCCCGGGCCCACCCCGTCCGAGAGGACCAGCATCACGGTGCGGCCGGAGGTGTCGGTGAGCTGGCGGGCGGTGCGGCGCGGGGCGCCGGGGGCGTACGGGCGCGCCCTGAGCACCGGCCGGTCCTCGGGGGCGCTGTCCAGGCCGTAGGTCCGTACGGAACGGAAGGCGCCCTGCCGCTCCAGCAGTCCGCGCACCTCGGCGGCGAGCTGCTGCCACAGCACCATCGACGGGCCGTCGTCCACGATGAGCGCGACGCTCAGCCAGCGCTCCGGGCGGGGGCGCAGCACCACGTCCGGCAGGCCGGTCTCGGCGATCCACTCGGCGGTGGCGGTCTCGTCGACGCGGAAGGACGTACGGGACGGCACGCTGCGCCGCAGCGGCCGCAGCGCGCGGGACAGCCCGCGCGTCCCGGGGAGCGCCCGGACGCCCCGGACGCCGACGGCGCGCGCCGGGCGGGCCGCTGCGGGGCGGGCGGCGCCGGGGGCGTAGAGCCCGGCGGGGACGAGGGGGCCGGACTCGGGTTCGCCGGGGGTGAGGGCCCCGGTGGGCTGCCGCTGGGCGTCCTTCGCCTCGTCCTCGCCGTCGGCCGCGCCGGAGGCGGGAGCGGCGGAACGCCGGGACGGCGCCGGTTCGCCGCCGTCCCCTTCGCCGCGGGCCGGGGCGGTGGTGGCGGCGAACCACAGGACGTCGCGCAGCTCCACCTCGGAGAGCTCGACCCCCGCGTCCTCCAGCAGGGCGCACAGCCGCTCGATCATGGCGCGTCGACGTCGTTCAGCGAGCGGAACAGCTTGTCGAGGACGTCCTGGTCGACCCGCACCCCGGAGGACCGCAGCCGGACCGCGTTGAGCAGCTGGTCGGTGGCCAGCTCCCGCTCGTTGCGCCGGGACACGAAGTCGGCGATCAGCTCCTGGGCCCGCGCGCCGACCTCCTCGCCCAGATGCATGGTGACGATTCTCCGCAGCTGCGCCTCGTCGGGCTGCTTGAGGTCGAGCCGGACGCAGCGGCGCAGGAACGCCGGGGGGAACTCGCGCTCGCCGTTGCTGGTGATGACGACGACGGGGAAGACCCGGCAGCTGACCCAGCCGCTGGTGATCCCGACCTTCTCCCGGGAGCCGGCGATCTGCACGTGGACCGTCTTCCCCTCCCCCAGGCGGGCCAGCTCCGGAATCTCGAACTCGCCCTCCTCGAAGACCGTAAGGAGGTCATTGGGCAGGTCGACATCGCCCTTGTCGAGCTCGTCCACGAGCAGCACGCGCGGTGTGCGGGCCGGAAGGAGCGCGGTGCCGAGCGGGCCGAGCCGGAGGTAGTCGCCGATGTCCGGCTCGGTCCCGGCGCTCTCGTCGGCGCGCCGCTTGAGGGAGGCTTCGCGCAGCCTGCCCACCGCGTCGTACGAGTAGAGGCCCTCGGCGAGCGTGGAGCGGCTGTTGACCGGCCAGTGCAGCACCTCGCCCAGCATCAGCTCGCGGGCGATGGCGTGGGCCAGGGTCGACTTGCCGGTGCCGGGGCGGCCGGTGACCAGCAGCGGGCGGTGCAGGTGCAGCGCCATGTTGACGACGTCGCGGTCCTCGTCGGAGATCAGGTACGGCAGCGGCCGCTCCGTGTCCCGGCGCCGCGCGTCGTCGCCGAAGCGCCGCCACGGCGGGGCGGAGGGCCAGGTCTCCACCTTGTGGGGCCGGGTGTCGCCGCCCTGGAAGAGCCTCCAGTCCTGTGCCATCTTCTTCGTCTCTCCTCAGGGTGCGGACAGGTCGAGTTGGTCGGGGAGCGGGCGGTGCGGATCGTCCCACAGGAGGGCCATATGGCGGCCGTGGTGGCTCTTGTAGGGGTCGCTGTCGGAGCGGAGTTCACGCAGCCGCTGGGGAAGGGAGCGCAGGGGCCGCTCCTCGCCGAGGAGTTCGCGTAGCTCGTCCTCCGCTATGGACGGTTCCGCCTCGCCGTGCCATAGGAGGACGGGCACCCCGCCGAACAGACAGGCGTTGAAGAGATCCGCCCGGGCCCGCGAGGGGGCGGTCGTCAGCGCGCCCGGAGTGTCCATGGACTGCTGGACGACGCGGTACACCTCACCGCAGTCCATATGGCCCGGCAGCCAGCGCAGCTCCTCGGTGCCGGCGGTGCCGACGCGGTTCCAGCGGCGCTTCCACAGATCGTGCCGCTGGGGTTCGCGGAATTCGGTGCAGCGCATGACGACCGGATAGTCGGTGCCCAGATGGCGCTTGACGGGATGGGCGAACTGCCATTGGTGCACGGCCAGTTCGAGGTCGGTGGCGGAGACGAAGAACTCCACCAGGGTGTCCGGGGTGTAGGTCTGGGCGTTCAGCAGGGCTTCGAGGCCGCCCTGTATCTCGTCCAGGGCGGCGGGGGTGTCCACCTTGGCCAGGGCGTGGACGTCCTCGCCGCGCCGCGTCCACACCTCGTACGCACGCCGCTGTCCGGGGCCGCTGGACGGGTGGAGCCGGATCTGAACACTCCCCCGGCTACCGCTGGGAGGTGCCCCCGGATCCTGGGCGAGCCCGGCCGCCTTGACGGCCTCGGCGTACTCCGTGGCCTCGCCGCGCCGCTCCATCAGCTGGCCCTTCAGCCCCAGCCGTTCGGCGCACCGCAGCGACCAGGCGCGCAGCTCGGCGGCGACCGGTCCGTCGTCGACGGCCGCGAAGCGCTCCACGACCCTGAGCAGCTGGGGAAGCCGGTCCGGCTTGGGCAGCAGCTCCTCCAGCGCGTCGGCGAGCCGGACCGGATCGTGGAACTCCAGCTCGACCAGGCCGAACAGCGCCCGGGCCTCCGCGGCGACGTCGCACCGCCCCCGCTGCCCCAGCCGCTCCAGCAACCCGGTCAGCTCCGCGTACTCGGCACGGGTCAGCCACTGGTTCTGCAGCACGTGGCACGCCTTGCGGATCTCCGTGCGGACCGGGGCCTGCGCCGGGGCCCGTGCGCTGAGCTCCGCGAGGAGGGTGACGGTGCCGTGCGGGTTCTCCAGCGCCCAGTCGACCAACTCCTCCGCCGAGGGAGGCGTCGTGGCGGGCGGTTCGGTGGTGAACTGCTCGCAGAGCCCGACGACGACCTCCGCCGCGCGGCCGGGTTCCGCCCCCAGCAGCGCGCCGACCGCGTGGATCAGCTTGCCGCGCTCCCGCCGCTGCTGCTCGTCCAGCGGCGAACGGGGCGGGCCGAGCGGGATGTCCTCGCCGTTCCCGTCCCCCCTGCTGATGTGCACGGTCGGGAACTGCCGCAGGCCCTCCTCCCGGCCCAGCCGGGTGAACTCGTCCTGGACCCCCTGCCACACCCGGTCGAGGTCCGGCGCCACGCCGCCGGCGGAGGCCGCTTGGAGCTGCCGTAACAGCACGGAGGTGAACAGGCCCGCGCCCTGCTGGTTCTTGGACACCGCCCCGGGCTGGCAGGCGCGCATCCAGTAGATCTCGCGGGCGCTGTTGATCTCCGGCTTCGTGGCGAGCTCGTCCGGTTTGGCGACCATCATGTGGGTGCGGAGGGGAAGGGCCTGCCAGCAGGCGTCGATGATCACGGTGACCCGGTCCACGCCCTTCTTCGGCAGATGCTCGGTGCGCAGCAGCGTCATCAGGTTCAGCGCGTCGAGGCCCCGCATGTCCCGGTCCCGCGCCTCCGGGTACAGCAGGCTCCAGCGGCCTCCCGGGGCCTGTACGCCGTGCCCCGCCCAGTAGATCCACAGCCGGTCCGCGTCGAGGGACCGCAGCTCCTCCATGAAGACCTTACGGATGATGTGGCCGTCCGCCGGGCGGTAGTCGCGGTCCGCCGCCTCCACGGCGGCCTTGTTCCCCTCCGTGGGCGAGGCCAGCAGGAGGATGTTCTCCGGCGGCACGCCCAGCCCGGTCAGCCACGTCCGCATCGCGAGCGCGTCGTGCACCGGACCGTCGAGGGTCCAGCTGTCGCTGCCGCTGTACTGCTCGACCGCCACGATCACGGCGTGGGTGCGGCGCCAGTCGTGCTCCACCGCTGTCACTTCGGCAGCTCCGGGGCCAGCAGGTCGTACAGCCGCTGGTGGGCGAAGTACGAGGTGTGGGCGCGCGGGAAGGGCTGGCGGGTGTTGACGCGCAGATCGGTGACCCGGCCGGGGAAGACCTTCTCCCCGACGAAGCCGAGCAGGTCCCGCTCGTCGTAGACGTTGAGCCAGCGGGGGAAGGCGCCGGGCAGCGGTTCGTCACGGCGCAGCGCGGTGAGCGCGTCCAGTTCGTAGAGGAACGGCGCCTGGGAGCCGACCGTCACCAGCAGCTCCACACCGGCGGGCGGATCGGGCTCGGCGAGCAGATCGACACAGGCGATACCGCCGAGGCTGTGGGCGAGCAGCACCACCGGGCCGTTCCCCGACGCGATCTCGTCGCGCACCGCCGCCCGGATCGCGGCGCGCACCCCGGCGCCGCGCACCTGGTAGCGCAGGATGTCGCCACTGGCCGGGACGGACGTGGCGGTAATCCGGCCGCGTTGGGCGTGGGCCAGCCAGGAGAACGGCGAAACGTAGGCGTTGAACGCCCGTACGGCGACGCCCTTCGCGGCACCGGCGACGAATCCGCCCCGGTCGGTGCCGCCCAGCTGATCGGTGAGCGCGCCGACGGCGGCGTCGCGGTCGGCGCCGTCCACCGCGAGCGGCTCGTCGTCGCCGTACGGGCCCTCGGCGCGCCGGACGGCCAGGGCGTACACGGCGCGGGCGGCGATGGGCTCGATGCCGTCGGCGGGCGAGGTGCCGCCCAGGCTGTCGGAGATCTCGTCGGCCACGCGGTCGGCGGCCTCGTCGAGGTGCGGCGCGAGGTCCGCGATGAGCTGCCGCAGGCTGCCGCCGGTCTGCCCGGTGTCAGCGAGCGTCAGGCGGCGCACCGTGTCGGCGACGGTCTCCCAGGGGTCGACGCGGCCGGGCGCGAAGCCCGTCTCCTCGCCGTCGTCGTGCGCCGCCTCCGCGAACTCCCGCAGCTCCGCGAGCGGATCCGCCTCCAGCAGCGCCCATACGGCCAGCGGATCGTCCTCGTCCAGCGCGCCGTCGTCGCCGACGCCGCGGTTCTTCGTGCGCACCGGGAGCGACGCCCCGCCGAGCCCCAGTGAGGCGCCGTGCTCCTCGCCCCAGAAGCAGCGGGCGACCCTGATCTCGGCTCTCACCCGCCCCAGGCCGCTCACGACCCGCGCGAGGCTCTTCTCGTACGACTTGGCCCGGACCCCCGTGCCGTGGACGAAGACGACGCTTGTCACCGATCCCCCCAGATCGTCCAGATCCCACCGCGACCACGAGCCCATCACTTTAACCGGTGATGCCCCCATGTGACCCCCGGACTACCGGGCCCGACCCGCGGCCCGTCCGGCTTACGGCCCCTACCCGGCTCACGCCCCGGTCTACCCGGCTCAGCCGCCGGAGGTGTCCAGTTCGGCGTCCGCGCCGACGCCCGCGCAGTCGTACGGGTCGTCCAGCCAGCCGTCGGGCAGCACCACGCGGTTGCGGCCGGAGGTGCGGCCGCGCGGGCCGTCGGCGCCGGGGGGCCACTCCTGGTCCAGGTCCAGCTCGGCCAGCAGGGCGTCCAGCTCGGCGAGGGACGAGGTGATCGCCAGCCGCTTGCGCATCTCCGAGCCCACCGAGAAGCCCTTGGTGTACCAGGCGACATGCTTACGGAAGTCGATCACGCCGCGCTCCTCGTCCTCCAGCCACTCGGCGAGCAGCTCGGCGTGGCGGCGCATCACGGCCGCGACCTCCTTGAGCGTCGGCCGCGCGTACGCCGGGGCCCCGGGGCCGGAAGGGCCGGAGGAGCCGGAGGAGCCAGAAGGGCCGGACGCCGCCGCCCCGCCGCCCGGTTCGAACGCGGCCACCAGGTCGCCGAAGAGCCAGGGCCGCCCCAGGCAGCCGCGCCCGACGACCACGCCGTCACAGCCCGTCTCGCGCATCATCCGGACCGCGTCGTCGGCGGACCAGATGTCGCCGTTGCCCAGCACCGGGATCTCGGGGACGGCCTCCTTCAGGCGGGCGATCGCCTCCCAGTCGGCGGTGCCGCCGTAGTGCTGGGCCGCGGTGCGGCCGTGCAGGGCGATCGCGGTCACGCCCTCCTCGACCGCGATCCGGCCCGCGTCGAGGTAGGTGATGTGGTCGTCGTCGATGCCCTTGCGCATCTTCATGGTCACCGGCAGCGGGCCGGCGGCGGTCACGGCCTCGCGCAGGATCGAGCGCAGCAGATGCCGCTTGTACGGGAGCGCCGAGCCGCCGCCCTTACGGGTCACCTTGGGCACCGGGCAGCCGAAGTTGAGGTCGATGTGGTCGGCGAGGTCCTCGTCCACGATCATCTGGACGGCCTTGCCGACGGTCACCGGGTCCACCCCGTACAGCTGGATGGAGCGCGGCTTCTCGGTGCCGTCGAAGTGGATCAGCCGCATCGTCTTGGCGTCCCGCTCCACCAGCGCCCGGGTGGTGATCATCTCGCTGACGAACAGCCCCCTACCGCCGGAGAACTCCCTGCACAGGGTGCGGAACGGAGCGTTGGTGATCCCGGCCATGGGTGCCAGAACGACCGGCGGCTGGACCGTGTGCGGTCCGATCCGCAGCTGCGTCCGCTCCGTGTGCGGCGTCTGCGGCGATTGCGTCATGGGATCAGCTTCCTCGTGCGTACTACGGTGAGAGGGCGGGCCGAAGGGCGGGGCCGATCTCTCATTGTCCCGCACCCGCGAGAGGGAACGTGTCCCGCACCCGCGAGAGGGATCGACAGGGCGGTGATGACCGCCACACCGACGGTATCGATGTAGCGTTCAACCATGCGTGAGCTCAGCCATCGGCGGCGCATGCTTGTGCTGGCGATCTGCTGCATGAGCCTGCTGCTCGTCAGCCTCGACAACACGGTCCTCAATGTCGCTCTGCCCTCGATGCGAAGTGATCTGCACGCTTCCGTCTCGGGGATGCAGTGGACGATCGACGCCTACACCCTGGTCCTCGCGGCCCTGCTGATGCTCTCGGGGTCGACGGCCGACCGGGTGGGGCGCAAGCGCACGTTCCAGACCGGGCTAGTGATCTTCTCCCTCGGATCGGGGCTGTGCAGCCTCGCGCCCAACCTGGAAGCGCTGGTGATCTTCCGCATGGTGCAGGCGATCGGCGGTTCGATGCTCAACCCCGTCGCCATGTCGATCATCACCAACGTCTTCACCGAGCCCAGGGAGCGGGCCCGCGCCATCGGGGTCTGGGGCGGGGTCGTCGGCATCAGCATGGCGGCCGGGCCGATCGTGGGCGGGCTGCTGGTGGAGTCCGTCGGCTGGCGCTCGATCTTCTGGATAAACCTTCCGGTCGGGCTCGCGGCGCTGCTCCTCACCGCCCGCTACGTCCCGGAGTCGCGTGCCCCCAGGCCGCGCCGGGCCGACCCCGTCGGCCAGGTGCTGGTCATCGCGGTGCTGGGCTCCCTCACCTACGCGATCATCGAGGCGCCGGACCGTGGCTGGGACTCGCCGCTGATCGCGGCCTGTGCGGGGGTCGCCGTCCTGGGGCTGCTCGCGCTGGTCCGCTACGAGCGGCGGCGTGAGGAGCCGCTGATCGATGTGCGGTTCTTCCACAGCGCGCCGTTCAGCGGGGCGACGGTCGTCGCGGTGTGCGCCTTCGCGGCGCTCGGCGGCTATCTCTTCATGAACACCCTCTATCTCCAGGACGTGCGCGGGCTCAACGCGCTACACGCCGGGCTGTGGATGCTACCCATGGCGTTCATGTGCTTCGTCTGCGCGCCGCTGTCCGGTCGGCTGGTGGGCGCCCGCGGGCCACGGCCGTCGATGCTGGTGGCCGGGGTGGCCATAACGGCCAGCGGAATCCTGTTCGCCGCCTTCGACGCCCAGGCCACCGATGCGGGGCTGCTGATCGGCTATGTGCTGTTCGGCCTCGGCTTCGGCATGGTCAACGCGCCCATCACCAATACGGCGGTCTCCGGGATGCCCCGCTCCCAGGCCGGGGTCGCCGCGGCCGTCGCCTCCACCAGCCGTCAGGTGGGGCAGTCGCTCGGCGTCGCGGTCATCGGCGCGGTGCTGGCGGCGGGCGCCGCGTCGGCGGCGGCGGGCGGGATGGGGCACGCCGCCTCGCCCGCGGCCGCCGCGTCGTTCGTGGACGCGGCCCGTCCCGCGTGGTGGATCATCGCCGCGTGTGGCGCCGTCATCCTGCTGCTGGGGCTGGTGACCACGGGCCGCTGGGCCGAGAAGACGACCCGGCACGCGGCCGCGCTGTTCGAGGAGGGCGCGCCGACGGGCCAGACCTCGGCGAACGCGAAGGCGTAGTGGACGCGAGGGGACGGGAGCCCGGCGTACCGTGCCGCCTGCGGCGGACCGTTCCCCTCCCCGGACGCCCCCCGGGCCCCGTGGGTCAGACCGCCGCCGGGACGGCCTCCTCCGTTGCGGCCTCCTCCTCGAGCGCCAGCGCGTGCAGCCGCTCCAGCCGCTGCTGCGTCTCCGCGTCCGCCGGGGTGTACGTGAGCAGCTTGGAGCCCTGCTGGGGGCCGGTCCACAGGCTGGTGGAGGCCAGCCGGAGGATGCCCACCCGCGACTGGCGGTAGACCTTGATCTTGTCGCCGGGCCGGACCACCTCATGCCGCGCCCAGATCTCCCGGAACTCCGGCGAGGCGTCCTCCAGCCGCTTGACCATCGCCTTCCAGGCGGGCTCGGCCACATGCTCGGCCATGACGGCGCGGAACTTGGCCGCCATCAGCCGGATCGTCTCGTCCCGGTCCACCAGGCTCGAACGCCACTCGTCGTTGGTGAAGGCCAGCCACAGGCAGTTGCGGTCCTCCGGCGCCACCTGGTCCAGGTCGCACATCAGCAGCCGGTAGCTGCGGTTGTAGGCGAGCAGGTCGAAGCGGCTGTTCTGGACGCAGGCGGGGAACGGCTCAAGCCGCTCCAGCATGAGCTGGAGCGCCTGCGGAATGCCCGTGCACTCGCTCGCCGGGGTCGGGTCGATGGCCCCCGCGAGCGCGAAGAGGTGGGCGCGCTCGCTGCGGTCCAGGAGCAGCGCGCGGGCGATGGCGTCGAGGACCTGCGCCGAGACATGGATGTCGCGGGCCTGCTCCAGCCAGGTGTACCAGGTCACACCGACGGTCGAGAGCTGCGCGACCTCCTCGCGGCGCAGTCCGGGGGTGCGCCGGCGGCGGCCCCGGGGCAGCCCCACCTGCTCGGGCGTGATCCGCTCCCGCCGGCTGCGCAGGAACGCGGCCAGCTCGCCCCTCCGTATCTCGGCCCCCGTACTCCTCGTCTCGGCCGCGGCTCCGGCCGTCGCGTCCCGCACCATCGTGGTCATGCCTCCAGGGTGCCTGAGGGCTCATCCCGTTGCCAGGTACTTCTTGTACCAGGATAAAGACACTCTGGTACCAGCCTGAGCGACGCGGGATCTTCGTAAGCGTGACCGAAACACAGATTTCCACGATACGAACGAGCACCGCCGCCCCGGGTGCGGCGAAGACCCCCGGGCGGACGCCCCACACCCCCTCCGGACCCGCGCTGAGCCCCCTCGGGCTGTTCACCGTGCTGCTGGGCGCGGCGCTGCCGCTGATCGACTTCTTCATCGTCAATGTGGCCCTGCCCACCATGGACCGCGACCTCCATGCCGGTCCGGCCGTACTGGAGCTGGTCGTCGCCGGATACGGCGTGGCGTACGCGGTGCTGCTGGTCCTCGGCGGGCGGCTGGGCGACACCTTCGGGCGGCGCCGGCTCTTCCTCGCCGGGATGGCGGCCTTCGGGCTGACCTCGCTGGCCTGCGGGCTCGCGCCGGACGCCTGGAGCCTGGTGGGTGCCCGGGTGGCGCAGGGCGCCTCGGCCGCGCTGATGCTTCCGCAGGTGCTGGCCACGATCCACTCCTCGACCAGCGGTTCGCGCCGCGCCCGCGCGCTCAGCATGTACGGCGCGACGGCCGGTCTGTCCATGGTCGCGGGGCAGATCCTGGGCGGTGTGCTGGTGGCCGCGGACATCGCGGGCACCGGGTGGCGCGCCGTCTTCCTGGTCAATGTGCCAGTCGCGCTGATCGGCCTGGTGCTCGCGGTCCGTACGGTCCCCGAGACCCGCTCGGAGCGGCCCGCGCCGGTGGACGTGCCGGGCACGGTGCTGCTGGCCCTGTCGCTGATCACGCTGATGGTGCCGCTGACCGAGGGGCGGGCGGCGGGCTGGCCGCTGTGGACCTGGCTGGGTCTTGGCGCGTTCCCGTTCGTGGCCGCCGCGTTCTACGTCGTGGAGCGGCGCGCGGACCGCGCGGGGAAGACGCCGCTGCTGCCACCGAGCCTGTTCGCGCTGCCCGGGCTGCGGCGCGGGCTGGTGATGGTGGTGCCGTTCTCGATCGGTTTCGGCGGCTTCATGTTCGTCATCGCGGTCGCGCTGCAGCAGGGGCTGCGGTACGGGCCGGTGGAGGCCGGGCTGGCGCTGGCGCCGATGGCCACGACGTTCTTCGTGGCCTCGCTGATGGGGCCGCGCCTGGTGGGCCGGTACGGCAGCCGCGTGGTGACCACGGGCGGGCTGATCCAGGCCGTGGGCGTCGCGCTGCTGATGCTGGCCGTATGGCGGGACTGGCCGGATCTGTCACTGGTCGGGCTGCTGCCGGGCGTCGCGCTGGCCGGGTTCGGACAGGGGCTCCAGCTGCCGGTGCTGATCCGGATCGTGCTGGCCGATGTGCCGAGCGAGCGGGCCGGGGTGGGGAGCGGCGTGATGGTCACCACCCAGCAGTCGGCGCTGGCGCTGGGCGTGGCGACGCTCGGCACGCTCTTCCTGTCCCTGGAGCCGTCGGCGGGCATGGGTGACGCACTGGTCATCACGCTCGCGGCCCAGCTGGCGGCGATCGCGCTGACCCTGCTGATGAGCCTGCGGCTGCCGCGCAAGGTGGCGTAGGGGGTCACGGAACAAGCGAGACGAGCGAACAAGCCGAACAAGCCGAACAAGCGGAGCAGACGGCCGGAGTGACTGGTAGGCGATGACAGATATTGAAATCTGTCATCGCATATGCCACGCTCTTCTTGGGTACCTGTTCGTTCCCCTCTCAATAGCTCGCCAGCCCAAGGAGCACCCCCGTGCAGAACCGCCAGCTCGGCACCACCGGCCCCCAGGTCTCCGCGATCGGCCTCGGCTGTATGGGCATGTCCCCCATGTACGGCGCCGACGTCGACCGCGCCGAGTCCATCGCCACCATCCACGCCGCCCTCGACGCCGGGATCACCCTGCTCGACACCGGCGACTTCTACGGCATGGGCCACAACGAACTGCTCATCAACGAGGCCCTGCGCACCGCCCCCGTCGTCCGCCGCGAACGCGCCCTGACCAGCGTGAAGTTCGGTGCGCTGCGCGGCCCGGACGGCGCCTGGACCGGCCAGGACGGGCGCCCCGCCGCCGTCAAGAACTTCCTCGCGTACTCGCTCCAGCGGCTGGGCACCGACCACATCGACATCTACCGCATAGCCCGCCTCGACCCGGCCGTCCCGATCGAGGAGACGGTCGGGGCCATCGCCGAGGCCGTGCAGGCGGGTTACGTACGGCACATCGGCCTCTCGGAGGTGGGTGCCGAAACCATCCGGCGGGCCGCCGCCGTCGCCCCGATCTCGGATCTCCAGATCGAGTACTCGCTGCTCGCGCGCGGAATCGAGGACGAGATCCTGCCCGTCTGCCGTGAGCTGGGCATCGGCATCACCCCGTACGGAGTGCTCTCGCGCGGCCTGATCAGCGGCCACTGGAGGCGGGAGCGCACCACGGACGCCCAGGACTTCCGCAGCAGGGCCCCGCGGTTCCAGGGCGAGAACCTCGACCGCAACCTCGAACTCGTGGAGGCCCTCCGTAAGATCGCCGACGCCAAGGGCGTCAGCGTCGCCCAGATCGCCATCGCGTGGGTGCTCGCGCAGGGCGTCCGGCGCTCCACCGCCATCGTCCCGCTCGTCGGGTCCCGCCGCCGCGACCAGTTGACCGAGGCCCTGGGCGCGCTTGACGTTACGCTCGACGCCGACGATCTGGCCGCCATCGAGGAGGCCGTCCCGGCGGACGCCGCCGCGGGCGACCGCTACCCGGAGGCCCAGATGGCCACCCTCGACAGCGAGAAGAAGTAAGGGACCCGATGCCGCCGCCGCCCGAGACTCCCCTGACGCCCGCCCGCATCCTCGAAGCCACCGAGGACGTGCTGCGCCGCTACGGCCCCGCGAAGGCCACGGTGGTGGACGTGGCCCGGGCGCTGGGAGTCAGCCACGGCAGCGTCTACCGCCACTTCCGCTCCAAGACGGCGCTGCGCGAGGCGGTCACCGAGCGGTGGCTGGACCAGGAGCACGACAGCCTGTCCCGCATCGCCCGCGCCAAGGGCCCGGCGGCCGACCGGCTGGAGGACTGGCTGCTCACCCTGTTCGCCGCCAAGCGCCGTAAGGCGGGCGTCGATCCGGAGCTCTTCGCCACGTATCTGGAGCTGGCCACCGAGAACAGCGAGATCACCGCGCGCCATGTCGAGACGTTGATCGACCAGCTCACCACGATCGTCGAAAGCGGCATCGCGAGCGGGGAGTTCACGATGCGGGACGCCCGTGCCACGGGCCGGGCGCTGTGGGACGCGACGGCGCGGTTCCACGACCCCGTCTACGCGCCGCGGTGGTCGGACCCGGACATGGACCCGGCCTTCGCGGCCGTCTGCGAGCTGCTGCTGGACGGTCTTCGGGCCCGCTAGGGGTATCCGGCGGGTCTTGACGCCTGCGGCGAGCTGATCCCCTCCCCGCCCCTTCCCGATACCAGGGGCTCCGCCCCTGCACCCCGGGGTCTGGGGCGGAGCCCCGGGCCCGGAGGTTTGGGGCGGAGCCCCGGGTCCGGGGGCGCTGCTGGTGGTGGACGCGTGGTTCGACACGGTCACGGCCGCGCCGGGCGGGGAGCTGGCGGCGGCGGTCGCGATGGCCCTGTGCGCGGAGCTGCCGCTGGCGGCGGTGTGCACGGCGCTGGCCCTCGGCCGGGAACAGCGGCCCACCGCCGTGGCCACCACAGCCCGGCTCACCACGGACCCGGTCACCACCGCCCGGCTCACCGCGGACCCGGTCACCACAGACCGGCTCATCCCTGGGACGCGGCCCACCACAGAATGACCGCGGCCACCGCGAAACAGGCCAGCACGATGAGGACGACCTGCCGCCGCGCCGCCGCGTCGGCGGTCATCCGCGGCGAGCCGACGGCCCCGTGCGCCTGGGCGAGGTGATCGAGCCCCTTGTGCCGGGCGCCGCCGTAGGTGATCCGCTCCTGCCAGTCGCAGTGCCGGCAGCCGAGCAGCCGCCGCTGCCCCGGACCGTAGCCGTAGCTCACCTCGAAGACCGTGCCGTCCTCGCGGATGGCGGTGATGTGGTGCGTCACGCCTCGCACGACTGGTGAACCCCCCGTTCTGCCGAGTCGACGGGCTCCGGTGCCACGGACCTCGCGTCCGCGGCACCGGAGCCCGTCGTCGGGTGTGTCCGGTGCCCGTGGTCCGGGCCGGCGGCCCGGGCCGGGTCAGCAGCCGATCAGACGGCCGCCCAGGTAGGACTGGATCTGGTCGAGGGAGACCCGCTCCTGCTTCATCGTGTCGCGCTCGCGCACGGTGACGGCGTTGTCGTCGAGCGTGTCGAAGTCCACGGTGACGCAGAACGGCGTGCCGATCTCGTCCTGGCGGCGGTAGCGGCGGCCGATCGCGCCCGCGTCGTCGAACTCGATGTTCCAGTGCTTGCGCAGGTCCGCGGCGAGCCCCTTGGCCTTCGGCGAGAGCTGCGGGTTGCGGGACAGCGGCAGCACCGCGACCTTGACCGGCGCAAGACGCGGGTCGAGCCGCATCACGGTGCGCTTCTCCATCTTGCCCTTGGCGTTGGGCGCCTCGTCCTCGACGTACGCGTCGAGCATGAAGGCCAGCATCGCGCGGCCCACGCCCGCCGCCGGCTCGATCACGTAGGGGGTCCAGCGCTCGCCGGCCTCCTGGTCGAAGTACGACAGGTCCTGGCCGGACGCCGCGGAGTGCGCCTTCAGGTCGTAGTCGGTGCGGTTGGCCACACCCTCCAGCTCGCCCCACTCCGAGCCGCCGAAGTTGAAGCGGTACTCGATGTCAGCGGTGCGCTTGGAGTAGTGGGAGAGCTTCTCCTTGGGGTGCTCGTACCACCGGATGTTCGCCTCCTGGAGGCCGAGGTCCCGGTACCAGTTCCAGCGCTGCTCCATCCAGTACTCGTGCCACTTTTCGTCCTCGCCCGGCTTGACGAAGAATTCCATCTCCATCTGCTCGAATTCGCGCGTACGGAAGATGAAGTTGCCCGGTGTGATCTCGTTGCGGAACGACTTGCCGACCTGCGCGATACCGAACGGCGGCTTCCGGCGCGAGGTCTGCTGGACGGCGAGGAAGTTGGTGAAGATGCCCTGGGCGGTCTCGGGGCGCAGATACGCGACCGAGCCGGAGTCCTGGGTCGGGCCGAGGTGGGTGGCGAGCAGCCCGGAGAACTGCTTGGGCTCGGTGAAGCTGCCCTTGTTGCCGCAGTGCGGGCAGTTGACGTCGGCCAGGCCGTTCTCGGGGAGCCGGCCGTGCTTGGCCTCGTACGCCTCCTCCAGGTGGTCCGCGCGGAACCGCTTGTGGCAGGAGGTGCACTCGGTCAGCGGGTCCGTGAAGGTGGCGACGTGGCCGGACGCCTCCCACACCTCACGGGCCAGGATCACGGACGAGTCGAGTCCGACGACGTCGTCACGCGAGGTGACCGTGGAACGCCACCACTGCCGCTTGATGTTCTCCTTCAGCTCCACGCCGAGCGGTCCGTAGTCCCAGGCGGCGCGCTGGCCGCCGTAGATCTCGCTGCACGGGTAGACGAAGCCACGGCGCTTGCTGAGGCTGACGATGGTGTCGATCTTGTCGGCGGCCACGGTGCTCTCTTCATTGATGACGACATTGACGACGAAGCGAATGCTTCAGGTTACCGGCGGCGGCACCCCCCGGATCAAATCGATAGCCGAAGCGATCAACAAGAGGACAGTTGTTGACAATCGTTTCCATCTTTGTTGAAAATGAGAGTCATGAACATACGCCGCCTCAGGCCCACGACCGCCCTCGTCGGAGCCGCCGCACTGGGTCTGACCACCCTCACAGCCTGCTCCACCAACGCCGGGGACGGAAGGACGGACGGCAAGCTGGATGTGGTGGCGTCGTTCTATCCCATGCAGTTCCTCGCCCAGCGGATCGGCGGGAGCGCCGTCCATGTCTCCTCCCTGACCAAGCCCGGCGTCGAACCGCACGATCTGGAGATCAGTCCCCGGCAGACCGCCGATCTCAGCGAGGCCGGTCTCGTGGTCTACCTCAAGGGGCTCCAGCCCTCCGTCGACCGGGCCATCGCCCAGGCCGAGCCGAAACACGTCGCCGACGCCGCCTCGTACACCTCGCTGGAGGACCACGGCACGGAGGTCGAGGGCGAGCACGGGCACGGCGGCGAGGGCGAGGCGGGGCACGAGGGCGAGAAAGGCCACGACGGCCACGAGGGGCACGACCACTCCGGCGACGCGGCCGCCGACCCCCACATCTGGCTGGATCCGGTGCGCTACGCCCAGGTGGCCAAGGGCGTCGGCAAGGCGCTGGAGAAGGCCGACCCCGATCACTCCGCGACCTATAAGAAGAACACCACCGCCCTGGTCAAGGAGCTGAGCGCGCTCGATCAGGACTTCCGGAGCGGTTTGAAGGGCCGTTCTTCGGACACCTTCATCACGACCCATGCCGCCTTCGGCTATCTCGCCGAGCGCTACGGCCTGCGGCAGGAGGCGATCTCCGGGCTCGACCCCGAGTCCGAGCCCAGCCCGGCCCGGGTCAAGGGGCTGCACACCATAGCCAAGAAGGACAAGGTCAACACCGTCTTCTTCGAGACCCTGGTGAGCGACCGCACGGCCAAGACGCTGGCGGGCGATCTCCATCTGCGGACCGATGTGCTGGACCCGATCGAGGGCATCGGCTCCAAGTCCAGGGGCGATGACTACATCCAGGTCATGCGAGCCAATCTGAAGGCGCTGGAGAAGGCACTGGGCGCCAAGTGACGGAGGAAGCCATGGAAGCCGAGGAGGCCCGGGCGGCCGGGGCGGCGGGGAAATCCGGGGCGGCGAGGAAATCCGGGGCGGCCGGGGAAGCTGGGGAATCCGGGGCGGCTCGCGAGGAATCCGGGGTGGCCGAGGCGCCGCCCACAGCCCGGGCGGCGGCACCGGCGGAGGACCCGGCGGAGGACCCGGCCGCGGACCCCATATCCCTGCGCGGCGCCACCGCCACCCTCGGTGGCCGCCCCGTGCTGCGCGGCATCGATCTGACCGTCCGCCGCGGTGAGGTCGTGGCGCTGCTCGGCGCCAACGGCTCGGGCAAGTCCACCGCCGTACGGTCCATCGTCGGCCAGGTGCCGCTCAGCGGCGGTGAGCTGACCCTCTTCGGCATCCCCCGCCGCCGCTTCCGCGACTGGGCCCGGATCGGTTACGTACCGCAGCGCACCACCGCCGCCAGCGGCGTCCCCGCGACCGTGCGCGAGGTCGTCTCGGCGGGGCGGCTGGCCCGCCGCCGGTTCGGCCCGCCGCGCAAGGCCGACCGGGCGGCCGTCCAGCGGGCCCTGGAGCTCGTCGGCATGGCCGACCGCGCCCGGGACCCGGTGAGCGCCCTGTCCGGCGGTCAGCACCAGCGCGTACTGATCGCCCGCGCCCTCGCGGGCGATCCGGAGCTGCTGATCATGGACGAGCCGATGGCCGGGGTCGACCTCGCCAGCCAGGAGATCCTCGCGGGCACCCTCCGCGAGCAGGTCGCGGGCGGCTCCACGGTCCTGCTCGTCCTGCATGAGCTGGGCCCGCTGGAGCCGCTGATCGACCGCGCGGTGGTGCTCCGCGACGGCTGTGTCGTCCACGACGGACCGCCGCCCAGGGCCGTGGGCCAGCACGCGCTGCCCGGCCACGATCACGTCCATCCCCATGCGGCGCCCGACGCCGAACCGATCCGGACAGGGTTGCTGACCTGAGATGCTCGAGATCCTCGACTACGCCTTCATGCAGCGGGCCCTGCTCGCCGCCGTCCTGGTGGGCATCACCGCGCCCGCCGTCGGCATCTACCTCGTCCAGCGCCGCCAGGCGATCATGGGCGACGGTATCGGCCATGTCGCCCTCACCGGCGTCGCCCTCGGCTTCCTGACCGGCACCAACCCGGTGTGGACCGCCGTCGCCGTCTCCGCCCTCGGCGCGATCCTCATGGAGCTGATCCGCTGGTACGGCAAGACCCGCGGCGATCTCGCGCTCGCGATGCTCTTCTACGGCGGGATGGCGGGCGGTGTGCTGCTGATCAACCTCTCGCCGACCGGCTCCAACGCCAACCTCACCACCTATCTCTTTGGCTCGATCACGACGGTCTCCCCCGAGGACGTCGTCGCGATCTCCCTGCTGGCCGCCTTCGTCGTACTGATCACCCTGGGCCTGCGCCGCCAGTTGTTCGCGGTCTGCCAGGACGAGGAGTTCGCCCGGGTGACCGGCCTCCCGGTGCGCACGCTCAACCTGCTGCTGGCCGTCACCGCGGCCGTCACGGTCACCGTCGCCATGCGCGTCGTGGGCCTGCTCCTGGTCAGCGCCCTGATGGTGGTCCCGGTCGCCGCCGCCCAGCAGGCCACCCGGGGCTTCGCGATGACGCTCGCGCTGGCGATCACCATCGGCGTCGTGGTGACCCTGTCCGGCACGGTCTTCTCGTTCTACAAGAACGTCCCGCCCGGCGCGAGCATCGTCGTCCTCGCCATCGGCGTCTTCGCCATGATCACGGCGCTGGCCGCCCCCTTGGCGAAAAGACGCGCGGGGCGGGTGGCGGCGGCCGATGAACGATGCACCCTGAGGGACGATGTACTCGTATAGTCCACTGCTCCGGGTCCCCTGCTCCAGGTCCACCGCTCGGCTCCGTCGCCCGTCCCATCAGTCTCGTCCGCTACCCGAGCGATAACTGGCACAATGGCCGGGCAGAAGGCGCAGTGGGCGCGGAACGAGCCCCGAGGGCGACGGAGCATCCGAGGTTGAGGAGGCAGCTGTGGCGACCGCCGGTCCCCCAGTACACGGCCGGTCCACCAGGCAGCGCGCCGCGGTGGCGGCGGCACTGGACGAGGTGGACGAGTTCCGCAGTGCGCAGGAGCTCCACGACATGCTCAAGCACCGGGGCGACTCGGTCGGCCTGACCACCGTCTACCGCACCCTCCAGTCCCTCGCCGACGCCGGCGAGGTCGACGTCCTCCGCACCACGGAGGGCGAGGCGGTCTACCGCCGGTGCAACAGCGAGGAGCACCACCACCACCTGGTCTGCCGCGCCTGCGGCAAGGCGGTCGAGGTGGAGGGCCCCGCCGTCGAGAAGTGGGCCGACGCGATCGCCGCCGAGCACGGCTTCGTGGACGTGGCCCACACGATCGAGATCTTCGGCACCTGCGGCGACTGCGCCGCGGCAAAGGCCTCCCAGGGCTGAGTCCCACGCCGGTGGGTCACCCCCTACTCCCCAGGGGCACGCCCATGACGGCTGGTCGGGGGGGAAGCCTGATGTCCGGCCGCGCCGCCGTCCTCCACGTGCTGCGCCGAGCGGGCTCCGTGCTCGGGCGGGGGCGGGCGGCGTTCGTACGGGGCTGGGCGCATCCGCGGCTGAAGTGGCCCAAGCGGGTGGCGGCGGGTGCCGTCGTGCTGCTGGTCGTGCCCGTGCTGACCGCTGGAGTGTCGCTGCGGCTGCAGTACGCGGGGGATCCCGCGCCCGGGACGCGGACCCGTGAGCGGGACGCGGTGTGGCTGGGGCACGCCTGGGTGGACGGGCGCAATGGTGAGGCTCAACTCGCCGAGCTGGTCCAGCGGATGCGCGGCACCGGCGTCCGGGATCTGTATGTGCACGCGGGCCCGCTGGAGCATGACGGCAGCCTGCGCGCCTCGCGCTACCCGAAGGCCCGGTGGCTGGTGCGGGCGGTGCGGCAGGAGCTGCCCGGGGTGCGCGTTCAGGCGTGGCTCGGCGACGTGCTGTCGACCGAAGGCAAGACGGGGATGGACCTCGGCGAGCGGGCGACGCGCGAACGCGTCGTGCGCTCGGCGCGCCAGGTGCTGGACGCGGGGTTCGCGGGCGTCCACTTCGATCTGGAGCCGCTGCACTCCGGCGACCGGGACTACCTCTCGCTGCTGGACGACGTGCACGCGGTCACCCGGGGGACCCCGCGCGGCACCGACCTGCTGATGGGCCTCCCGGCCTTCCACACCGACAACATCGGCCACCGTGAGTCGGCCGAGACGGTGGCGGCGGCCGTCCGGGGCGCCCGCCTCGGGCTGAGCCGCGAGGACGCGCGCCGCGAGCGGTTCGGCGTCGCGCTGTATGGGGACTTCGCGGCGACGCCGGGTGACTGGGCCGCGTACCGGAGGGGCTGGGGCGCGCCGACATCGGATTGATCTCGGTGGGGGTTGTGGGTACCGTGCCCGACGTGATGAGCCCTGAATCAGACAGAACGGAGCCGCCGGTCACTCGGCGGCGAGTCGTTCTCTGACCAACTGACCTGGTTTCTGCTGACCTGGTTTCTGGCGATCTGGTTTCTGCTGACCTGGTTTCTGGGTCGATCTCGCTTCCAGCGACCGGACACGACTCCGTGTGTCTGGTTCCGTTTCGGGCTCGTGCCGTAGTCCGGCGTCCAGCACGCGGCCGCTCTTGCCCGCATTCGCTCATCCATCGCTGGAGTCGACCTCTTGCCTGTCTTCCTTTATGTCCTCGCGCTCGCCGTCTTCGCGCAAGGAACGTCCGAGTTCATGCTGTCCGGTCTCGTACCGGGAATCGCCCGCGACCTCTCCGTATCGGTGGGAGCCGCGGCGAGTCTGACGTCCGCGTATGCGATCGGGATGATCGTCGGCGCCCCGGTGATGGCCGCGTTGAGCGCGCGCTGGCCGCGGCGTCGCGCGCTGGCGGGCTTTCTGACGGCGTTCGTCGTGGTGCATGTGATCGGGGCGGTCACGACGGACTTCGCCGTGCTCTTCGGAACGCGTGTCGTCGCCGCGATCGTCAACGCCGGTTTCCTGGCGGTCGCGATGTCCGTGGCGACGGCCCTCGTCCCCGGGGAGCGGCGCGGCAGGGCCACCGCCGTTCTGCTGTCCGGGGTCACGCTGTCGTGCGTCGCGGGCGTTCCCGCGGGGGCGCTGCTCGGGGACTGGTCCGGCTGGCGTTCCGCGTTCTGGGCCGTGGCCGCCCTGTGCCTGCCCGCGCTGGCGCTGGTCTTCCGCCGGGCGCCCGCCGACGCGGCGGGTCGGGAGGAGGTCTCGGTCCGGCGGGAGGCGCGTGCGTTGCGGTCGCGTCCGGTGCGGTGGGCGATGGTCCTCGCGGCCGTGGTGAACGGGGCGACCTTCGCGACCTTCGCCTACCTGGCCGTCATCGCCACGGACATCGCCCACCTTCCGGCCGCCGCGGTCCCGGCCCTGCTCGCCGCGTTCGGGGTGGGCGCGTTCGTGGGGGTGACCACGGCCGGGCGCACGGCCGACGGCGGGCTCGGGAGGGGCCTGCTCCTGGCGCTGTGCGTCCTGCCCGTGGGGTGGGCTCTGCTCGCCGTGACCAGCCCTTACCCGGCCCCGCTCTTCGTCGTGACGATCGTCCAGGGCGGCCTGTCGTTCGGCATCGGCTCAACGCTCGTCGCCCGCGTCATGCGTGTCGCGCCCCAGGCCCCTTCGCTGGGCGGCTCGTTCGCCACGGTCGCGCTGAACGCGGGTGCCTTTCTGGGCCCGTTGATCGCGGGCGCGGCGACCGGGGCGACGGGCGACTACCGGGACGCGGCGTGGGTCAGCGCAGCCCTGGCCGCGACGGCGGTCGCCGCCGTCGCGGCGTCCCGGGCAGGGGTCGCCCGCGCCGGGGTCGGGGAAGCCGGGTACTAGACGTCGGCGTTTCCTGACGACCGGTCCGGCACGATCAGCGACCCTCGCCAACGGGTGCCAGCTGTCGGCTGAGCCTGAGCACGCTGTCGATCATCCGGGGGTCGGTGCTTCCGCGGAAGGCGGGGACGGGAGTGGCCTCGGGGCCGATGAGCAGGCCAGTCCGGCCGTCGAGGGAGGCGTCGGTCGCGGCGACGATGGACGACCGGGCGGCCAGGGCCGCGGGTCCGGCGGTGGAGCGTTCGAACGTCCGCCGGACCAGCGGCCACAGCAGGCGCAGCGCCGGGGAAACGATCTTCGGTGAGCGCATGGTGCCGTTGGTCATGCCGGTCGCGGCCCCGCCGGGGTCGGCCGCGAAGACCGTGACACCGCTGCCGCGCAGACGCTCCGCGAGGTCCAGGGTGTAGGCGAGGTTGGCGAGCTTGGCCCGGCCGTACCAGTGGAAGCCGTAGTAGCCACCCGGCGGTTCGACGGCGTCGAAGGTGCGCTTGGCGGCGCGTATCGCACCGGAGCTGACGTTCACGATCCGGCTCGGTACGGCGGCGCGGAGCTGGTCGAGGAGCGATTCGGTCAGCAGGTACGGCGAGAGGTGGTTGACGGCGAACGTCGCCTCGATCCCGTCGACGGTCCGCTGCCGGTCCGCGAACATCGCACCCACGTTGTTGACCAGGACCTTCAGCGGACCCTCGGCCGCGAGTCGGGCGGCGAGCGCCCGGACGTCGGCGAGGGACGCGAGGTCGGCCGCCATGAAGTGCGGCTCGCCGCCGGTCGTGACCGCGGCGAGCCGCTCGACCGCGAGGGCGCCGCGCTCGGCGTCACGGCCCACCACGGTGACGGCGAACCCGCGCGCCGCCAGCCCCATCGCGGTCTCCAGACCGATCCCCCCGGTCCCCGCCGTCACGACCGCCCGCTGCTCCATGGGTCTACCCTCCGCCGCCTCGCCATCCGTAATCGGATAGCTATCCGATTCGATGAGGGCACGCTAGCACGACCGGATAGCTATCCGGTTAGCGAGGTGAACCAGTCGTCAGCGCGGGGGACGCAGCCCCTCGAGGAGGACGTCGAGGTAGACCTCGGTGCGCTTCGGGTCGCTGTCGCCGGAACGTACGGCGTGCTCGATGCCGCAGAGCAGACGGCGCACATCGTCGGCCTCGACGTCCCGCCGGATGGCGCCACTCCGGCGGGCCCGGTCGAGCAGGTGCGCGACAGCCCCGTCGAGTTCGGCCTTGAGCGCCGCGGTCCGCGCGTCGGTATCACTGGCGGATTCGAGAACGGCGGCGAAGCCGCTGTCGCCCAACGCGTGCAGGAGGGTAAAACGCAGCAGGCGGTACAGCCCCGCGAGGGCGTCCTCCTCGGCGGCCGCGGCCTGGGCCTCGTCAACCAGCTCCTGAAAGCGCTCGGTCGACAGCGCCTCCCACAGCGCGTGGCGATTGGGGAAATGCCGATAGACGGTCCCCACGCCCACCCCGGCGAGCCGGGCGATGGCATTCAGCTGAAGCGAGTCATCACCGGCGGCCAACTGCTCGCGGGCGACCTGCAACACCCGAGCACGATTCCGCGCCGCATCCGCCCGCAGCGCCTGCCCCTGCTCGCCTTTCGGTGTCACGCGCCCAGCATAAGCCGCCGCCCTCGGTCCGATGCTCCCCGCTCATGAGTGCTGTACAGCAACGGTCACGTCGCCGGGGTCAGGCAGCGCGGTCGGAGCCTCGTCGGTGTACCAGGAGTACTCCAGGGCCGACAGTCTCCCATCGCTCACCCATAGCAGCAGTTCGCCGACCAACTCTCCGGAGGAGTCCTTCACAGCGCCAGTAGCGGGGATCACACCGTTGGGGACATCCGCAGGCGGAAAAGACTCGAGCACTTTGAGATCCACGCTGGGCGAATCACTCCCCCAGCGACCGACGACACGCGTTGCTGGAACCTGCTGCCTCAATTGCTCAGCGCCGGGAAATCGCGCTGACAGGAGTTTGTTGAGTACATCGCTTTCAGCCGCATGTAGATGCCTGGGCGGATGCTCGACTGCCGCCATCATTTCCCTCCGGGGAACTTGTCTTCGATGAACGCCGTACCTACTCGCGGCACCCCCTTCACCATGGCTCCGCGAATCGTCACGACCTCGCCGTCGATCGTACGCTTGACCACAAACCCGCCAGCGTCCGGCAAGTCATCCTTTTCGCCCAAGCTATTAACGATGCGCCTGAATGCCTGTTCCCTGCCTCCAGAATTCTTGACGATGTCCTCGAACCCGTGCTTCGGAGGGTCGATTACATGCTCCAGCTTGCGCGGAGTGTTGTCCAGTTCGTAGGCCTTGTCCAGAGCCTCTTGTGGACAGCGCTGAAGACCGAGCGGATCAGCCCAGCCGAGCGAGTTGGTGACATACGCGTAATGGTTGGGGGCAGGGTCCAGGCCGAGGGGGTCTGGGGTGACGTAGCGGGCGGTCTCTGGGTCGTAGTGGCGGAAGTAGTTGTAGTACAGGCCCGTTTCGGGGTCGGCGTATTGGCCGGGGAAGCGGAGGGGGCAGTCAACGGCCGCCGGGCTGATCGGGGAGGGGAAGTGCGTTCCCCAAAGGGTGGTGCGGTGTTGCCAGGCCACGTCGCCGACAGGCGTGACCAACTCCGTTGGGGTGCCGACCAGGTCCGTGATGATGGCGTGGAAGCGCGGTGTGGTGTCGTCATCGGCGCCGGTGAATTTCTCTATGAGGGATTCGCCCGGTCCACGCACCAGTGGCGTGTGGTCGGTTTGGGTCAGGGGGCGGTGGGTGTCCGGGGCGTAGTCCCAGGTGGTGTGCCTGCCGTCTTGGGTGGATTGCTCCGCAAGGCGGGTGTCTTCCCAGGTGAAGTCGATCGATTCGGCGACCGTGCCGTCCTCCGCCAGGCGTTGTTTGGATATGCGGCGGCCGAGGGGGTCGTACGCGTAGTGCCAGTGGTCGCCGTCCGGAGTTGTCGCGTCCGTCAGGCGGTCTTCCGCGTTCCAGGTGTAGGTCCAGGTGCGGGTCTGGCCGTTGAGGAGTTTGCGGGTGCGGCGGGTCAGGCGGCCCTGGGCGTGCCTGCCGTGCCAGTGCGCAACGCGGTGGGGCGGCCCGCCGCGTCATAGGTCCACGCCGTCGTCAGGCCCGAGGGCATCGTGCGTTCGGTGCGGCGGCCCACGGCGTCATACGCGTACGTCGTCGTCCGGCCGTTGACCGTCTCCGACAGGACTCGGCCCACCGCGTCCCGTTCGAGGGTCACCACCGAGTCGGCGTTGCTCGCTCGGGTCAGGGCGCCCTGCGCGTCGTAGGCATACGTCGTCCGTGCGCCCGCCCCGTCGCGCTGTTCCATCGTGCGGCCCAGCGCGTCCCGGGTGAAGTACAGCGTCTCGCCCGCGCCATTGGTGCGGGACAGCAGGTCACCCGCCGCATCGTGGGTGTAGGCCACGGTACGGCCGTTGAAGTCGGTCTCGGAGGTGAGCCGGCCCGCCGGGTCGTAGGTGTAGGTCCAGGTCAGGCCCTGGGGGTTGATGACCTTGGTCAGGCGCAGCTCGGTGTCGTAGGCGAAGGCGTACGTCGCGCCGTCCGGCTCCGTACGGGTGGCCGGGACGTCGAAGTGGGTGGACGTCTGGTGGGTGGTGTGGCCCGCCGGGTCCGTGTGGGTGAGGAGGTTGCCCTCGCCGTCCCAGGTCCAGCTCTCCCGGGCACCGTCCGGCTCCTCCCGCCACGCCGGTTTGCCCTCGGTCGTCCAGCCCATACGGGTGGTGTGGCCCAGCGGATCCGTCGCCTCCACCACCCGGCCGAAGGGGTCCCGGCGGACGCTCGTGGTGTGGCCCAGCGGGTCCGTTACGGCGATGGGGAGCCCGGCCCGGTTCGGGGTCAGGCGCGTGGTGTTGCCCAGCGCGTCCGTGACCTCGGCCAGGTGGCCCCGCTCGGTGTAGCCGTAAGCGGTGGTCGCCCCCGCCGGATCGGTCGTCGAGAGGAGATTTCCCGTGTCGTCATACGCGTGGCGCCACGTCCCGCCACCCGGCTCGGTGACCTCCACCGGCAGGCACAAGGCGTTGTACGTGGCCTCCGCCCGCGCCCCGTCCGGCAGGGTGACGCCGGTCAGGTTGCCGTCCTCGTCGTACACGTAGCGGGTGGTACGGCCCAGGGGATCCGTCACCGCGACCTTACGGTCGCCACGCGCGTCCCACTCCGTCAGCGTGGTGTGACCCAGCGGATCGGTCTCCTCGATCAGCTGACCGTCGGCGTTGTACCGATACAACGTACGGTGACCGAGCGAGTCCGCGTAGACCGTCGTCCGAGCCTCGTCGTCGTACTCCAGGCTGCCGTTGAAGACGCCGTCGCTGCCCTCGGTGCGCACCACTCTCCCGTCCGGCCCGTAGACGTACCGGAACGACGTACCGTTGCGGTCCGTCCAGGACGTCACCCGCCCCTCGCCGTCGTAGGTGAACCGCAGCGGCGTGCCGCTGGAGTTGATGACCTCGGTGAGGTTGCCCGCCTCGTCGTAGCCGTAGCGCATCACCACCGTGCCGCCCTCACGGCCGCCCTCGGGCGCGTAGACCGACGGCGGCTCGTCGAGGAGCCGGAGCGCGGTGACCCGCTGGCCCTCGGTGTCGATGGCCAGGTAGTAGCCCCCGGAGTGGCGGATGGCCAGCGGGTTCCCGGCCGCGGCGCGTTCGATGTCGATGCGGGCGCCATTGCGGTCCTGGAGGCTCTCCAGGACCAGATAGACCGCGCCCGGCGCCTCCGTGGCGGCGGGACGGACGAACGTCCGCACCACACCCGTCTCCGGATCGGTGACCGTCATGACGCCGTCCGGCTTGCCGTCCCACTCCAGCGGCCACCGCGCGCCCTTCGCGGGCAGCGTCGGAACGCCCGGCTCCGGCACCGGATACACCAGCCGCATCCCGTCCGCGGCGGCGAACACCACGCCCTCCGCGTCCAGTTGGACCCGCTCGTCCAGCAGGCTGGCCCACGTCGGGCCGAACCACACCCCGCCCCGGTACGAGGAGACATGAGTGCGCTCGAAGACCAGCGGCAGCGAACCGGGCAGCGTCAGATCGGTGTGCTCCATCAGCATCGCGCCGGTCGCGATGTCGATCGGCTCACCCGTGCACGGGCACTTCTTGGCCGGGCGTGCGGCCGGGCCCTCCTCGATGAGGTTCGGGCGCATCGAGGGCACCTTCGGCGGCTTGAGCAGGTCCGGGACGCCGGTGAGCTTCGGCATCACACCGGGCTTGAGCACCCCGAGCCCGGCGCCGAAGATCCCGCCGTCGATCATGCCGTCCTTGGCCGCCTGGTTGACCTCGTCCAGGCTGAAACCCTTCTGCTGCCCCAGGGCGATCTTCACCGGCTGCGCCACCGCCGCGTCGATCGTCACCGACAGCACGCTGGTGAAGACCGCGCCCGTCAGCATCTCCGCTGCGATGATGGCGACCGATTCCTCCACGGCGACGCCCAGACCGGCGGCCATGGCGATGATCTCCGCCGCCACACCATCGGAGGCGCCCCCGGTGACGATGGTCAGCAGCCCGCCGCCAACGAGTGCGACGGCGTCGATGCTGATCTGCGTCCACAGCTTCTCGATCGCGTCATCCACCGTGTCGGCGAACTTGTCCAGCGCCTTGGCCATGTTCCGGGCGGACTTGGCGAGATTGCTCAGCCAGCCCTCGTCCTTGCCCTTGGCGTAACGCCCCCAGAAGGTCTCGAAGGCGTCGATCGCCTCGCCCTTGTTGTGATGGATGAGCGTCGTGGCCGCCTTGTTGGTCGCGACCCGCACATCGTCCACGCTGTCGGCGAACGTCCGCCAGGCGTCGGCGGCGTGGCGCAGGGTGCCGGAGTTGGCGTCCGGCCACCACATGCCCAGCTTCATCAGCAGGGCTTTGGCCTTGTCCTCGATGCTCACCGGCCGCCACCGTGCCCCGGCCCGTCCTTCTTGGCCTTGGTGAACATGCCCTCGATGAGCTTGTCGTTGTCGACATGCCCGTCGGCCATGTCGTTCATCGCCTCGTAGATGCTGGTCAGGCCGAGGACGAGAATGCCGGCCGCCGACTCGATGTGCTTCTGGTTCGGCTTGTACTGCTTGGCGAAGTCCTTACCGGGTTTGTCGTCCCCCACGGCTCGCCATAGCCATCCAGCATCGAGATCAGCGTGGTCAGCGCCTCGCTCAGCTTCACCGCCTGATGGTGGAACGTCGGCGCGACGGACTTGATGTCCGCCACCTTGATGTCCAGGACCTTGCCGTCGCCGTGCCCGCCGCCGCTGCCCATGCGACGCCTCCCCCGCTGAGCGTTTGTCGTACAAAGCTCCCAGGCTAGGGCGGCGACTCTCACAGACCGTTCAACGTGGCCTCTACAGCGAGCAAAGAGTGCTCACCCCGGCGCGCGCCCCGCTCTCCCTCCCGAGGATCGTTGACGAAACGGAACGTGGATCCGTATAGTAATCGGAACGACGCTCCGCTTCTCGCGGAGCCGCAACAGCGCCGTAAGGAGAGTGCAGGAATGATTCTGGTCACCGGGGGGCTCGGCTTCATCGGCTCCCACACCGTGCAGGCCCTGCTGGACGCGGGCGAGGAGTGTGTGCTGGTCCAGCGCAGCTCCGCCGAGGCGCCGGTCGGGCGGTTTGACGCGCCGGTCGCGGTGGAGCGGGCCGACATCACCGATCTGAGCGCGCTGCTCGACGTCGGCACGCGCCACAAGATCACCGGCATCGTGCACCTCGCCGGGTCCATGCCCTGGCCGCCGGACCCCGAGCAGCCCATCGAGGCGACGCGCACGGCGATCGGCGGCCTGCTCAACGTCCTCCAGGCCGCGCGGGACTGGGGCGTGCGGCGCGTGGGCGTCGCGAGCACGATCGGTGTCTACGGCGGCGGGACGGAGGCCGCGCTCACCGAGGACATGCCCGTGTCGCTGAGCTCGGGGCACCTCATCCCGACCTTCAAGAAGATCGGCGAACTGCTCAACGACCACCTGGCCGACGCCACCGACATCGAGATCATCAACTACCGCATCTCCGGGATCTGGGGGCCGCTCGAGCCCCACGGCCCGCTGTTCTTCGCCGCTCCCGAGCTCGTCCACGCCGCCGTGCGCGGCACCGAGCCGGACCTCTCGCCCCTCCCGGCGCCCGCGTACGCGGAGGACTCGCTCGACCTGTGCTACGTGAAGGACGCGGGCCGGGCCATCGCGCTCCTCCAGCTCGCGGACCGCCTCAACCACCGCACCTACAACGTGGCCTCCGGCCGCGCCACGAGCAACGCCGAGATCATCGCCGCCATCAAGAAGGTCGTCCCCGACGCCCGGGTCGACCTCCCCACCGGCGGCACCACCCCGCCGCGCCACCTCGACATCACCCGCATCCGGCAGGACACCGGCTACGAGCCCGCCTACGACACCGAGCGCGCGGTCGCCGAGTACATCGCCTGGCTGCGGGCGGGCAATGAGCGGTGACCCAGACCCAGACCCGGAGTCCCGAGTCAGCGACGGGTGAGGTGGGTGAGCGTGACGCCGTTGGGGAAGGCCGTGCGCTCGGCGACGTCGAAGACGGTGGGATCGAAGGCGCCGTCGAAGGCCGGGATCCCGGCACCCGCGACGACGGGGTAGTTCTTGATCACCAGCTCGTCGATCTCCGGCAGCAGGGCGCCCGCGAGCCTGCCGCCACCGCACAGCCATACGTCCAGCCCCGCGCCGTCCTCCCGCTTGAGCTCGCGTACGAGGGCGAGCGGGTCGCCCGGGACGACGGTGACGGCCGGATCGGTGTCGGGCTTGAGGGTGCTGGAGACCACGTACTGGCGAAGATGGGCGTACGGGCTGGTGATCCCCGCGTCGAGGCCGGGGCGGTAGGCGCCGAGGCCCATGACGACGGTGTCGAAATGCCGGTTGGGCACGTCGGCCAGCCCGACCGCCGCGCGGTAGGCGGTCGGGACGGTCTCGGGAAACAGCGCGTTGGTCCAGGTCGAGTACGCGGCGGACTGCCGCTCGTCGCCGCTGGGGAAGAAGTCGTACTCGCCGTCGGGGCCCGCGATGCGGCCATCGAGCGTGACGGCGACGTAGTAGACGAGCTTTCGCATCTCTAACTGCTCCATACGTAGTACTCTGCTTGAAGTGGTTTGAACGTAGTACTACAGCTGGAGTGGTGTCAATGGTGAGACGGAACGACCAGCGGCGCGCCGCACTCGTGGACGCCGCGATCGAGGTGCTGGCCAGGGAAGGGGCGCGCGGCCTGACCTTCCGCGCGGTGGACGCCGAGGCCGCCGTGCCCGCCGGGACCGCGTCCAACTACTTCGGCAGCCGCGACGATCTGCTCACCCAGGCCGGTGCCCGGGTCTATGAGCGGCTTCAGCCCGACGAGGCCACGATCGCCCGCCAGCGGGCGGCGGGCCGCGACCGGGAGACCTACGCGGAGCTGATGCGCGAGCTCGTCAGCCGCGTCGCCGCATTCCGCACCGGCTACCTGGCGCTGCTGGAACTCCGCCTCGAGGCCACCCGCCGGCCCGGGCTGCGCAAGGTCCTCACCGAGCGGGTCCGGGGCGACCTCGACGCGAACGTCGCGTACCACGAGGAGTCGGGGCTCCCTGGCGACGCCACGGCCGTCAGGCTGCTCATGCTGGCGCTGAACTGGCTGATCGTCGAGCAGCTCACCCTGCCGGACGTCTTCACGGAGGCGGAGCGGGATCAGCTGGTGGCGGCGGCGGTGGAGCGCATCGTGGCGGCGGAGTGAGGCGGCGCAGGGACCGCGTCCGGGCTTACCGCCTGGGCCGGTCCGGGCCCGCTCCCACCGCTTACGCGGACTCGGAGCCCTTCTGGGAGCCCTTCTGGGAGTCCTTCTTCAGCTGCTCCTCGTTGGGGATCGCCCCGCCGAAGCGGCGGTCCCGCGAGGCGTACTCCAGGCACGCCCGCCACAGGTCACGGCGGTCGAAGTCCGGCCACAGCACGTCCTGGTACACCATCTCGGCGTACGCGCTCTGCCAGATCAGGTAGTTGGACGTCCGCTGCTCGCCCGAGGGGCGCAGGAAGAGATCGACATCCGGCATGTCCGGGTAGTAGAGGTACTTCGCGAACGTCTTCTCGTTCACCTTCGACGGGTCGAGGCGGCCCGCCCGGACGTCCTCCGCCAGCGCCTTCGCCGCGTCCGCGATCTCCGCCCGGCCGCCGTAGTTCATGCAGAAGTACATCGTCATGGCGTCGTTGTCCTTGGTCTGCTCCTGGGCGACCTGGAGCTCCTGCGCCACCGACTTCCACAGCTTCGGCATCCGGCCCGCCCAGCGGATCCGGACGCCCATCGCGTCCATCTCGTCGCGGCGGCGGCGGATGACATCGCGGTTGAAGTTCATCAGGAAGCGCACCTCGTCGGGCGAGCGCTTCCAGTTCTCGGTCGAGAAGGCGTAGAGGGAGAGGTTCTTGACGCCCATCTCGAGGCAGCCCTTGAGCACGTCCATCACGACGCCCTCGCCGACCTTGTGCCCCTCGGTGCGCGGCAGCCCGCGCTCCTTGGCCCAGCGGCCGTTGCCGTCCATCACGCAGGCCACGTGCTGCGGCACCAGCTCGCCGGGGATCTTCGGCGGCCTGGCCCCGGACGGGTGCGGTTCCGGGGTCCGGTACTCGCGCCGCTGTCGGCCCAGAAACCCGCGTCCTGCCATGCCTGCCATGTCTCCCTCAGCTCTTGCTCTCTGTGCTGCTCATGCTGCTGTTTGCAGCTACTTCTCTACGTACCGCAGCGACCGCAGTCCCCGCTCCAGGTGCCAGTGCAAATACGCCGCCACGAGCCCGCTGCCCTCCCGGGCATGCCGCGCCTCACACGCGTCCGCCGTCTCCCAGTCCCCGGTCAGCAGCGCGCCCAGCAGCGTCAGCGACTCCGCCGAGGGTACGACGCTTCCGGGCACCCGGCACTCTCCGCAGATGACCCCGCCCGCGCCGACCGAGAAGAACCGGTTCGGACCGGGCATCCCGCACTTGGCGCAGTCGTCGAAACTCGGTGCGTAGCCGTTGACGGCGAGGGAACGGAGCAGAAACGCGTCCAGGACGAGATGCGGCTCATGATCCCCGGCGGCGAGGGTGCGCAGCGCGCCGACGAGCAGCAGATACTGCTGCACGGCGGGCTCGCCCTCGTGGTCGGTGAACCGCTCGGCCGTCTCCAGCATGGCCGTACCGGCGGTGTAGCGGGCGTAGTCGGTGACGATCGACCCACCGTACGGAGCGATGGTCTCGCTCTGCGTACAGAGCGGCAGCCCGCGCCCGATCAGCTCGCCGCCACCGCGCGCGAAGAACTGCACGTCAACGTGGCTGAACGGTTCGAGCCGCGCGCCGAACTTCGACTTCGTCCGCCGCACGCCCCGCGCGACGGCGCGGACGCGGCCGTTGTTGCGGGTGAGCAGGGTGATGATCCGGTCCGCCTCGCCCAGCTTCTGGGTGCGCAGCACGATGCCGTCGTCGCGGAACAGACTCATGGCGCCCATTGTCCCCTAGCGGGACAGCTGATCGAACCGCCCGGCCCGGACGGCCCGGGTGAGCGCCCGGAGGGCGGCGGGGGTGGTGGTGATCACGGTCTGGGGTTCGTCGCTCTCGCGCAGGAGGACGGTGTCCGGTGTTCGGGCCAGCTCGACGCAGGCGTTGTCTGGGGCGTCGGCCGAGTACGAGGACTTCCGCCACTGTATGTGGGACATCTCCATGCCTTCAGAGTCGGGGCGCGATGGCGTGAATGAAATCGCGCGTGTCTTCGGGTGTGAGGGACAGCTCTTCCGTCCGATCGAGAATCCGCCGGTAGTTGGCGAGGTGGGTCTCTCCGTCAAGGAACAACACACCGGTGGGCGCGTCGAGCTGCACCGTATCCAACTGCGGGACCGCCCCACGCACATAGGCAGCCGAGACCCCGGCATTGGGAAACCCTCCGGCGGAGAAGGGAATGGCTCGCACCGTGACATTGTCCCGCTCCGATGCCTCAAGGACACGCTCCAGCTGAGCGCGGGCCACCTTGGACCCACCGAACTCCATCCTCAGCGCAGCTTCGTGGATCAGGAAGGTGCACGGCGGCGGATCGTCCCGATCCAGGACATCGCGACGACGCAACCGGAAGGACAGGCTGACTCGAAGTTGCGCGGGAGTCGGTTCCGGCTCAGCGGTCGAGAACACTGCCTTCGCATAGTCCTCAGTCTGCAGGAGACCCGGGATGTGCATGATCTGCACGGCGCGCAAGCTCACGGCTCGGAATTCGAGCTCGGCCAGGTCAAGGGCGCTGGCAGCCATCTTGCCCTGGTACTCGTCCCACCAGCCCCTGCCGCGCTCGGTAGCCATGGCCCCGAGAGCGTCAACATACGCCTGGTCACCGCAGGAGTAGACAGCAGCCAGCATCCTGACGCGCTCCTCGCTCACACCCAGGCGGCCCGACTCCATGTTGCTGACCCGTGCACCCTCGGCGCCCAGCTGCTGAGCCGCGTGGGCCACCGTCATCCCGGCGTGCTCACGCATCTTGCGCAACTCGGCACCAACGCGGCGCTGTCGCGCGGTTGGGGCTGCCTTCTGCGGCATGTACGAACCTCCCCTTGCCCACCTCGTCACAGAGTGCGCCTGCGACACTACTCGAATCCACGAGCGGCTGCACGAATAGAGAACTAATCGCTGCATAGCTGCACCCACATGCTCTATGGTCCTGATAGCGCAACGCATCGAACCAATCACGCACCGCGTTGGGAGCACCGCCATGCCCGAAGTCGCCGAAGCCACTGAACCCCCATACGCCTACCGCTTCAGCGCCCCCAACTCCCCCAAGAGCCCCAGGGTCTGCCGCGACGCCATCGCCGCCCTCCTCCAGGCCAACGACCTGCACGACCTCGCGGACACGGCGAAACTCCTGGTCTCCGAGGCCGTGACGAACGTCAATCAGCACACCGACACCCAGCTGATCCACATCGACACCCTCGTCCGCGACCGCATCGCGACGATCGCCGTACGTGACGGCTCCCCGGAACGCCACCCGTACCCCCGCGACGCCAAACCCGACGAGGAGGGTGGACGCGGCCTGTTCCTGATGCAGGAGCTGGCCTACGCGTGGGGCGTCACCTGGGAGAACGGGCTGCGCCCCACCGGCAAGCACATCTGGTTCGAGCTGCGCGAACCCCTCACCGAGTGATCAAAACTTAGCCAGAACCCCGGCGCCGCAACCAATTCCCGCACCCCGGTTGTGCGTGGGTGTTGGACGTGAAGGTCGGTCACGATCTTGCGGATCGAGGGCCTGTCACGCACTTCACCTGGCGACACTCGAACCGCCGATAGAAGTTCCGCCGCCGTCTGCTCCGGCTTGCCCCACTGCCACCATGCACGAGCGAGGTCAGTGTGCATCCTTCCCTTGCGCTCAGCCGTCTTGAACTGGGCAGCACGCAGACCTCGGCCTGCGTCCAAGGCGAGTCCGGCGTCCCCCAATGCCCAGTGCACTCCCACGGCGTATAGCGCAACGATGGCGGGGGTGACGGCGAAGAGTCGCCCGTCCGGTGGATCATCAGGCAGGTCACGGGCGGCCCGGGTGGCCTCGCTCATCATCGTGATGGCTTGGTCCCGATCACCGGCGATTGCCGCCGTGTACGAGGTGGTGCACAGCATCTGGGCGTAGGCCGACGCCTGAGCGTCAGTCTTCAGCCCAGTGGCCTCAACCTTGGCGAGGGCGTCCACGATGCGGCGCTGGGCGGCGGCGGACTCATCGAGATGACGTAGGACAATGCTCATTTCCCGGGCCGCAGCGGCGGCCGCGAGGGGAGAGCCGGACAGGTCCGCATAGACCGTTGCCCGATCAGCTGTACGCCTCGATTCCTCATAGTGGCCAACCTTGATCAGGACTTGGGAGGCGAGGCTGTATGTGGCGGACAGACGGGCCAGGGGCATTTCCTGGCGGCTCCGGGCGGCATGATGCGCGTCGGTGAGAAGGCCGGGCAGCAGCTCCAACAGTTTCGTGTTGTGTCCGGCATCGAAGTGAGCGCGCGCCGCGGCGAGTCGGGTGTCCAGCGGGACGGGCGATCCAGTGGGCGCGCCTGCGAGTGTCGTCCACGCCCATGAGCATTGCGGCGGGTGTTCCCAGACCGGCAGCGGCGAGCAGGGTGCGACGGCGCATCAGGTCCTCCTCGGCACGGCACGGCCTTGACGACGCAACTCTAGTGGTTGCTGAGTCGGATAAGCCGAGGCTCGCAGCTAGGACGTGTGTTGGCACGCCCACCTCGTCGGCAGCATGTCGAATAAGTGACAGATCAGCGTGTCTGCCGCGTTGCTCCAGGCGGGAGACGGTCGACGCCGAGCAGCCGATGCGTGCACCCAGCTCCGCCTGGCGCCATCCGCGACCTTGCCGACCGAGCCGGATGAGCCCTCCGGGGTCGTTACGGTCGATGAGAATACGGACCTCGCCGGTGCTCCACAGCGGATCAATGCTCATGGGGCCTCCCGCGCATGAGCCCGAACGGCTACCCAATCACGGTATGAGAATCATCGCTTTCCGTATATGTCGTGTGCAGGATCTGCAAGCGGCGTGCACGCGGCGCCAATCGATCACCGGAGCCGGTCGACGAGCGGTTCTCTGGAAGTGCGCCCCCGCTGAGGTGGCGGGGCCCAGCCACGGAGGACAGCATGGCGACAGCCGCAGAGACCAAGGTCCGTGACCCTCGGGACTATGTGAAGCCCGAGGTCTGGGAGCGGGAAATTCAGCTCCTCATGCGTGACCATCCCTTCGACGAGGTCATGGCCAATCGGCTGTTCGGAGCAGCGATCTCCTATCTGATCACCGCCATTGAGAGGTGGGGCCAGGGTCTGGAGATGTGCTGCGGCCGACTCGTCGACATCGCGGTGCACGTCTTCATCCTGGACACGAAGAACTACCGGGAGTGGAGCCACGAGCACTTCGATGGCCGGTTCCTGGAGCACATTCCCGAGATTGAGTTCAAGTACGACGGCTCCGTCGAACGCACCGCACGCATCATCGCCGACAACGGCTTCAACGTCGACTGGCCGCTGTGGGAGCGCGACTACTCCAAGTGTGGCCCTTGCCGTCCCGGCGAGAACTGCCACTGATCCATCCAGCACCCACCAGCCAGGTCCGGCACCGCCAGGTTGCCGGACCTTGGCGCGCTCGGCGCCCGTGCGGATGAAACGACGTGATTCCGCTGTGGCCAACGAGAGACATGGGTACGGTGTCCAGCCTGTCGGACACCCCGGAGGACGCCCATGCCGCGCGAGTCGACCACCTTGCCGGAGTACTGGGACACCTACAAGCCGTACCGCGGGGAGGGCGAGCAGCCGACGCCTGACGTTGAGACCTTCGCGTGGACCCAGTACGACGGGCACGGCCCCGGTGAGGAGTTCCTGGGCAGCCCGCGTACCGCGCTGGAGCTGGGCTGCGCCGAGGGCAAGGAGGCCGTGTACCTCGCTCGTACCGGCGTCGCGGTGACCGCGTTGGACTTCTCCGCCGCCCAGGTCGCACGTGCCCGCCGATGGTGGGACGGCACCCCTGGGCTGACATTCGTCCAAGCCGAGGCATGCGACTACCTCATGACGACTGATACGACGTACGACGCGGTCTTCTCCATCTGGGGCGCGCTCTGGTTCACCGACCCCGACGACCTGATCCCACTGATCGCCAAGCGCCTCAACCCAGGCGGCACCCTTGCCTTCTCGCAGGCCGAGCCGCTCGAGGGCTACTACGGCCCGCAGCCGATGTATGGGAACGGCCTCGCGGGCCGCAAGCTCACTCTCCTGCGCTGGTCGTACCCGCCACAGTGGTGGGCCGATCTGCTCAAGCGGACCGGGCTCGTAGACATCGACGCCCGTGTGCTCCCCGCGCCCAGGCCGGCGGACGTCGGGACCCTCATGGTGCGCGCGAGCGCTCCGAAGTGAAGGGTGGGCCTGTTCCGGGCGTCACCTGGGAGCTCGGCGAGCAGCCCACCGGCAAGCACTTCTGGTTCCGCACCCCGCGGATGCACGGGGGCGTCGGCGGACCCGCGGCAGCGTGTAGCCGCGCCTGAGCCCGAACCTGGAGATAACCAGCAAGACGGCCAGTTCGCCAAGGATCAGCAGGAAGACGCCGGCCTTCGGCAGCACCGAGCCCAGCAGTTGGCCGCGCGATTCGTATCCCCAGTCATCGCCGGCGAACACGGTGGCGCCCTTCCTCGTCGGCTCGGCGCCCGCGTCGACATCCCCCTCGCCGGTACGCCCATCGGAGAACCGCCACGTCGCGCGGCAGGTGTACAGCGGGGTGCCCTTGTAGCTGTGGGTGGAGCACCGCCGTACCTCCAGCACATCGGCCCGATCCCCCGTGACCACCCGCTCGGCTTCCGGGTATTGCCACAGGCCCCACCCGACGAGGGCGGCCAGACCCAAGGCGACCAGCAGCCGGAAGATCAGCTTCCGAGGCCGTTTCCCCGGCCGCTCGAGCATCCCTGTCGGATCCGGTTCCATGGCCACCACACCCCCACCATCGCCATAATCGAGGCAAAGATAGCCGGGGAATCACGCATTCAGTCTCCGCGAAGGGGACCGTGCGTCGGTTTGCGGGGCCAGTGAGGCCAGTGTGGTGGGCCGGACGGCGTCGGTGGCGGTTGAGCCGAGGAGGAGGTCGGTCAGGTTGTGGGGCTGGGACTGCTCGTCGGTGGGGGTCGCCTCGGTGATGCGGTCCAGGCGGAAGCCTCGGCCGGCGCGGCGGGTGCGGCACCAGGCGATGAGGTACCAGCGGCCGTCGGCGGTGAGGAGTCCGGCCGGTTCCACGACGCGGTCGGTTTCGCGTCCGGCCGCGTCGGTGTAGGACAGGCGCAGCGCCACATTGTGGGTGAGGGCCTGTTCCACGGCGGTGCGGATCTCGGAGTCGGTCCGGGTCGGCCGCGTCACGATCCGTGCGGCGAGTTCGCGGGCCGCCGTCGAGGCGGGGCCGGTCATCGAGGCCGCGATCTTCTGGGCCGCGGTGCGGGCCGCGCCCGCGTAAGGGGTGGCGGCGCCGACAGCGGCGAGCGCGGCGGTCAGCGCGGAGGCTTCTTCGGCGGTGAAGTGGATCGGGGGGAGGGTCATCTCCGGGGCGATGGACCAGCCCCCGCCCCGCCCGGATGTGGTGCGCAGCGGAACGCCGGTCTCCATCAGTGCCTGGAGGTCGCGCTGCACCGTGCGGGTGCTGGTCTCGAATCGCGCGGCGAGCGCCGCGACCGTCAGTGGCCGCGGCGCGGCCGCGCGCAACTCCTCCACCAGCGCGTACAGCCGGGCGGTGCGGTTCATGAGGCCGACGCTACCGTCACGCGGCGGCCAGAAAGTCCCGCTCGCGCTGCTGTTCCCGCTCGGTGATCGTGAGGGGGAACAGGGTGAATCCGTGCATCGCTCCGGCGATGACGTCAAGGCGTACGGGCGCGCCCGCCGACTCCCATCGCCGGGCCAGGAACAGGGAGTCGTCCAGCAGCGGATCCTCGGTGCCGACGACGATGCGGGCGGGTGGCAGACCGGCCAGGTTCGCGAAGAGCGGGGAGACCTCGGGGTCGCGGCGCTGCTCCGTCCCCATTCCCGGCGTGAACAGCTCATAGGCGCCCCGGAGCGAATCGGTGTTGCTCAGCAGCGGTCGGGGGCCGAACAACCGCACGCTCGGTGTCATCGACAGGTCGTAGGGGCCGAAGAGCAGGTGGGCCGCGCGGAACGCGCCGGTGACGCCGTGCCGGTCGCGAAGGCGCAGCAGCGTCAGCACGCTGAGGTGGGCACCGGCCGATTCACCGCCGATCAGCAGCCGTTCGGTACCGAACTCGGCCGCGGCGTGCTCCACCAGCCACCGGGCGACCGCCTCGCAGTCGTCGGGCCCGGCGGGGAACGGGTGCTCCGGCGCCAGGCGGTACTCCACGCTCACCACGGCCAGCCGGGCCTCCACGGCAAGCCGCCAGAGCCTCTCGTCCTGCCCGTCCGCGGAGCCGATCGTCCAGCTGCCACCGTGGATGTGCAGGTGCACGCCGTCGACGCGGTCCGGCACGAACGTCCGCACCTTCACCCCGCCCGCGACGACGCGGTCCTGGCCGTGCTCCAGTCTCACCGGTGGAGTGTCGGCGCCGAGCCGGTTGCGCCGCAGGAGCGCCAGTGTGGCCGCGCTCGGCACCGGTCCACGGGCCGGCCGGCTCGCCGCGTCGGCCGCGAACTTCTCGTTGAAGGCCAGGGTTTCGGCGAGGCAGTCCTCATCTGTGATCGTCATGCCACCGACGGTCGCAGCCGCCCGCGACAACACCCTGTCACCCTTTCTCCGTGATCTACGTCACGGCCGGTGCGGCATCCCGGCCGCGATGGCGGTGCCGCGATGTCACAGACGTGTGCTGGGCGCGATCTGGGCCGGTCACAACCCGGCGGAGGGACGGCAGTTGGCGGCTCGGTGGCGTTCTCCATTGCGCACACTGGCCCTACGGGGCAGGTCAGCGACGAGTTGGGGGGATACGCCATGGCGGCCGGTTGCCGGGACTGTGAGACGTGTACGAGGTCGTGGCTGGGACGGCTGTTCCAGAACGCGGCGGTGGGGCTGATGCACGTGGTGACGATCGGCATCAGCTACCTGATCAAGAAGGGGTTCAGGCGGCACTGCCCGCAGTGCAAACACCTGCTGTCGAGGCACGCGCGCAGGGCGGACGGTTCGTTCCGGGACTAGCGGTGCCCGTCCGGCGGGTCGTGCCGGTCACCAGCCGGCCGCGGCTCCGGCGGATGTCGGGCTCGCGGCGGGGAGACGGCCCGCGGGGCGGCGCAGGTGCCAGACGTCGGCCGGGGGCAGGTTGGCCCAGACCGTGCTGCGGCCGGTGGCGTAGCGGCGGCGGTAGCCGGCCAGCACCTCTTCGGCGGCCCGGTGCCGCCGCGCCTGGTTCCGGGAGGGCAGCAGGCTGCGGGCCTGCCGGGTGCCGCGGTAGGCGAAGTAGGCCAGGAGGCCGCCGGGGCGGAGCAGCTCCAGATACCGGCCCATGATCGCCTCTACCTGGTGGGGATCGAAGTTGGCGAAGGGCAGGGCCGAGATGATCGCGTCGTAACGGCGGCCTACGTCGAGTTCCTCGACGTAGGCCTCGTGCACACGTATCCGCTCGGACCGTCCGGCCAGGTGCGGGTGGGTGCGGACGAGGTCGCGCAGCCGACCGGTGAAGCGGGGGTTGGCCTCGACGATGTCCAGGCGGCTGCCCGCCGGCAACTGGTGGATCAGGGAACGGGTGACCGACCCGGTACCGGCGCCGGCCTCCAGGACGCTCAGCGGCCGCCCCGCCTGTGAGCGCACCGGTTCGGTCAGCGCGTGGGCCAGCGCCCTGCCGCTGGGGGCGAGGGCCCCGGTGGTGCGTATGTCGCGGGCGGCCTCGAGGAGGAACATCCAGCCTCCGGCGGCGCGGTGTCCGAGGACGTGGTCATGCGGGGTGGCCGAGTCATCCGTGGCGTGCATGGGCGCACGTTACATACCGGCTCCGCGTGGGCGGATCCCTCGGCGTGTGACGGTGCCCACCTGCGCGAATGCGGGAGACGGCGCGGAGGGTCGGCGCGTTACGCCCCGGCGGTCGACCTGGGCGCGTTTCGGGTGAGTTGGCGGCGTGGGACGACGGGGCGGCGCGTACGGGCACCCTGGAATGGTGATGCTGATCACATCCGCTATCCGGGACGATGGCTCGGCCGAGGGTTACTCCTCCTTCACCGTACGCACGCGGTGGCGCCGATGTCACAGCCCCGTGCCGGGCCCTGGGGACTGGCGGCCTGTCCGGCGGGCCTTGGCGCCTGCGGCGGGCTGTTCCCCTCCCCGCCCCTTCCCGCAACTGGGGCTCCGCCCCAGGCCCCGGGGCCTGGGGCCTGGGGCCTGGGGCCTGGGGTCTGGGGCCTGGGGTCTGGCTCAGCGCTTGAGCGTGAAGGTGAAGTCGCCGGTGAGCTTGGTGCTCAGCCGGACCGCCGAAACGAGTTTGCCCTCCGCGACCAGCCTCTCGACCTCGGCCCGCGGAAGACCGCAACCTTCAGCGATCAGTCGCACCGGCCGGACGGGAATCCGCGCCGCGAAGCGGACCGAGACGTCGATGACCTCGCGGTCCAGGTGATCCGATCCGCCGGTGTCGAGGCGCCAGGCGTTGTCCCAGTCGAGGGCGATGCGATTGCGGCGCCGTACGACCGGATCCTGGAGCAACTCGGCCGTCAGGCCGAGGTCGTTGTCATGCAGCCGGTCCAGCAGCTCAGGTCGTACGGAGCGCACATTCCTCCGCTCCAGGACCGTGAGCTTCGCCGTTTCCCCGCAAGCGGTACAGAGCACGAGGAGCCAGGCGTCGATGAGCTTGTGGTTCGCGTTGACGCGAAACTTACCGCTCGCCCGGAAGCGCCCGGACGGGCACGCGTGACAACGGCGGAGAACGAGCGGCAGGCAGGTGGGCATGACCACCCAGTTATTGAGCACAGAAGTACACCGGTTTCAGTGAGAAATCCGCAGCAAAAAGGAGCGCGGCGCATATGCGCGACGCGCGACACATCAGCGCTTGGGAGGTCTCACACGGTGTACAACGGCACGTCCTTGCCTAGACGACTTGGTCCGGCAGGACGGTAATGGCGCGGAGCGGTGCCGCTCCACTGGTTTTTGTCGAAGCCGGTCAGAGGGGCTGGAGCCGGCGGCGCAGGAGGCAGAACTCGTTGCCTTCGGGGTCGGTCAGCACGTGCCAGTCCTCGGTGCCGGTCTGACCGACGTCGGCGGGCTTGGCGCCGAGCGCGAGCAGCCGCTCCAACTCGGCGTCCTGGTCGCGGTCGGTGGCGTTGACGTCGATGTGCAGCCGGAGCTTCTCGGGCCGAGGGTCGCTGGTGGGGCTGAGGACGAGGGTGGGCTGGAGGCCGCCGAAGCCGACGTCGGGCGGCCCGATCTCGATGCTTCCGTCGTCCTCCCGGCTGAGTTCGACGTAGCCGAGGACCTCGCTCCAGAACGCGGCGAGCCGCTCGGGGTCGACGCAGTCGAGGATCAGCTCACTGATGCGACATGCCATGCCGTCAGTCTACGGAGACGACCGGAAAAATCACTGCGGTTGTGGAGCCACCGGAAGGCGGCTCCACAACCGCGGCCGGGCGGGCGGTTACTGGTGGGCGCTGATCACACCGCCGGCGCTGAGCACGATGTACACCCCGTTGGCATCGAGCCCGGCGTCGTGCCCGTTCGCCTCCATCGTGCCCATGACGTCACCGTGGCCGATGATCTCCGCACGGTACTGGGCCTCGCCGACCTTCGTGACCTTGGCCGTCCAACCGCCCGCGAGCTTGAAGGTGCCCGGCCCCTGGTGTTCGCCGCCCATCCAGGACTGGACCTCGCCGCCCGCCGTGAGCACGACGTACATGCCGTTGGCGTCGAGCCCGGCGTCGCGTCCGTTCGCTTCGAACGTGGCCAGGACGTCACCGTCGTTGACGATCTTGAGGCGGTAGTGCAGGTCGCCGAGCTTGTAGATCTTGGCCGTGCTGCCGTCCACCAGGGTCTCGGTGCGAACCGAGGATGCCGCCTTGTCCGCAGCGCCCGCCTTGGTGTCGACCTTGGCATCGGAGCCCTTCCCTCCGGTAGAGGAGTCCGCGCTGCTGGACCCGGCGGAGGCCGCGGGCTTCGAGTCGGCGGTGTCCGAGCCGGAGCAGGCGGTCAGGGTCAGGCCGGCGGCCGCGATCAGGGCCGCGGCGGCAACGCGCAGGGTGCGGCGACGAACGGTGCGGACAGTGGTGCCAGAGCTCATTTCGGGTTCCCCCAGGGGCGGTTGGTGTGGTGGTCTGCTCGGTGCGTCACCCACTCTGGTCGGGCCCGCTACCGCAAGGCTGCCGCCCCGCTAACGGCCGGCTAACACGGGTGTGAGCAGGGGGGGACGCGACACGGTCACCCGACCGCATCGGCGTCGTCGGGGGCCGCCGGTTCGGGGAGGCCGGGCAGGAGCAGGCACAGCGGGACGGCGACGGCGGTGAGGGCCACCGACCACCAGAAGGCGGTGCCGAAGCCGTCGGCCAGGGCGCCCGGGGTGTGGGCGCCACCGGTGCTGTGCTGGAGGATGACGGCGAGGACGGCGATGCCCACGGCGCCGCCGAGCTGCTGGGCGATGCGGGTGATGATGCTGGCGTCGGGGATCTCCCCGTGCTCAAGACCGACGTACGCGGCGCCCATGGGCGCGATCATGGCGGCGCCCAAGGCGATGCCGCGGACGAACAACGCGGCCATGAGCAGGACCTCGCTGGTCTCGGCGGTGACGAAGGCGAACGGCACGGTGGACGCGGCGACGAAAGCGAACGCCGCGAAGGCGACCCCGCGGGGGCCGATGCGATCGGTGTACGCGCCGGCCAGGCCGCGGGCGAGGAGCGCACCGACACCCTGCGGGATGAGCAACAGCCCGGCGCCGAGGGCGTCCTCGCCGCGGACCTGCTGAAAGTACAGCGGCAGCAGCATCATCGACCCGTACAGGGAGATGCCGCCCAGGAGGAGCAGGGTGGAGGAGGAGGCCACCGCGCGGTGGCGGAACAGCCGCACATTGACCAGGGCGCCGGTGGTGCGGGTCAGCGCCCGGGCGGCGAAGCCCCCGACCAGGACGAGTCCGCCGAGCAGCGGGACGAGGACCTTGGCGTCGGCGAAGCCCGCGCTGCCCTCGACCTGGGAGAGGCCGTAGACGAGGGCGGCGAAGCCCGGGCAGAGCAGGAGCAGGCCGACGACGTCCAGGCGGGCGCGGGGGCGGTCGGGCGCGGGCCGGTCGTCGGGCAGATTGCGCCGGGCGAGCCAGCCGCCGACGACGCAGAAGGGGATGTTGACGAAGAACAGCCAGCGCCAGTCGGCCAGATGCAGGATGAGGCCGCCCAGGACCGGGCCGAGGATCGGGCCGAGTGCGGTGGGCACGGTGATGATGGCCATGACCTTGCCGATGTTGCGGCCCCGGGCGGCCTGCATGAGCAGCGTGGCCATGAGCGGCATCATGATGCCGCCCGCGACGCCCTGGACGATACGGAAGGCGATGAGGCCGGTCGCGTCCCACGCCAGCGCGCTCAGGATCGAGCCGAGCAGGAACCCGCCCAGGGCCGCGATCCACAGATGCCGGCCGCCGAGCCGTGACTGGGCCCATCCGGCGAGTGGGATGGTGACGAACACCGCCAGCAGATAGCCGGTGCTCACCCACTGGATGGTGGACAGCGGGGCGTCGAGTTCCTTCGCCAGGTCGTTGAGCGCGACGCTGACGATGGTGGTGTCGAAGACGACGGCGAGGGCGCCCACGATGAGGGTGATCGCCATGCGCCACACGGCGGGGTCCACACGGTCGGGATCCGCACGATCGGGGTCCACACGGTCGGGGTCCACGTGGTCAGGATCGGGGTCCACATGATCGGGGTCGGCCGCCGCGGATGTGGGGTCGGACCGGTGGGGAGTGCTCATGAGGCAGCCAGCCTTAAGATATAGAGTTCTATCTTACGGCGGCCACAGTAAGGCGGTAGGATAAGAAAGGCAAGTCTATCTAAGGGAGAGGCGCATGCCCGAGCGACGCCGCGGAGCGGCACTGGAGAAGGCGCTCCTCGACGCGGCCTGGGAAGAACTCACGGACACCGGCTACGCCAGGTTCACCATGGACGCCGTCGTCAAGCGCGCGGGCACCAGTCCGCCCGTTCTCTATCGCCGCTGGTCCAACCGCGACGACCTCGTCCGGGCAGCCATCGTCCACACCCTGAAGGAGTCCCGCCTCGACGTTCCCGACACGGGAAGCCTGCGGGAGGACATCCTCACCCTCATGCGGGAGATCAACTCCACCCGCGTCCAGTTCATCACCATCATGAGCATGCGCCTGGCCGACTACCACCAGGCGACCGGAAACAACCCCGGCGACCTGCGCGACCCCCTCGTGACGGGACGCGCGGAAGCCCTCGACGCACTCTTCGACCGCGCCGTCGACCGTGGCGAGATCAAAGGGGAACTCCTCACCGAACGCATCAAGTCGCTCCCCTTCGACCTGCTGCGCCATGAAATCCTCACGACCTTCGCCCCCGTGCCCGACCACACCCTCGAAGAGATCGTGGACACGGTCTTCCTCCCCCTGGTGCGCTGACCACTCGTGCGCTGACTGCTGGTGTGCTGACCACTCGCGCGCTAACTGCTGGTGCGCGGGTACGCAAGTGACCGCGAACGCCGCCGCGACGCGCGACCGGCCCGCCGACTCCGAACGGCCGTCGGCAATTCGGCCGCCCTAGCCGCCGCCCCCGGGGTTCCGGAGGCGGCGGCTGGACCGCCCAGAACCCGCCGCCCCGGCCGACCGCCGCCCCAGCCCACCCCCACCACCACGAGAGACGCAGGTCACATTCGGCCCTGTCACATCTCTCCGAGCCGTTCCGTCAGGGAGGTGTAACGACGGCAACCGCATAGGAGAGCCCATCATGGACGCTCGCTTGAACCTCTTCGGCACCTCGCTCTTCGGCACGTTCCTGAAGCACCTCAACTCGGCGGGCAAGGTGATCAGCGACTCGGTGCTGCCGCCCGCGACGCAGGAGTTGGTGAAGATCCGCGCCAGCCAGATCAACGGCTGCGGCTTCTGCACCGACATGCACACCAAGGAAGCCGCGAAGGCCGGGGAGACATCGACGCGCCTCAACCTCATCGCGGTCTGGCGAGAGGCCACGGTGTTCACCGACGCCGAGCGCGCCGCCCTGGAACTGGCGGAGCAGGGCACCCGCATCGCCGACGCGGCCGGTGGCGTCACGGACGAGGCGTGGGCGAACGCCGCCAAGTACTACGACGAGGAGCAGCTCGCCGCTCTGGTGTCGCTCATCGCCGTCATCAACACCTACAACCGGCTGAACGTCATCATCCAGCAGCCCGCAGGCGACTACCAGCCCGGCCAGTTCGGGTGAGCCCCGGCGCCTTCCCGTAAGGCGCCGGCGAGAATCCGTGGAGGGTCGGCCCGGTGTCGGAATCACGGGAACCAGTGGTGTCCGACACCGGGCCGGCCGTCCGATCCCCCGCTCCCCGTGCCGTCCCCTACCCGCATGCGTTCGCCTCGCCCCGTGGCCGCTTCGGATCCATCGACGCGGGGCGCCCGGGCCCCGAGTTGCGGGCCCCCACGCGGGGGGTGACCGTGGGCATAAGGGGGACGTGAGGGGCTCGGGGGACGTGGGGGCTCCGGGGACTGTGAGGGGCTTGGGGGACTTGTGGGGCGGGTGAACATCCCGGGGAGCACACTGACCGCGCACAGGAGCGGAGAAAGGCAATGACGAACGGACCTGGGCCCGTGGGGCCCATGGGTAAGGGGCCGAACGGGGAGCGGCCGCAGCGGCGGGCCGGTATGCCGCTGGGGGCGCAGCAGACCGAGTACACCGGGCGGTATGTGGTCCTGCTCGATCAGCAGGAACCCGACCGCGGTATGGAGGCGCTGCGCTCGTCGGTGGGGATCTCGTCCGTGGAGCGCGTCCGCGGGGCCGAGCCCGGTGCCGCGGAGCTGCTGGGGCGCGCCGATGTGTCGGTGGTCTTCGACGAACTCGGTGTCGCCGTCGTCGATGTGCAGCCGGACCAGCGCCATGCGCTGGTCACCACGGCGGAGGCGGAGCCGACGATCATCGCGACGGAGCCGGAGCGCGTGGTGTACGCGTCGGTGATCACGGAGCCGCAGCGCACGCTGACCGGCTTCTTCCCGACGTACCGCAGCGACGATGACGAGGTGTCCCGGCACACCCGGGCCGAGCTCGCCACCTCGCTGGGACCGGCGTGGGACGAGCAGAACACCACCTGGGGAGTCCAGGGGATCCGCGCCAACTGGTCGCATCTGACGGGCAGCGGGGTGAAGGTCGCCGTGCTGGACACCGGGGTGGACACCGACCACCCGGATCTGACCGGATGTGTCGAGGCGACGGCCTCCTTCGTGTCCGGGGCGAGTGTCGAGGACGGCCATGGCCACGGAACCCACTGCGTCGGCACCGTGGCCGGTCCGGCCACGCCCGGGCACGCGCCGCGCTACGGCGTGGCCGGTGAGGCCCGGGTGCTGGTCGGCAAGGTACTCAGCGACCAGGGCGTGGGCTCCGACGGTGAGATCCTGGCGGGGATGGCCTGGGCGGTCGCCCAGGGCGCCCGGGTGGTCTCCATGTCGCTCGGGGCTCCGGTGGAGCCGGGCGAGCTGTTCCCGCAGACGTACGAGAACGTGGCGCGGCGCGCGCTGCGGCGCGGCACCGTGATCGTGGCCGCGGCGGGCAACGAGAGCCGACGGCCGGGCTTCGTGGCGCCGGTGGGACGGCCCGCCAACTGCCCGTCCATCCTGGCGGTGGCGGCGCTCGGCAAGGACCTCGGGACCGCGTTCTTCTCCTGCGGCGCCATCAACGGCGCGGGCGGGGAGGTCAATATCGCCGCGCCCGGGGTCGACATCTTCTCGGCCGCGCCCGGCGGCACGTACCAGACGATGAGCGGCACCAGCATGGCGACGCCGCATGCCGCCGGTGTGGCCACGCTGCTGGCCCAGGCGCATCCGGACGCCTCGGCGGCCGACCTGAGCAGCCGTCTGCTGTCCGGCGCCCATCCGCTGGCGCAACCGGCCGCGGACATCGGCGCGGGTCTGCTCCAGGCCCCGTGAGCGGGGACGCCATGGGGCGGACGGCACGGTCCGGGCCGGTCGGGGTCATCCTCTCGGTCGACCCGGACCGGTTCGCCCAGGTCGTGGAGGCCGCGCGCCGGGCCGGGCTGACGGTCACCGGTGAGCAGCCGATCCTGGGCTCGCTGTCCGGGACGATCGCGGAGGACCGGATCCCGGTACTGGAGGCGGTGGACGGCGTGGAGTCGGTGGACCGGGAGCGGATCGTCCGGCTGCCGCCGCCCGACGCACCGCTGCAGTGAGCCTCGGCTCGCGTCTCTCGGTTCGCGTCTCTCGGCTCGCGTCCCTCGGCTCGCGTCCCTCGGCTCGCGTCCCTCGGCTCGCGTCCCTCGGCTCGCGTCCCTCAGCTCTTGCCTATCGGCTCGTGCCCTTCGGCTCGTCTCCCTCGGCTCGTGCCGCGTCAGACGCGGTCGAACGGCTCGGCGTACCTGAAGAGCCCCTTGATGGTCGGCTGATAGGCGGTCAGCGTCCGGACCTGGAAGTACTCGCCCCAGGCCGGATCCGGGGGCGTGATGCCGTAATCGGCCGCCGGGCGGAAGCCGAACCGGCCGTAGTAGGCGGGACTGCCCAGCAGGGCGACCAGCGATTCGCCGAAGGCGTCCGCGGCGCCGAGCACCGCGTGGACGAGCGCGAGGCCCACGCCACGGCCCTGATGGGCGGGGTGCACGCTGAGCGGGCCGAGGCCGAGGCCGAGGGCCAGGTCGGAGCCGACATGGCCACGGGTGCATACGACGTGGCCGATCACCTCGCCGCGGTCGCCGGTGGCGACGAACGACAGCGCGGGCAACCAGCCGTCGCTGATCCGGAGCTCGTCCAGCAGCGTGGCCTCGATCGGAGGCGGGGGGCTCGAGCTGCTCAAGGGGTCCGAGGTGGTGTCCGACTTCGCGAACGCGGCCGAGGTGACGGCCCGTATGGCGTCGATGTCGGAGCGGGTCTCTCGTCGGATCAGCATCGGGTCAGGATGCGTCCGGATGCCGCACGACAGCAAACGAATTGCGCGCCCGCGCGCGGGACGGGGTCCGGGTCAGCCGTTCGCGGCGCGGGCGGTGAGGGCCCGTTCGACCTGGACGTACGTCACGCCGTGGTCGGCCAGCACATGCGCGGCGACGCCGGGCCGGGCGGTGAGGGAGAGCAGCAGATGCTCATCGCCGATGTGCTTGTCGCCGCGGGCGAGGGCGATCCGCAGCGAGCGCTCCAGCACCGACTTGGCCTCCCGGGAGAACGGGCGGCGCGCGAGACGCCTGCCGCGGCGGGGAGCGCGTGCGGGGGTGGATCCGGCGGTGGCGAGGGCGCCCACGCCATGGGACTCCTCCACCCGTGCGACGATCTCGTCCACATCGATCCCGAGCCCGGCCAGCGCCTCCGCGTCGGCGCCGGTGATGCCCCCGCGCCGACGGACCTCGGCCAGCGACCGCTCGATGGAGGCACGGCGTCCGTGCGCGCCGAGGGCGGTGAGGACCTCGGCTGCGGGGCTGTTCGTACGGCCGCTGGCCTTACGGTCACTGCCTGGGCGGTCGCTGCCTGGGCGGTCACTGCCTGGGCTGTCGCTGCCGGTACGGTCGCCGCCAGCACGGTCCAGGAGCGCGAGCAGCAGCTCGGCCTCACCGACCGTGTCGGTGCCGGTCTCCTCCGCATGGCCGACGGCGCCGCGTACCACCTCGCGGGCGTCAGCGGTGAACCTCTCGAACATCTCAACGCCTCCCGTGCTTCTTGTGGACCGCCTGTCTGCTGACGCCCAGTTCGGCGGCGATCTCCTGCCACGACCAGCCCTGCGCGCGGGCGCTGCGCACCTGCACGGACTCCAACTGCTCCAACAGCCGGCGCAGCGCGGCGACGGCACGCAGCCCGATCCGGGGGTCCCGGTCGCCCGCACGCTCGGCGAGATCCGTTGCTTCGGTCATGTTGTCAATGTAGGTTGACGCCCCACTATCCGTCAACATGAGTTGACGATTCGGCTCGTAATCGGTTCGACGCGGCGGCCGCGCCTCCGGCAGCCTCTCGTCATGGACCCCCACTACTGGCCCCTGTACGGGCTTCGCCTGCGTACGCCACGCCTGGAGCTGCGGCTTCCCGACGTCCCGCTGCTCGACGAGCTCGCCGCGGTCGCGGCGGGCGGGGTGCACGACCCGGACGAGATGCCCTTCGGCGTCCCCTGGACCGACGCGCCCCCGGAGGAGCGCGGACGCGGCACGTTCCAGCATGTGCTGCGCACCATCGCCGAATGGCGGCCGGAGCAGTGGACGCTGAGCCTCGTCGTGCTGCACGAGGGGGCGGTGATCGGGCGGCAGGACGTGTACGCGACCGAGTTCGCCGTCACGCGGGAGGCCGAGACCGGCTCCTGGCTGGGCACTGCCCACCAGGGCAAGGGCCTGGGCACGGAGATGCGGGCGGCGGTGGCGCACCTGGCGTTCGAGGGGCTGGGCGCGCTGTCGCTGACCTCGGGCGCGATGGTGGAGAACGGCCGCTCGCTGGGGGTGTCCCGGCGGCTCGGCTACCGCCCCGACGGGCTGTCCGTGCTCGCCGTAAGGGGCGAGGCCCGCACCCTTCAGCGGCTGCGGCTGGACCGCGCGGCCTGGGAGGAGCACCGCGCCACCCCGGTCGAGATCGCCGGCCTGGAACCGTGCCACGCCCTGTTCGGCGCTCCCTGACGCGCCCTGACCCGCGGTCTGACGTGTGCTGACGCGCCCTGACCTGCGGTCTGACGTGTGCTGACGTGCGCTGACGTGCGCTGACGTCCGCTGACGTGTGCTGACGTGTGCTGACGTGTGCTGCGGGTGTCCGCCGCGCGGCTGGCGCCCCCAGGCCTCGGGGTCTGGGGTGGAGCCCCAGTTGTGGGAAGGGGCGGGGAGGGGAGCAGCCCGCCGCAGGCACGGGCGTCACGGGGATTCCGACCGACCCGTCGGGGTGACCAGGCCGGACTCATAGGCGGCGATGACGAGTTGGGCGCGGTCGCGCGCGCCCAGCTTGCCCATGATGCGACTGACATGAGTCTTGGTGGTGAGCGGTGAGAGGCCGAGCGTCTGGGCGGCCTCGGCGTTGTTGAGGCCCCGGGCGACGAGGCCGAGCACCTGCCGTTCGCGCTCGGAGAGCGCGGCCAGGGCGGCGGGCGCGGGAACGCCGGGCGGCGGGGCCTCCGGCAGGCGCAGGACGCGGGCGATGAGCCGGGCGGTGGGGCCGGGCGAGAGCAGGGACTCCCCCGCCGCCACGGTCCGTATGGCGTCCAGGAGTTCGGCGGGACGGGTGTCCTTCACCAGGAAGCCGGACGCGCCCGCGCGCAGCGCCTCGACGATGTGCTCATCGGTGTCGTACGTCGTCAGCACGAGCACCTTGACCCCGGCGAGGTCCTCGTCGGCGGCGATCCGGCGGGTGGCCTCGATGCCGTCGAGGTCGGGCATCCGGATGTCCATGACCACGAGGTCGGCGCGGGCGGTGCGGGCCAGTTCTACGGCCTCGCGGCCGGTGCCCGCCTGCCCGACCACGTCCATGTCGCGGGCCGAGGAGACCAGCATGGCGAAGGCGGAACGGACCAGCGTCTGGTCGTCCGCGAGCAGCACTCTGATCGGCGCGGCGGCCCCGGGGGCGGGGTCCGGTGGCGTGGTCATGCGGTGGCCTCCCTGGGCGGTACGGCGGTCTGTCCGTCGGCGGTGCCGCTGCCGCTGCCGGTGGCGATGGAGGTGCCGGAGCCGGTACCGCTGCCGGTGGCGATGGAGGTGCCGGAGCCGGTACCGCTGTCGGTGTCGGTGTCGGTGTCGGTGCAAGTGGCGGCGCTGGTACCGCTGCCGATGCCGGAGCCGGTGGCGGCGCCCGTGGCGGTGCCGGTGCCCGTACGGCCGCCGGGCGAGCCGCCCCTCCCCCACGGCAGCGCGGCCCTGATCGTGAAGCCGGGCCCGTCCTCGCGCGGTCCGGCGGACAGCGTGCCCGCGACGCTGCGGGCCCGCTCGCGCATGCCCACAATGCCGTAGCCCGTTTCGGTGGGCGCGGTAAGGGGCGCGCCCTCGCCCCTGGGGCCGTCGTCCACGGCGGCGACGCACAGCTCCCCCTCGTCCCGTACGAGCGTGATCCGGACCCGGGTCCCGGGCGCGTGCCGAACGGCGTTGGTCAGGGCCTCCTGCACGATCCGGTACGCGGCGGCGCCCACGGCGGGCGACAGCTCGGACGCCTCCACGTCGACCGTAAGGTCCACACGGACGCCCGCAGCCTCCGCCGCCGCGGCCAGGTCGGCGAGTCCGGCGAGCCCCGGCAGCGGTCCGGTGTCCTCCTCGTCCGCGCGGTCGGCGTCGCCGCCCGCGCCGCCGCGGAGCACCTGGAGGGTGGCCCGGAGCTCGGCACGGGCGTCCCGGCAGGTGTCGGCGATCGAGTCGAGCGCCTTGGCCATCGCCTCGCGGTCCAGCCGCTCGGGGTCGGCGATCAGGACATGCGCCGCGACGGAGGTCTGGACGCCGATGAGCGTGATGCTGTGCGCGAGCAGATCGTGCAGATCGCGCGCGATGCGCAGCCGTTCCTCGGCGACCCGCCGGGCCGCCTCGTCCTCGCGGGTCCGCTCGGCGCGTTCGGCCCGCTCCAGGATCGCGGCGATGTACTTGCGGTGGATGCGCACCGCCTCGCCGATCACCACGACCGACAGCACCCAGCCGGAGGTGCGCAGCATGTCGAGACCGGCGTGCGGCTTGCCGCTCAGGGTCATCACCGACACCATGATCGAGATCACGGCGGCGACGGTGAGGAAGGACCGCAGCGGCGGGCCGATGACGGCGAGCGTGTAGACGGCGAGGAGCCCGGCCGGGACGACCGCTATATGGACGTTGTCCATGGCGTGGTACGGCCCGACCATGAACACCACCGCCACGGTGACCACCATCGGGCTGTGCCGCCGCCCGATGAGCACCGTGGCGCTGGCCGCGAGCAGCGCCCAGCCGACCGCGTCGGGGCGGTGTCCGTTCCGGTCGGGGTTGAGCAGTGCCAGGACCACCTGGAGGACCAGCACCGCACCGGCGATCCGGGCGTCCACCCGCCGCCGCCTGCGGGCCTCCCCCGGGGCCTCGGCGGGGCGGGCGCCGTGGTGCAGGGCACGCGACGCGGAGGCGATCGCGCGGTGGACGGCGGAGCGCGTCCGCGGGGTGCTCACGGGCTTCGCCATGGAGTGGGTCGTGGGAGGTACGGGCACGGGCTCCATCCTCGGGGATCCGCCTCGGGCCGAGCCATAGGGCTGTATGCGTCCTATAGGGCTGCATGCGTCCTATAGGGCTGTACGGATCCGGAGAGCGGTCATAGAGGTCATAGACCGGCCAGGGGCGGCCGTAGGGCGGTAGGCCATAGATAGGCCATAGAGCGGTACGAATGGGTTCCCGGACCGGCCGTCCCCTGTGCGGCCGGTCCGGGCTGAGGGACGGCGTCAGAGAGACGGCGTCAGCCGCCGCGTACGGCCGGTTCGGGACGGGACCCGGCGTGGGACCCGGCGGCGGGTCCGTCCTGGGCGGCCGAGCCCGGCGAGGCGGGCGTACGGCGGAAGAGGGCGCCCGGCCACCACACCCACCGCTTCAGCAGCAGGCTCGCCGACGTCACCAGGTACGTCCGCACGAGGAAGGTGTCGAGCAGCACGCCGACCGCCACCACGAACCCCATCTCGACCAGCATCACCATCGGCAGCGTGGCCAGCACCGCGAAGGTCGCCGCCAGCACCAGACCGGCCGAGGCGATCACCCCGCCCGTCGTGCGCAGCGCGGTCACCGCCGCGTCCGGGACGTCCGCCCCGCGCAGCGACTCCTCCCGCATCCGGTGCATCAGGAAGATGCCGTAGTCCACGCCGAGGGCGACCAGGAAGACGAAGGACAGCAGCGGCAGCCCCGGATCCACTCCGGCGAAGCCGAAGACCGGGTCGAAGAAGAGCCCGCCGAGCCCCATCGCCGCGCCCCACACCGCGACCACGGCGACGACGAGCACCAGCGGCGCGACGAGGCTGCGCAGCAGGGCGGCGAGAATCAGCAGCACGGCGATCAGCACCAGCGGGATGACCAGCATCCGGTCGCGGGCGTTGGTGTCCTCCAGGTCGAGCTGCTGGGCGCTGGGTCCGCCGACCAGCGCGTCGGCGCCCTCGACCCGTATCAGCTGTGCGCGCAGGGCGTGCAGCGTGGCCGTCTCCTCCGCCGACTGCGGGGCGCCGCGCGGGAAGACGTCGATCTCCGTCCAGCCGCCGCCGCTGCGCCCGGCGTCCGCCCGCGCGACCCCCTCCGTGGCGCGCGCCCGCCGCAGCACCTCGTCCGCCCCCGCGGTGCGCGCCATCACGCTGATGGGCTGGCTGCTGCTGTCCGGATAGGCCTCGGCGAGGGTCTGCGTGGCGGCCACCGACTCGGGCTTGTCGGTGAAGGTGTCCTCCTGCTTGAGGTTGCCGGGCAGATTGAGCACGCCCAGGGCGAGCACGCCCAGCAGCGCGGCACCGCCGATGAGTACGGCACCGGGCCGGCGGCGGGCCGAGCTGCCCATCGCCTCGAAGAACCCGCGCCGGGCCGCCCGCGGTTCACTGCCGTAGACGGGGATCAGCGGCCAGAACACCCGCCGCCCCAGCAGCACCAGCACCGCGGGCAGCAGCGTCACCATCGCGGCCAGCGCGCAGACCACCCCGACCGCGCCGACCGGACCCAGTCCGCTGCTGCTGTTGAGGTCGGCGGCGAGCAGACACAGCAGCCCGGCGGCCACGGTGCCGCTGGAGGCGAGCACGGCGGGGCCGCAGCCGCGCAGGGCCTCGCGCATCGCGTCGTACGGGGCGTGGTGGCGGCGCAGCTCCTCGCGGTAGCGGGACACGATCAGCAGGGCGTAGTCGGTGCCCGCGCCGAAGACCAGCACCGTCATGATCGAGGAGCTCATGCTGGTGACGATGAGGTCGAAGCCCTCCACGAGGCCGTAGACGATCGCCATCGCGGCCATGGCGGCGACGCCGACCACCCCCAGCGGCACCAGCCACAGCAGCGGGCTGCGGTAGGTGATGATCAGCAGCAGGGCGACCACCCCGGCGGTGGCGAACATCAGCGTGCCGTCGGTGGAGGCGAAGACCTCCTGCGAGTCGGCGCTGAGCGCCCCTGGGCCGCCGACCTGGACGGTCAGGCCTTCGGGGTGGGAGGCGAGCTCGGCGCGGACGTCCTTGACGGCGTCGGCCCGCTCCTTCTCGTCCGTCAGGCCGGTGAGCGCCATGGGGTACATCAGGGTCGTGCCGTCCTTGGACGGGATGGCGCGCGGCGCCGTGCCACCGACGAGGTCATGGCGCCCCGCCACCTCGGCGACCCGCCCGCCGGCCGCCTTACGGTCGGCGTCGGTCAGCCCGCCGTCGCGGTGGAAGACGAGGACGAGGTCGATGGTGTCGCCACCGGGCAGCCGCTCCTGGAGCCGGGCCACCTGGGTGGAGTCGGCGCCCGCCGGGAGGTAGTCGACGGCCGTGTCCCGCTTGGCGCCCTCGAGCTTGCCCGCGAAGGGGACGGCGACGAGGAGCAGCAGCACCCAGCCCGCGATGACCGCCCAGGGCAGTGTGCGCCGCCGCTTGCCGCCGGCCGCGGCGGGCTGCGCCCCGGCCGCGCCGGGCGGCGACGCGTCCGGTTGGTGGGGATCGCTCGGGATCCCTGACGATGTCGTCTGCATGCCCCCAGGCTTCCGGCGCGGGGACGCCGATACGTCGCGCCGACGACGGACATGGCGGCTACTACGCCGGGGGCGGGACCGGGGCGATTACTCCCTGGGGAGTACGGAGGCGGGACTTCCCCTTCTGGCCCCTTGGGTCTTCCGGCCGGTTCTGGCCCCTTGGGTCTTCCGGTCGAGGGCACTCCCCAGCGGTAGCTGGGGGAGAACCGAGCTCTGAACCGAGTCCTGGATCAAAAGGCCGCCCTTGTGGCGGCGAGCAGGCGGGCCGTGTCGTCCGGGCAGATCATCAGGGCCCGGCCGACCGTTTCCAGGACCGCGCGCTCGGCCGGCCGGTACGGGCCGTCGGCCACGGCGATCCGGGCGCCCTGGAGGAGGATGGCCTCCCGGCCGGTGGGGGCCAGATGCGGGGCCAGCGGCTCCAGGGCCTCGTGCAGCTCGATGGCGAGCGCCGTACCGCACGGGTCCAGGCCGTCGCGCTCGCCGCACGCGCCCGGGAGCCGCCCGGTGTCGGCCGCGAGGGCCTCGATGAGCGCGAGCAGCTGCTCCTCGCTGCAGTCGGCGAATCCGGCGGCGCGCACCGCGCCGACCGCGACCTGCCGGACCGCCGTCGCCTCGGTGCCGCCCGCGGCGAGGACCGCGAGGGCCACGGTGTGCACCGCGTCCCGCAGCATGGCGGAGAAGCGGGTCGTGGTGGGGTGGTCCAGCACCTCCGTGCCGTAGCGGCTGCCGCAGGCCGCGCATTCCACGATGGGCGCGACCGGTCCGCGCGGCATTACCGGCAGGCCGAGCACCACGATGCGGCGGCGGCCGGTACGGCGGCGGTAGTTGCGGTCACCGCCGCACTCGGGGCAGAAGAACTCACCATCGCCGACGGTCCGCCACAGAGTGCGTACGCCTACCACACACAGGTCCCGGTCACGGCGGGCTCGCCGGTGCACCACGTCACACCTCCATAACGCTTCGGCCACGTTGCCGCGTTGACGTGATGCTAGCCACATCCATGATGTGACGTCAGTACCCCGAACGGAGACAACAGGCCAAACCCGAGGCCCCGCCCACCTCGCGGGGTGAACGGGGCCCATATGGGTGACCAGGTCAACGGGGTGATGAACCCGTCCGATCAGACTGCTGAAAGATCACCTACGCACCTGAAGGAATCCGAAGGATTCCGAAAGGATCACCGGCGAGCCCGGTTCACCGCCGAGACGACGGCCTTCAGGGAGGCGCGCACGATGTTGGCGTCGATCCCGACACCCCACAGCACCTGCCCGTCGATCGCGCACTCGATGTACGCGGCGGCCTGGGACGCGGCGCCCTCGCTCAGGGTGTGCTCGGAGTAGTCCAGCAGCCGTACGTCCACGTCGATCGCGGCCAGGGCGTCGAAGAAGGCCGCCAGCGGGCCATTGCCGGTGCCGTTCAGCACCGTCTCGGCGCCGTCCACGACCGCCTCGACGGTGAGCGCGTCGGTGCCCTCGGTGGTGGTGGAGGTCTGCGCGCTGCGCAGCGAGATCCGGCCCCACCGGTTGTTCTCGGTCGGCAGGTACTCGTCCTGGAAGGCCGCCCAGATCTGGGCCGGGGTGACCTCGCCGCCCTCGGCGTCGGTCTTGGCCTGAATCGTCTTGGAGAACTCGATCTGCATCCTGCGCGGCAGGTCCAGGTTGTGGTCGTTCTTCAGGACATAGGCGATGCCGCCCTTGCCGGACTGGGAGTTCACCCGGATCACGGCCTCATACGAGCGGCCGACGTCCTTGGGGTCGATGGGCAGGTACGGGACCGCCCACTCGATCTCGTCCACCGTCTTGCCCTGCTCGGCCGCGCTCGCCTCCAGCGCCTCGAACCCCTTCTTGATGGCGTCCTGGTGGGAACCGGAGAAGGCGGTGTAGACCAGATCGCCCGCGTAGGGGTGGCGCGGGTGGATCTCCATCTGGTTGCAGTACTCGGCGGTGCGGCGGATCTCGTCGATCTGCGAGAAGTCGATCTGCGGGTCCACGCCCTGGGAGAACAGGTTCATGCCCAGCGTCACCAGGTCGACGTTGCCGGTGCGCTCGCCCTGCCCGAACAGGCAGCCCTCGATGCGGTCCGCCCCGGCCATGATCGCCAGCTCGGCGGCGGCGACGGCGGTGCCGCGGTCGTTGTGCGGATGCACCGACAGGCAGATGTGCTCGCGCCGGGACAGGTGGCGCGACATCCACTCGAAGCGGTCCGCGTGGGTGGACGGGGTCGAGCGCTCGACGGTGGCCGGCAGATTCAGGATGATCTCGCGGCCCTCCTCGGGCTGCCAGACGTCCATCACGCCCTCGCAGACCTCCAGCGCGAAGTCCAGCTCGGTGTCGGTGAAGATCTCCGGGCTGTACTGGTAGCCGAAGACCGTGTCATCGCCGAGGATCTTGTCGGCGTACTCCACCACCAGCCGGGTGCCGTCCACCGCGATCTGCTTGACCTGCTCCCGGGTGCCGCGGAAGACGACCCGGCGGAAGGTGGGGGCGGTGGCGTTGTACAGGTGCACGGTGGCCTTGTGCGCCCCGCGCAGCGACTCGACGGTGCGCTCGATCAGCTCCTCGCGCGCCTGGGTGAGGACGGAGATCGTCACGTCCTCCGGGATCGCGCCCTCCTCGATGATCGACCGTACGAAGTCGAAGTCGGTCTGGCCGGAGGAGGGGAAGCCGACCTCGATCTCCTTGTAGCCCATGCGCACCAGCAGGTCGAACATCTCGCGCTTGCGGGCCGGGGACATCGGGTCGATCAGCGCCTGGTTGCCGTCCCGCAGATCGGTGGACAGCCAGCGCGGGGCGACGGTGATGCGGTTGTCCGGCCAGGTGCGGTCCGGGATGTCGACGGCCTCGTACGGGCCGTACTTGTGGATCGGCATCCCCGAGGGGCGCTGGGTGACGGTGGCGGCGGTGATGGGGGTGGGACGGCCGACGGCCTCACCGGAGATCTCGGAGGTCTCGGAGGTCTGGCCGGGCGTGTCGGAGTGAGTCATGGTGCGCGGGGCTCCTTGGATGGTCCGCTGTCCGCTGGACGGATCCGCTGTCGCGGAGGTCCTGGGGCGACCGACGGGGCGTGATCAGAGCAACGCCGAACTCCGCGGGGAGGGGGTCGGCCGTTCGACTACAGGCCCTCGCCGCGGCAGCTAAGAAGAAGCAGCCCGAAACGCATGATGCAGAGCAGCCTAACCGAGACGGGCGGGCGGGGCGGACCCGTATCACTATGCGGACCGATACATGCGCTTCGGAGGAATACACATCTTCCACTCGATTTCAGCAATCATGACCGCAAGGCGTGACACGGGCATCACGCGATGCGACATTGCCAGCCATGGACGCCAATGCCAATGCCAATGCCAACGGCCGCAAGACCCGCCTTACGACCCGCCCTGCCCGCGGTCACCGCCACACCGCCTTCTGCACGATCGTGCCGCCGCACGTCCTGGACAAGCTGTCCCGCGCCGAGGACACCTCGCTGGCCGATCCCGCCCGCCGCACGCTCGAGCACGACGCCCTGCAGCGCACCCGCCGCCGGATCACCACCGTGCGCGGCGTCCCCGCCGCGCGGGCCGCCGCGCCCTCCGACAAGCCCCGGCGCACCATCTACGACGCCCAGCACAGGACCTCGCTGCCGGGCAGGAAGGTGCGCGGCGAGGGCGACCAGGCGAGCGGGGACGAGTCGGTGAACCGCGCGTACGACGGGCTCGGCGCGACCTTCGAGCTCTTCCTCAAGGCGTACGGCCGGCGCTCGATCGACGACTCCGGGCTGCCGCTGAACGCGAGCGTCCACTACAGCGAGGACTACAACAACGCCTTCTGGGACGGCGAGCAGATGGTCTTCGGCGACGGGGACGGCGAGGTCTTCCTGGACTTCACCATCCCGGTCGACGTGATGGCCCACGAGCTGACCCACGGCGTCACGCAGTACACCGCCAACCTCGAGTACTTCGGCCAGTCCGGGGCGCTCAACGAGTCGATGTCCGACGTCTTCGGCTCCCTGGTCAAGCAGCATGTGCTCGGGCAGAGCGCCGAGGAGGCCGACTGGCTGATCGGCGCGGGGCTGCTGACGGACCGGGTCACCGGGGTGGCCCTGCGCTCGTTGAAGGCCCCGGGCACGGCGTACGACGACGATGTGCTGGGCAAGGACCCGCAGCCGGGCACGATGGACGACTACGTCCACACCTCACGGGACAACGGCGGCGTCCACATCAACTCCGGCATCCCCAACCACGCCTTCTACCTCGCCGCCACCGCCCTGGGTGGCAACGCCTGGGAGCGCGCCGGGCAGATCTGGTACGACGTGCTGACCGGCGGCGATCTGGCCTCCGACGCGGAGTTCGCCGACTTCGCCCAGCTCACGGTGGCCGCGGCGCACACCCGCTACGGCGAGGGCGAGGAGCAGTCGGCGGTGCGGGAGGCCTGGGCCGGGGTGGGCATCACCGATCTGCGGGCGCACGTGGGCGCGCGCTAGACCACGCCATCGGGTAGTGATGGAGCCATGCGCATCTCCGTCACCCGCACCGGCGGATTCGCCGGAATCGAGCGCCGGGCCGAGCTGGACACCACCGGCCGGCCCGACGCCACCCATCTGGACGCCCTGGCCCACCAGGCCGTCGAGACCGGCCACACCACGGCCCTCCGCGGCGTCCCCGACGGCTTCCAGTACGAGATCACCGTCGACGGCCGCACCATCCACGCCGCGGATCCCCATCTGAGCGACGCCCAGCGGGAACTGATCCGCGCGGTGCTGAAGGAGGGCGCGTAGGGGCCGCGTGGTCCTCGGCGCATGCGCCGAGGACCACGCACCAGGCTCAGAACCCCAGCTTCCGCAGCTGCTTCGGATCACGCTGCCAGTCCTTGGCAACCTTCACATGCAGGTCGAGGAAGACCGGCGTACCCAGCAGCGCTTCAATGTGCTTGCGGGACTTGGTGCCCACGTCCTTCAGGCGGCGGCCCTTGGGGCCGATGATGATGCCCTTCTGGCTGGGCCGCTCGATGTAGAGGTTGGCGTGGATGTCCAGGAGCGGCCGGTCCGCGGGGCGGCCCTCGCGGGGCAGCATCTCCTCCACCACCACCGCGATGGAGTGCGGCAGTTCGTCCCGTACGCCCTCCAGCGCGGCCTCCCGGATCAGCTCGGCCACCATGACCTGCTCGGGCTCATCCGTAAGGTCGCCCTCGGCGTAGAGCGTCGGGCCCTCGGGCAGCAGCGGGACCAGCAGATCCGCCAGCAGATCCACTTGCTGGTCCCCCACCGCCGACACCGGGACGATCTCGGCCCACTCGATGCCCAGCTCCTTGCCGAGCCGGTCGATGGCGATCAGTTGCTGGGCCAGTTGCTGAGGCTCGACCAGGTCGGTCTTGGTGACGATCGCGACCTTGGGGGTCTTCTTGATCCCCGCGAGCTCGGTGGCGATATAGCGGTCGCCAGGGCCCAGCTTCTGGTCGGCGGGCAGGCAGAAGCCGATGACGTCGACCTCGGCCCAGGTGGTGCGCACCACATCGTTGAGCCGCTCGCCGAGCAGGGTGCGCGGCTTGTGCAGACCGGGGGTGTCGACGAGCACCAGCTGGGCGTCCGGGCGGTGCACGATGCCGCGGACGGTGTGGCGGGTGGTCTGCGGGCGGTTCGAGGTGATCGCGACCTTCGTCCCCACCAGCGCGTTGGTCAGGGTCGACTTGCCCGCGTTGGGGCGGCCGACGAAGCAGGCGAAGCCCGAGCGGTGCGGGGTCTCCCGCCGCTCGGTCGGGGACGGGGAGGTACCGGCAGTCATGGCCCCCATTCTCCCCGATGCCCCGACCCATTCGGACCAGCCGTCCCGGCCTCGTGCGACCGCCGCGGGCAGTGGGGCGGGGCAGGCGGGCCCACTGTGACCGTAGGGCGCCGGTCAGGCGTCCAGCGTGGCCCGCAGGGTGCCGTCGGGGCCCGCCAGCAGCACCGGGGTCCCGGCCCCGCCCAGGTCCCGGACGGCCGCGCGGTCCTCCTCGGACGCGCTCTCCGCGTCGGTCACCACGGCCGCGGCCTCCAGGGACGTGGCACCGCTCGCCACGGCCATGGCGACGGCGGTCTGGAGGGCGCTCAGCTTCAGCGAGTCGAGGGCCACGGTCCCGGCGACATACGTACGCCCTGTCTCGTCGCGGACGGCGGCGCCCTCCGGCACGGAGTTGCGGGCCCGCACGGAGCGGGCCAGCGTGATGATCTTGCGGTCTTCGGGGTCCAACTGCGCTGCTTCGCTCATGCGGATGAGCATATGCGGGGCGTTGACCGGCGGTGACGCCGGTGGGCACACGGCGGCCCGCGCCGGTCCGCGGTGCGGCGGCCCGGCGCGGGCGATACGCGGTTGTGTGGATGGCTCAGGGCGGGTCTCAGGGCCTCAGGGCCTCAGGCGCCCTAGGGGAGGATCGGCGACGGCTGGAAGGTCAGCGAGGCCGAACCCGACGACGGGCTCAGGCCCGGAGCGCCCGCGAAGGAGGCGGTGTACGTCGAGGCGGTGAGCACGGTCGGCGGGACGGTGACATTGCTGAGCGTCGCCGTGCCGCTGGCGTTGGTGACCGCGCTGCCCAGCGCGATCGGGCCCAGTGCGGAGTTGGCGACGAAGGTGAGGGTCTGGCCGGGGATCGGGTTGTTGGACGCGTCCCTCAGCGTCGCGCTCAGGGTCGGGATGATCAGCGTGCCGTTGATCCGCAGCCGGATGGTGGCCGGGGTGGCGGTCACCGTGGTCCCGGTCGGCGCCGCGACCACGTTCTGGGTGATCGTCGCTGAGGTCGAACCGGCGAAGCAGGTGTCGCCGCCGTAGACGGCCGTGACCGTGTGCGCCCCGGTGGTGAGGGTGTTGGTGCTGACGGTGGCCTGTCCGAAGGCGTTGAGCGTGCCGGTGAGGGTGGGCCCGCCGCTGATCACGAAGATGACGTTCCCGGTCGGGGTGCCCGTCGCCGGCGGCACCGCGGTCACCGTGGCGGTGAAGGTCACGTTCTGGCCGGGGGTGGACGGGTTCGGCGAGGAGGTGAGCGTGGTCGTGGTGCTCGCCTGGCCGACGGTGACGGATCCGGACGCCGAGGAGCCCGCCACGCCCGTGTTGCCACCGTACGAGGCCGTCACCGCGTGCGTGCCCACCGGAATGGCGCTCGTCGTCACGCACGCCTGACCGCTGGCGTTCAGCGTCCCGGTCAAGGTCGGACCACCCGCGATCGCGAACGTCACCGTCCCGGTCGGGGCGCACGTGCCGGGCGCTGTCGTGGTCACCTGCGCGCACAGGGTCACCGGCTGGCCGCACACCGGAGAGGCGGGGGTGATGGTCAGCGCGGTCGTGGACGCGGCCTGGCCGACGGTGATGGATCCGGAGGCCGACGAGCCCGCCACGCCCGTGTTGCCACCGTACGAGGCCGTCACCGCGTGCGTGCCCACCGGAATGGCGCTCGTCGTCACGCACGCCTGACCGCTGGCGTTCAGCGTCCCGGTCAAGGTCGGACCACCCGCGATCGCGAAGGTGACCGTTCCGGTCGGGGTGCAGGTACTGGGCGACGCGACCGTCACCTGGGCGCACAGGGTCACCGGCTCACCGCAGACCGGGGAGGCGGGCAGGAAGCTGAGGGTCGTGGAGGAGACGCCCTGGTTGACCGTGACGGACCCGGTGGCGTTCGACCCGGCGACGCCGGTGTCGCCGGAGTAGGTGGCCGTCACCGCATGGGTGCCGACCGGAATGGCGCTGGTGGTCACACACGCCTGACCGCTGGCGTTCAGCGTTCCGGTCAAGGTCGGACCACCCGCGATCGCGAAGGTGACCGTTCCGGTCGGGGTGCAGGTCCCCGGCGGGGTCGTGGTCACCTGCGCGCACAGGGTGACCGACTGACCGCACGACGCCGTGCTGGGCGTGATGGTCAGGGCGGTCGTCGAGGCGGCCTGGTTCACCGTCAGGGGGAGGGTCGCCGTCGAGCCCAGGACGTCCCCGTCGCCCGGATAGGTGATGGTCAGGCTGTGCATGCCGACCGGAATGGCGCTGGTTGTCACACACGCCTGACCGGTCGCGTTCAGCGTGCCCGTCAGGGTCGGACCACCGGAGACGGCGAACGTCACGTTTCCGGTGGGGACACAGGTGCTCGGCGGCGCGACGCCCACGTCCGCGCAGATGGTCACCGGCTCACCGCAGACGGACGGGCTGGGCGAGATGCTCGCCGAGATGCCCGAGACGCCCTGGCCCACGGTGAACGACGCCGAGCCGCTGGAAATCGCGATGTTCGTGCTGCCCCCGTAGGTGGCGGTCACGGTGTACGACCCCGCGGTCAGGGCGTTGGTGGTCACGCATGCCTGGCCGCTGGCGTTCAGCGTGCCCGTCAGGGTCGGGCCACCGCTGATCGCGAAGGTCACCGTGCCCGTGGGCGTACAGGTGCTCGGCGGCGACACCGTCACCTGGGCGCAGATGGTGATCGACTCACCGCAGACCGGTGCGGCCGGGGACACCGTGACCGATGTGGCCGACGCTCCCTGACCGACCGTGATCGAGCCGGTGTCGGTCGAGCCCGCGACATTCCCGTTTCCGGCGTAGGCGGCCGTCACGGCATGGGTGCCCACCGGGATGGCGCTGGTGGTCACACACGCCTGGCCGCTGGCGTTCAGCGTCCCGGTCAGCGTCGGACCGCCGGCGACCGTGAACGTCACCGTGCCCGTCGGGGTGCAGGTGCCGGGCGCGACGACCGCCACCTGGGCGCACAGGGTCACCGGCTCACCGCAGACCGGCGAGGCGGGGGAGGTGGTGAGGGTCGTGGTCGAGGACGCCGGATTGATGGTGAGCGGCGTCAAGGGCGAGTTGGACGGGGCGAAGTTGGCGTCGCCGTTGTAGAACGCGGCGACCTGGTGCGTGCCCACGCTCAGGGCGGGAACGGTGACGGAGGCGTTCCCGGACGGATCGAGGGTCCCGGTCACCGTGGGCCCGTCCGCGCTGATGATGAAGGTGACCGTACCGGTGGGGGTGCCGCTGCCCGGGGGCACCGCCGCCACATGCGCCGTCAGCGTCACGGTCTCGCCGCAGACGGGCGCGGGCGGGACGAAGGTGACCGCGGTGGTGGTCGCCGACTGGTTGACCTGCTGGATGGTCGTGCCGGACGAATTGTCCAAAGGATCGCTGGAGTTGACGAAGTTCGCCGTGACCAGGTGGGAGCCGACGGCGAGGGAGGAGTCGGTCACGCTGGCCGTGCCGGAGTCGACCCCGGTTGGGGTGAGCGTCACGGGGCCGATGGTCGGGCCACCGGCGATGACGAAGGTCACGTCGCCCCAGGGAGGGCTCCCGGCGGTGATGCCGGTGACGGTGGCGGTGTAGGTGACGGATTGACCGAAGACGGAGGGGTTCGGCGTGGAGGTCACCGTGGTGGTGGACATGGAAGCGGCCGCCCTTTCCTGAGCTCAGGGAGATGAGCCGCCCGGCTCCGCGCGGCGCAGCCGCGCGGAGCCTTGGCCTCTGTGCGGGGGTGCCCATACGGCCGACCCGTCTACGTCAAAGCAGACAGGCCGACTGTCCCCCGACAGAGGTATGGGCGACCCACCAGTCGGTATCTGCAAGTAAGCGGGCGCCTACGCCAGATGGGCCAGGGAGCGGACGGCTATTCCACCCAGATGGCGCAGCGCGGCCCGCGCGTTGCCGATGCGCTGGCGCGACGGCCCGCTGTCGCGCGGGCGGGCGCCGCGCCCCGGCGCGTGCGGCGGGAGCGCGGGAAGGGGCCGGTCCGGAGAGGCCGCACCGCAGGTGCGCGGCCTGAGCAGGTCAGAGGAAGTCCGCTATGGTTCGGCAGCGCGTTCGGCAGCGCCCCGAAGGGGCGCGGGGCTGTGTCGATATGCGGCTCCGCCGCGTGGGACCAGGCACGACGGCGCCGCAGCCGGCCGACGACGCATCGCGGCACGTCCAGCGGAGCACTTACTCGGCCGCGGCGGTTTCGCGGACCGGCTCGACCAGCACCGTGACGATGCGGTTGCGGCGGCCCGCCGGGGACTCGGCCGTCAGCCGCAGCGCCTTGAGCGCGGGGTCCACCCCGCCCTCGGGGACGTCCACCTCGGCCTTGGCGCCCGCGATCGGCACCCGGCCCAGCGCCTTGGCGAGCAGCCCGCCCACCGTCTCGACGTCTTCGTCCTCCAGATGCGTGCCGTACAACTCCCCCAGGTCACCCAGGGCGAGCCGGGCGGTCACCCGGTGGGTGCCGTCGCCGAGGTCCTCGATGGGCGGCAGTTCGCGGTCGTACTCGTCGGTGATCTCGCCGACGATCTCCTCGAGGATGTCCTCGATGGTGACGATCCCGGCCGTGCCGCCGTACTCGTCGATCACCACGGCCACGTGGTTGCGATCCTGCTGCATCTCGCGCAGCAGATCGCCCGCGTTCTTGGTGTCCGGGACGAAGGCGGCGGGCCGCATCGCGGTGGAGACCAGCTCGGTCTCGGCCTCGCGGTTGATGTGCGTCTTGCGGACCAGGTCCTTGAGGTAGACGATCCCGACGATGTCGTCCTCGTTCTCGCCGGTGACCGGTATCCGGGAGAAGCCGGAGCGCAGCGCGAGGGTGAGCGCCTGCCGGATGGTCTTGAAGCGCTCGATGACCACCAGGTCGGTGCGCGGCACCATCACCTCGCGCACCAGGGTGTCGCCGAGCTCGAAGACGGAGTGGACCATGCGCCGCTCCTCGTCCTCGATCAGCGACTCCTGCTCGGCGAGGTCCACCAGGGCGCGCAGCTCGGCCTCGGAGGCGAACGGGCCCTTGCGGAAGCCCTTGCCGGGCGTGAGCGCGTTACCGAGGAGGATCAGCAGCGGCGGGATGGGGCCCATGACCCGGGCCAGCGGGATCAGCACATAGGCGGCGACGGTCGCGGTGTTGAGCGGATGCTGGGCACCGATGGTGCGCGGGGAGACGCCGACGGCCACGTACGACACCAGGACCATCACGCCGATCGCGACGGTCAGCGCCTTCCAGGTCTCGGGGAACTCGCGCAGGCTCGCGAACGTGACGACCGCGCCCGCCGCGACCTCGCAGGCGACGCGGACCAGCAGCGCCACATTGAGATAGCGGGTGGGGTCCTCGGCGACGAGCATCAGCTTGGCGCTGCCCCGGCGCCCGGAGCGCACGGCCTCCTCGGCGCGGAACCGGGTGGTGCGGGCCAGACCGGCCTCCGCGCAGGCCGCCAGCCAGGCCACCACGACCAGCAGGACGGCCGCGGTGACGAGCTGCGCGCTCATCGGACGGTGGGGGCCGGGGAGGGGCCGGTGACGCCCTGCTCCGCGCGCCAGCCGTCGACGATGGCGGCCTGGAGGCCGAACATCTCGGCGCGCTCGTCCGCCTCCTCGTGGTCATAGCCGAGCAGGTGGAGGACGCCGTGGACGGTGAGCAGCTGGAGCTCCTCGTCCATGGAGTGCCCGGTCGGCGCCTCCTCCCCCTGCTTCTTGGCCACTTCGGGGCAGAGCACGATGTCCCCGAGGAGGCCCTGCGGGGGCTCCTCGTCGTCCTTGGCCGGCGGGCGCAGCTCGTCCATCGGGAAGGACATGACATCGGTGGGCCCCGGCAGATCCATCCACTGGATGTGCAGCTGCTCCATGGCGTCGGCGTCGACGACGATCACCGAGAGCTCGGAGAGCGGGTGGATACGCATCCGGGCGAGCGCGTACCGGGCGATGTCCAGCACCGCCCGCTCGTCGATATCGGTACCGGATTCGTTGTTGACGTCGATCGCCATGGGGGTTCGTGATTACTTTCCGTTGCGACTGTCGTACTGGTCGTATGCGTCGACGATCCGGCCGACCAGCTTGTGACGGACCACGTCGGTGCTGGTGAGCATGGAGAAGTGCACGTCCTCGACGCCGTCCAGGATCTCCCGCACCTGGCGCAGACCGCTCTTGGTCCCGCCGGGGAGGTCGATCTGGGTGATGTCGCCCGTGATCACTATCTTGGAGTCGAAGCCGAGCCGGGTGAGGAACATCTTCATCTGCTCGGGGTTCGTGTTCTGGGCCTCGTCGAGGATGATGAACGCGTCATTGAGCGTACGGCCACGCATGTACGCCAGTGGCGCGACCTCGATCGTGCCCGCGGCCATCAGGCGCGGGATGGAGTCGGGGTCGAGCATGTCGTGCAGCGCGTCGTAGAGCGGCCGCAGATACGGGTCGATCTTCTCGTAGAGGGTGCCGGGCAGGAAGCCGAGCCGCTCCCCCGCCTCGACCGCCGGCCGGGTGAGGATGATCCGGTTGACCTGCTTGGACTGCAGCGCCTGGACCGCCTTGGCCATGGCGAGATAGGTCTTGCCGGTGCCCGCGGGGCCGATGCCGAAGACGACGGTGTGCTTGTCGATGGCGTCGACATAGCGCTTCTGGTTGAGCGTCTTGGGGCGGATGGTGCGGCCGCGGTTGGAGAGGATGTTCTGGGTGAGCACCTCGGCGGGCGTCTCCCGCACCCCGCTCTCGCCGTTATCGGCCGCGCGCAGCATCGAGATCGAGCGCTCCACCGCATCCTCCGTCATCGGTTGACCGGTGCGGAGCACCAGCATCATCTCATCGAACAGACGCTGGACCAGGGCGACTTCCTTCGGATCCCCGGTGGCGCTGACTTCATTGCCGCGTACGTGAATATCGGTCGCCGGGAACGCGTTCTCGATCACACGGAGCAGCGCGTCACCGGATCCCAGGACCATGACCATGGGGTGCTTGCTCGGGACCGTGAACTGCGCATGCGCCTGCGGTGCTGTGGTTGGTTGCGTCATGGGCCGGCTCTCTGGCCTGCTTCTACCTCCCGCTACAAGGGTTCTCGCCGCTCGACAACCTTGGGTTCCAAGGGTACGACGGAGCACCGACAACACCCGAGCCCTTTTACTCCTATCCGCTCATCGCCCCGCTCACCTGGAGCCTCCCGCGCCCCCGGATGCTCCAGGGCCCGGGGCCCCGACGCCACGCCCGGTCCACGCCCCGCGCTACGCCCGGTCCACGCCCCGCGCTACGCCCGGCCCGCGCCCCGCGCTACGCCTGGCGGAAACCGATCGTCGGGACGGCCCGGCGCAGCGGCCAGGGGCGGGCGGCGGCCGGGAGCAGCCGGTCGAGGAAGGCGTAGCGGCGCAGCGCGCGGGCGGGCTGGTCGTCGTAGGCGCGGGCGTGCTGCCACCAGGCGGCGATCTCGACCCAGCCGGGCGCCGACAGCGAGCCGCCGAACTCCTGCACCGACAGCGCGGCGGTCAGCCCGGCGAAGGCCAGCCGGTCGGCGAGCGGCCACCCGGCGAGCGTGCCGGTGACGAAACCGGCGACGAACACGTCCCCGGCCCCGGTCGGGTCCAGGGCCTCCACGGAGATCGCGGGCACCTCGGCGGTCTCGCCGGTGCGGCCGTCGACCGCGTACGCCCCCTCGGAGCCGAGCGTGACGACGGCGAGCGGGACCAGGTCGGCCAGGGCCCGGGCGGCGGCGCGCGGGCAGTCGGTGCGGGTGTAGCGCATCGCCTCCTCGGCGTTGGGCAGGAACGCCTCGCAGTGCTCCAGCTCGGCGAGGTCGGCCGGGTCCCAGCGGCCGGTGTCGTCCCAGCCGACGTCCGCGAAGACCGTGCTGCCGCGGCGGGCGGCCTCGGCGACCCACTCCTGGCCGCGGCCGGGCACCAGGGAGGCCACGGCGGCGCGGGCCGGGGGCGGGCTGCTGGGTGCGGGCTCCTCGGGCGGCGGGGCCTCATGGCCGTGGGAGACCATGGTCCGCTCGCCCTCGTAGGCCATGGAGACGGTCACCGGGGAGTGCCAGCCGGGGATCGTGCGGGAGAGCGAGAGATCGATGCCCTCGCCGTGGTCCAGGGCGTCCCGGCAGTAGTCCCCGTAGTGGTCGTCGCCGAAGGCGGCGGCGAGCGAGGTGCGCAGGCCGAGCCGGGCCAGGGCGGTGGCCATATTGGCGACGCCGCCGGGGCTCGAGCCCATGCCGCGCGCCCAGGACTCGGTGCCGCGGACGGGGGCGCTGTCAAGACCGGTGAAGATGATGTCCAGGAAGACCGTGCCGGTGAGATAGACGTCGCAGTCGGCGTCGCCGGGGCGGCGCACGTCCGCGAGCGGGTCGAGCAGGTGGTAGCCCGCCGTGAGCTTGTCGCCGTCGTGTGTCGTCACCGCGCTCTCCCAGGTCTTGCCGGTCCGCCTCCGCCGTCGGATGCGGGTGCGGCCAGTGTGCACGATGGCACCGACAACGGGCCGGGGTCCGGCCCACTGTCACCCTCGGCGGTCAACGGTCCCGGCGCCCCCGCCGGGGCGCCCTCAGCGCCGTTTGGGCAGCGCCACCGTCATCAGGTCCTGGGCGACCGTGAGCTCGCCGTCGAACCCCGCGTCCCGCGCCTGGCGCTCGAACTCGGAGGGGTCGCCGTAGCGCTGCGAGAAGTGCGTCAGCACCAGGTGCCGCACCCCCGCCCCGGCCGCGAGCCGGGCCGCCTGCCCGGCGGTCAGATGCCCGTACTCGACCGCCAGGGCCTCGTCCTCGTCCAGGAAGGTCGACTCGATGACCAGCAGATCGCACCCCTGCGCCAGCGCGTCGGCGCCGTCGCACAGCCGGGTGTCCATGATGAACGCGAAGCGCTGCCCCCGGCGCACCTCGCTGACCTCCTCGATCGCCACCGTGCGCCCCTCGATCTCCAGCGCCCGCTCCCGCTGGAGCCGGCCGATGTCCGGGCCCCGGACGCCGAGCGCGCCGAGCCGCTCGGGCAGCATCCTGCGGCCGTCCGGTTCGATCAGGCGATAGCCGTAGGACTCGACGGGGTGCGAGAGCCGGACCGCCTCCAGCGTGTACGCGGGGGTGTGGGCCAGCACCGCGCCGTCACCGGCGACCGGCTCCTCGGCCAGCGCCACCGTCTCGCGGTAGGCGGTCGCGTAGCGCAGCCGCTCGAAGAACCGCTGTCCGCTCGCCGGGTAGTGGGCGGTCACCCGGTGCGGCACCCGGTCGAGGTTGATCCGCTGGATCACCCCGGCCAGGCCCAGGGAGTGGTCCCCGTGGAAGTGGGTGACACAGATCCGGTCGATGTCATGGGCGGCGACCCCGGCCCTCAGCATCTGGCGCTGGGTGCCCTCGCCGGGGTCGAACAGCAGACCCTCGCCGTCCCAGCGCAGCAGATAGCCGTTGTGGTTGCGGTGCCGGGTCGGCACCTGGCTGGCGGTGCCGAGGACGATCAGTTCCCTCGCGGACAAGGGTTATCCGGGGGGCCAGTTGAGCCCGCGGCCGCCCAGGACGTGGGCATGCGCGTGGAAGACGGTCTGACCGGCGCCGGAGCCGGTGTTGAACACCACGCGGTAGCCCGTCTCGTCGAGCTTCTCATCGGCGGCGACCGCGCCCGCCTCGCCCAGCACATCCGCGGTGATCTGCGGTTCGGCCGCCGCGAGGGAGGCCGCGTCCGGGTAGTGCGCCTTGGGAATCACCAGGACGTGCGTGGGCGCCTGGGGGTTTATGTCCCGGAAGGCGACGGTGGTGTCCGTCTCGCGGACGACGGTGGCCGGCACCTCCCCCGACACAATCTTGCAGAACAGGCAGTCGGCCTGCGGTTCTCCCGCCACCGGTGGCTCCTCACGGATCGTCGGCACGTACGGTCCGGATGGTACCGGGAGGGCCTGCCGACCGAAGCGATCGCGGGCTATTCGCTCCGAGCACCGCCCCCGGTGCCGCCCTTACCGTCGTCACCGGCGCCGTCGTCGGCACCGACCTGGCCGGCCCGGCCCTCGGTGGACGGGTGCTCCCAAGGGTGGCTGCGGGTCGGCTCGGGGGCCTCCGTGGTCCGGTGCTCCCAAGGGTGGCTGCGGGTCGGCTCGGGGGCCTCCGTGGTCCGGTGCTCCCAAGGATGGCTACGGGTCGGCTCGGGGGCCTCGGTCGTCCGGTGCTCCCAAGGGTGGCTGCGGGTCGGCTCGGGGGCCTCGGTCGTCCGGTGCTCCCAAGGGTGGCTGCGGGTCGGCTCGGGAGCCTCCGTGGTCCGGTGCTCCCAGGGCTGGCTTCGGGTCGGCCGGGGGCTCCCGGTGTCCCGGCCGCCGCCCTGGCACTCCCCGATCACATTCGCCTCGAAGACCTTCCGGCCGTCCACCTGGCCGGTCAAGTCGCCCCGGACGCAGTGGTCTTCCCGGACGTAGGTGACCCGGCCCCTGATCCGGACGTCCTTGTCGTTGTCGGTCCTGCCGTGGCAGTCCACCCGTGCGTCGGTCTCCCCGGCCCGCTCGCTCTGCGAGGGCGAAGCGGCACCCGCCGTACGGCCGTTCCTGAACTCGGCGTTGCAGCTCATCCAGCGGACGCCGACACCGCCCCGCTCCAGCGCCTCGGTGGCGACCTGGTCCGTGGTGATCGCGACCGTCACGGAGCTGATACCGCCGCCCGTGGGCTCACAGGCGGTCACCGCGACCGCCGCCGCGCCTGCCGCCGCTATGGCGAAGAGCGTCCGTCCCCGTCGTGTCCGCCATGCCTGCCGTGCCTGCCGTGCCCGTCCTGTCTGCCGTGCCTGCCGTGCCCGTCGTGCCTGCCTTGCCTGGCTCAATACCCCCATGGGGGTAGGTTCCCATCGGCCGGCGCGCACCGGAAGGCCGTCCTCGGCCAGGTACGGACGTGCCCGACGAGGGCCCCGGAGGGACCTTCCACCCCCAGACGAGGCCCCGGAAGGGTCTCTCATCCCCAGACGAGGGGCCTCGGAGGGACCTTTCACCCCCAGCGGCCGGTGCGGCCGAGCAGCAGCGCGGCGGCCGCCGTTCCGGCCGTGGAGGTGCGCAGCACGCTCGGGCCCAGCCGGTACGGCCGCGCGCCCACCTCGGCGAAGGCGGCCAACTCCTCGGGGGACACGCCCCCTTCGGGCCCGACCACCAGCACGATCCCGCCGCTCGCGGGCAGTTGGGCCGTCGCGAGCGGTTCGCCGCCCTCCTCGTGGAGCACGGCCGCGAAATCGGCTTCGGCGAGAAGTCGGGCAACCTGCCGGGTCGTCATCGCGTCCGTGACCTCGGGGAAGGTCAGCCGACGGGACTGCTTGCCCGCCTCGCGCGCGGTCGACCGCCACTTGCCGAGCGCCTTGAGGCCGCGCTCGCCCTTCCACTGGGTGATGCAGCGGGCGGCCGACCACGGCACGACGGCGTCCACACCGGTCTCCGTCATGGTCTCCACCGCCAGCTCGCCCCGGTCGCCCTTGGGCAGCGCCTGGACGACGGTGATCCTCGGGTCCGGGGCCGTCTCCCGGCGCACCTCGTCCACCACGACCTCCAGCCGGTCCTTGCCCTCGACGGCCGCCACGGTGCCCTGGACGCCCGTACCGTGACCGTCCGTCAGCACCACCGGCTCACCGACGCGCAGCCGCCTTACGGACACCGCGTGGCGCCCCTCAGGGCCCTCCAGCCAGACCCGGGCCCCCGCGGCCGCCCCCGCCAGGGAGTCGGCCACGAACACCGGGGCGGTCACGACACCGCACCCCGCTGGGGCTGAAGGGCCACCGCGGCCCGCGCCGCGTCGAGTTCCACCGCGAGCGTCTCCACCAGCCGCGCGGCGGGCAGCTCACGCGCCAGCCGGTGGCCCTGCCCGGCCCACAGCGCCATCCCCTGGGGGTCACCCGCCTTCGCGGCCGCCTTACGGAGGCCGGAGGTCATGTGGTGCAGCTGGGGGTAGGCGGCGGGCGCGTACGGGCCGTGCTCGCGCATGAAGCGGTTGACCAGGCCCCGGGCCGGGCGCCCGGAGAAGGCCCGGGTCAGCTCGGTGCGGCCGAACAGCGGGTCCGTCATCGCCTGCTTGTGCAGGGCGTTCGCCCCGGACTCGGGGCACACCAGGAACGCCGTCCCCAACTGGGCCGCGACCGCGCCCGCGGCCAGCGCGGCAGCGATCTGCGCACCGCGCATCATCCCGCCCGCCGCGATGATCGGGATCTGGACGTACTCGCGGACCAGCGTGATCAGCGACAGCAGCCCGAGCCCGACACCCATCCCGTCCGCGGCCGGGTCATTGCTGTACGTGCCCTGGTGGCCGCCGGCCTCCACGCCCTGCACACAGACGGCGTCGGCGCCCGCCCACTGGGCGGTCTGCGCCTCGACGGGCGAGGTCACGGTCACGACCGTACGGGTGCCGACCTTGGCGAGGGCGTCGAGGACGGCGCGGGTCGGGCAGCCGAAGGTGAACGAGACGACCGGGACCGGGTTGTCGAGGAGCACGGCGAGCTTGGCGTCGTACGCGTCGTCCGAGCCCGACTCCGGGTCGCCCAGCGAGGTCTCGTACCAGGCCGCCTCGCCCGCGAGCCGCTCGCCGTAGGCCGCGACGGCGGCCGGGTCGGGGTTGGGCGGCTGCGGCATGAACAGATTGATGCCGAAGGGCCGGCCGGTCAGCCCCCGCAGCTGTTTGATCTCCTCATACATCGCCTCCGGCGTCTTGTAGCCGGCGGCGAGGAAACCGAGGCCACCGGCCTCGGAGACAGTGGCGGCGAGCTGCGGGCAGGAGGCTCCACCCGCCATCGGCGCCTGCACGATCGGGTACCGGTAAAGATCGGTCAGCGCGGAGGACATGGCCACATCGTGTCATGCCCTCCGCACCGGCTCACCACCGGATCAAGGGCGCCGCGAGCCGATTCCCGGCCGAAGCGCCTGAGCGCTCCGCTGGAGGTGCCGCGATGCGTCGTCGGCCGACTGCGGCGCCGTCGTGGCTGGTCACGCCCGCGCGGCGAAGCCGCACATCGACACAGCCGCGGCGAAGCCGCATATCGACACGGCCCCGCGCCCCTTCGGGGCGCTGCCGAACAGTAGCGGACTTCCTCCGACCTGCTCAGCGTCCGTTGAAGGCGTCCTTCAAGCGCGAGAAAAGCCCTTGCCTACCGCCCGTTGAACGCATCCTTCAGCCGCGAGAACAGCCCCTGCTGCCCCGGCTTGCCGCACTCCCCCGGGGGCCAACCCCCGTACCCCCGGCCGAAGCGCCTACCGCCCGTTGAACGCATCCTTCAGCCGCGAGAACAGCCCCTGCTGCCCCGGCTTGCCGCACTCCCCCGGGGGCCAACCCCCGTACCCCCGGCCGAAGCGCCTACCGCCCGTTGAACGCATCCTTCAGCCGCGAGAACAGCCCCTGCTGCCCCGGCTTGAACTCGCCGGTCGGGCGCTCCTCGCCGCGCAGCTTGGACAGCCGTCGCAGCAGCTCCTCCTGCTCCGGGTCCAGCTTGGTCGGGGTGGTCACCTCGACGTGCACGATCAGGTCGCCCCGGCCGCCGCCCCGCAGATGGGTGACGCCGCGCTGGTGCAGCGGGATCGACTGGCCGGACTGGGTGCCGGGCCGGATGTCGACCTCCTCCAGGCCGTCCAGCGTCTCCAGCGGCACCTTGGTGCCCAGCGCCGCCGCCGTCATCGGGATGGTCACCGTGCAGTGCATGTCGTCGCCGCGCCGCTGGAAGACCGGGTGCGGGAGCTCGTGGATCTCCACGTACAGGTCGCCCGCCGGGCCGCCGCCCGGTCCGACCTCGCCCTCACCGGCCAGCTGGATCCTGGTGCCGTTGTCCACACCGGCGGGGATCTTCACCGTAAGGGTGCGCCGCGAGCGGATCCGGCCGTCGCCCGCGCACTCCGGGCACGGGGTCGGCACCACGGTGCCGAAGCCCTGGCACTGGGGGCACGGCCGCGAGGTCATGACCTGGCCCAGGAAGGAACGCGTCACCTGGGAGACCTCACCGCGGCCACGGCACATGTCACAGGTCTGCGCCGAGGTGCCCGGCGCCGCGCCCTCGCCGCTGCACGTCGTGCAGACGACCGCGGTGTCGACCTGGATGTCCTTGGTGGTGCCGAACGCGGCCTCGCTGAGCTCCACGTCCAGGCGGATCATCGCGTCCTGACCGCGCCGGGTCCTGGAGCGCGGACCGCGCTGCGATGCGGTGCCGAAGAACGCGTCCATGATGTCGGAGAAGTTGCCGAAACCCGCGCCGAAGCCGCCGGCGCCACCGCCGCCCGGCCCGGCGTTCGGGTCCCCGCCCAGGTCGTAGACCTGCTTCTTCTGCGGGTCCGACAGGACCTCGTAAGCGGCGTTGATCTCCTTGAACCGCTCCTGGGTCTTCGGATCCGGGTTCACGTCCGGATGCAGCTCGCGGGCGAGCCGCCGGAATGCCTTCTTGATCTGGTCCTGCGAGGCATCACGAGGCACGCCCAGGACTGCGTAGTAGTCCGTCGCCACTTACGACTCCGCCAGGATCTGTCCGACGTAACGTGCCACTGCGCGTACCGCTCCCATCGTTCCGGGGTAGTCCATGCGGGTCGGTCCGACCACGCCGAGTTTGGCGACCGCCTCGTCGCCGGAACCGTAACCGACCGCGACGACCGAGGTGGCGTTGAGCCCCTCGTGAGCATTCTCATGCCCGATTCGCACGGTCATGCCCGAGTCCTTGGCCTCGCCCAGCAGCTTGAGGAGGACCACATGCTCCTCGAGTGCCTCCAGAACGGGCCGGATCGTCAGGGGGAAATCATGCACGAAACGCGTGAGGTTCGCGGTGCCGCCGATCATCAGCCGCTCCTCGGTCTCCTCCACGAGCGTCTCGAGCAAGGTCGACAGTACGATCGAGACGGTCCCCCGGTCCTCCTGTTCGAAGGACTCCGGAAGATCCTGCACCAATTGCGGCACATCCGCGAAACGCCGTCCCACGACCCGGCTGTTGAGCCGGGCGCGCAGATCGGCGAGCGAATCCTCGGTGACCGGGGCGGGGCAGTCGACCATGCGCTGCTCCACCCGGCCGGTGTCGGTGATCAGCACCAGCATCACCCGGGCCGAGGCCAGCGGGAGCAGCTCCACATGGCGCACCGTCGAACGGGTCAGCGACGGATACTGCACCACCGCCACCTGCCGGGTCAGCTGCGCCAGCAGCCGGACCGTGCGCCCCACCACATCGTCGAGGTCGACCGCGCCGTCCAGGAAGTTCTGGATGGCCCGCCGCTCCGGGCTGGACAGCGGCTTGACTCCGGCCAGCTTGTCCACGAACAGGCGATAGCCCTTGTCCGTGGGGATCCGCCCGGCGCTCGTATGCGGCTGGGCGATGAAGCCCTCGTCCTCCAAGGCGGCCATGTCGTTACGCACCGTGGCCGGGGAGACCCCCAGCCGGTGCCGCTCGGTGAGCGCCTTGGAGCCGACCGGCTCCTCCGTCCCCACATAGTCCTGGACAATGGCACGCAGCACCTCGAGTCTGCGTTCGCTGAGCACCCCGCGCACCTCCAGTCCAGCGGTCTCATCAGGTCGTCCGCCTGGCACTCACCGGGCACGAGTGCCAGAACCCCTCCGCCAGTGTACGGCGGGGTGCGGTGGCATGGGCAAGAGCCGACGCTGGCAGCAACTCTCCCCCATCCCCGTTGAGCTAGCGTCGCGGTATGGAGACGTGTTGGGAAGAGGCGGGCTGGGAGCGGCTCGCGCCCGGTGTGGCCCGCCGTCGGATGCCGGAGTGGGACGAGACGGTCGGCGTGGTCGTCGGCCGGACCGACGTCCTGGTCGTGGACACCGGCGCGACCCTGCGCGCCGGGGCCGAGCTGCGCTCCGGCATCACCCGGCTGACCGGCCGCCGCCCCACCCGGATCGCGCTCACCCATCCGCACTTCGACCACGTCCTGGGCTCGGCCGCCTTCGCGGGCTGCGAGGTCTACGGCGCCACGGGCCTGGACGAGCTGCTGCGCCGTGAGCGGGAGACGCTGCGCGAGGACGCGATCCGCCACGGGGTGGACCGGGACGCCGCCACCGAGGCCGTGGACCATCTGGTCTCCCCGCACCACCTGGTCTGCGGGGAGCTCAGCCTCGACCTCGGCGGCCGTACGGTGCTGCTGGCCAATGTGGGGCCCGGCCACACCGCCCATGACCTGGCCGTCCTGGTGCCCGGCCGGCCCGAGGTGGTCTTCTGCGGCGATCTGGTGGAGGAGTCCGGCACGCCCCAGGCCGGGCCCGACGCGATCCCCGGCCACTGGCCCGCCGCGCTCGACCGGCTGCTCGCCCTCGGCGGCGCGGACGCCCGGTACGTCCCGGGGCACGGCTCCGTGGTGGACGCCGCGTTCGTACGGGCCCAACGCGACGAGCTGGCGGCCCGCTTTGGCGTGTCCGGCTCACCGTCGCTCTAGTCGTTCGCCTAGTCGTTCGCTTAGCCGTTCGCCCACTCGTTCGCCCGGTTGTGCGCCTGCGGGAGCGGGTGGCCGTCGCGCGCTATCGTCATCCGGATGCGACAGTACGACCCGGACCTGACCCCTCCCTGGAAGCGGCAGCGGCCCGCCCCCGAGGTCCCCGCCGAACCGGACCTCGTCGTGGAGGAGGTCACCACCGGATTCTGTGGTGCCGTGATCCGCTGCGAGAAGACCGCCCAGGGTCCGACGGTCACTCTGGAGGACCGCTTCGGCAAACATCGCGTCTTCCCCATGGAGCCGCGCGGTTTTCTGCTCGAGGGGCGTGTCGTCACCCTCGTACGCCCGCGCGCGGCGGCCCCCGGCGCGCCCCGGCGCACGGCCTCGGGGTCGATCGCCGTTCCGGGAGCCCGTGCGAGGGTCGCCCGCGCGGGGCGCATCTATGTCGAGGGACGCCATGACGCGGAGCTGGTCGAGCGGGTCTGGGGCGACGATCTGCGCATCGAGGGCGTCGTCGTGGAATACCTGGAGGGCGTCGACGACCTGCCCGCCATCGTCGACGGCTTCTCCCCCGGTCCGGACGCCCGGCTCGGCGTCCTCGTCGACCATCTGGTGACGGGCTCCAAGGAGTCCCGTATCGCCGCGGAGGTCACCGGCGAGCATGTGCTGGTCCTCGGCCACCCCTACATCGACATCTGGGAGGCCGTGAAGCCGTCCTCCGTCGGCATCCCGGCGTGGCCGACGGTGCCGCACGGCCAGGACTGGAAGAAGGGCGTCTGCCGCGCCCTGGGCTGGCCGGAAAACACCGGGGCCGCCTGGCAGCGGATCCTGTCCTCGGTCCACTCCTACAAGGACCTCCAGCCGGAGCTGTTGGGGAGGGTGGAGGAATTGATCGACTTCGTGACGGCCCCACAGGGCTGACGGCCGCCGTAAGGGGCTGATGGCCGCCGTAAGGGGCTGACTAATGGCCTCCGTAAGGGCTTAATGGCTCCCATAGGGCTGACGGGCTCCCGCAAGGGCTGACGGCTCCTGTTCAGGCCCGCCTGAGGGTTTCCGTATCTTCCGTATCTTCCGTATCTTCCGTATCGGCCCTCTGACGGCCCCGCCTCAGTCCACCAGGTCCCGCACCACCGCGTCCGCCAGCAGCCGCCCCCGGAGCGTGAGCACGGCCCGCCCGCGCCCGTACGGCTCCGGCTCCAGCAGGCCGTCCTCCAGGGCCCGTGCCGCGGCCGCCGCCCCGGCCGGGCGCAGCAGCTCCAGCGGGCAGCCCTCGGCCAGCCGCAGCTCCAGCAGGATCCGCTCCACCCGGCGCTCCTCGGCGGACAGCAGCTCCCGGCCGGCACCGGGCGACCGGCCCTCGCCCAGGGCCTGCGCGTACGCCCCGGGGTGCTTCACGTTCCACCACCGCACACCGCCCACATGGCTGTGCGCGCCGGGGCCGGCGCCCCACCAGTCGGCGCCGCGCCAGTACAGCTCGTTGTGGCGGCAGCGCCCGGCGGGCGAGGTGGCCCAGTTGGAGACCTCGTACCAGGCGAACCCGGCGGCCGTAAGGGTCTCCTCGGCGATCAGATAGCGGTCCGCGTGCACATCGTCGTCGGTCATCGGCACCTCGCCGCGCCGGATCCGCCGCGCCAGTTGGGTGCCCTCCTCGACGATCAGCGCATACGCCGACACATGGTCCGGGCCCGCCCCGAGGGCCGCCTCCAGGGAGGCGCGCCAGTCCGCGTCGCTCTCGCCGGGCGTCCCGTAGATCAGGTCCAGGTTCACATGGCCGAATCCGGCCGCCCGTGCCTCGGCCACACACGCCTCAGGACGCCCCGGGGTGTGCGTACGGTCCAGCACCTTCAGGACGTGCTGCCGGGCGCTCTGCATCCCGAAGGAGATCCGGTTGAACCCCGCCTCCCGCAGCTCCACCAGATACCGCGGATCGACCGACTCCGGATTGGCCTCGGTCGTGACCTCGGCCCCCTCGGCCAGCCCGAACTCGTCCCGGATCGCCCCCAGCATCCGCCCGAGGTCGGCCGCCGCGAGCAGGGTCGGGGTCCCGCCGCCGACGAACACGGTCTCCACGGCCCGCGGGTCGTCCCCCAGCACCTTCCGCGCCAGCCGCACCTCCTCGACGACCTGCTCGGCGTAGTTGTCCCGCGAGGCGAGCACACCGCCGGAACCGCGCAGCTCACTGGCGGTGTAGGTGTTGAAGTCGCAGTAGCCGCAGCGGGTGGCGCAGTACGGCACGTGCAGATAGAACCCCAGCGGCCGCCGCTCCGCCCCCGCCAAAGCGGTCGCGGGCAGTGCGCCGTCCTCGGGCATGGGCTCACCATCAGGCAATACGGAAGGCATGCCCCCATTGTCCGGCACCACCGGCGCCACCCGGACCGCGAGACGGCACCCAGCCGCGGCGGCCCCCGGCGACCGGACGCCACGGCCCCAGGCGACCGGACCTACGAGGTCTCCGGCGGACCTACGGGGTGTCCGGCGGACCACGCGGCGGAGCCGCATAGCGATACTTCCCCTCCCCGCCCCTTCCCGCAGCACCTATATGCGGCTCCGCCGCGCGGCAGGGGCTCCGCCCCTGGACCCCGGCCCAGCGCGGCGGAGCCGCATATCGCTGCTGCGGGGAGGAGCGAAGCCCAGCCCGGGTGCTGAGGCAGAGTCCCGACCCGGAGCCTGAGGCAAAGCCCCGACCCGAGGCCTGGGGACGAAGCGCCAGTTCCAGGGCCTGGGGGCGAAGCCCCGATCCGGGGCCTGAGGCAGAGCCCCCCCCGGGGCCCGGGGCAGAGCCCCACCCGAGGCCCGAGGCAGAGCCCCACCCGAGGCCTGAGGCAGAGCCCCACCCAGCGCCCGGGGCGGAGCCCCACCCGAGGCCTGAGACAGAGCCCCACCCAGCGCCCGGGGCAGAGCCCCACCCGAGGCCCGAGGCAGAGCCCCACCCGAGGCCTGAGACAGAGCGCCAGTTCCAGGGCCTGGGGCGGAGCCCCGTCCGGGGTCTGGGGCGGAGCCCCGGTTTCGGGAAGGGGCGGGGAGGGGAGCAGCCCGCCGCAGGCGTCACGACCCGCCGGACACTCCCTAGAGCACCTTCAGGACCAGCATCGCCAGATCGTCGTCCGGCGGATCCGCCGCGAACTCGTCCACCGCCCGGCGCACCCGCTCCGCGACCTGCCGCGCGCTCAGCCCCGCGCACAGCGCGAACGTCGCCGCCAAGCCGTCCTCGTCGTCGAACTGCCGGTCGCCCGATCGGTGCTCCGTCACCCCGTCCGTCACACAGAGCAGCGTTTCCCCGGGCGTCAGATCGAACGATTCACTCTCGTACGACACATCCTCCACGACGCCCAGCAGTATCTGCGGCGCCGCGACCGTCCGCACCTCGCCGTCCGGCCGCAGCACCAGCGGCAGCGGATGCCCCGCGCTGGCCAGCGTGCAGCGCACCCCCAGGCCGTCGCCCAGCGGCTCCAGCTCCCCGTACAGCAGCGACAGGAACCGCGCGACCCCGCCGCCCGGCGGCAGCCCCGCGCCTCCGACCAGGCCGCCGTCCACCAGCTCCACGACCCCCGCGGGGCCTCCCACGGCCTCCACACCGGCCACCACGGCCTCCGCGGCGCCCTCGACGGCCTGCTCCACCGCCTCCTCGCCCAGCAGTTGGTTGAGCCGGTCCAGGACCTCTCCCACGCCGTACCCCTCGCGGGCGAGCAGCCGCAGCCAGGGCCGTACGAGGCCGGTCACCACGGCCGCCTCCGGGCCGTTCCCGCAGACGTCGCCCAGGACGAAGCACCAGCGGCCGTCACCGGCCGGGAAGACGTCGTAGAAGTCGCCCCCGGCCGAGATCTCGCCCGTCGGCTCATACACCACCGCCGACTCGACCCCGGGGATCCGCGGGATCACGGACGGCAGCAGCCCGCGCTGGAGCACCCGGCTGATGGTCGCCTGCCGGGTGTAGCGGCGGGCGGAGGCGAGCGCCAGGGCCACGCGGCGGGCGAAGTCCTCGATCAGGCCGACCACTTCGGCCGGCATCCGCACCAGCCCGGCCCGCCCCAGCAGCAGCGTGCCGAGCGCGCGGCCGCCCGCCACCAGCCGGCATGCGAGGGCCGCGCCGCCGGGCCCGTACGCGGCGGGGTCGGCCGGCCAGGGCCACTCCACGGCGCTGCCGCGGACGGCGGTGGGCACATGGGGCGGCTCCTTCTCCAGCACCTGCCGCAGGCCCTCGATGCGCCCCTCGCTGGCGTGCCAGACCCGGGCCAGCCGCGGCGGGCCGCTCGTGGAGTCGAGCCAGACCGCGCACCAGTCGGCGAGCCGGGGCACCAGCAGCTGTCCGGCGAGCGAGGTGACCATGTCCTCGTCGAACTGCCCGGCCAGCAGATCGGACGCCTCGGCGAGGAAGGAGAGCGCGCCGCGCTGGATCCACTCGGGGTCCCGGCGGACGGGGACGAGGCCCTGCGCGGGCGCGACGATCTCGACGGCCTCGACGCCCTCCTTACGGCCTTCACCGACGGTCCCCAGGCCCTCAGCGCCCAGGCCCTCGGAGACAGCTCCCGAGCCCTCGGAGACGGCTCCCAGCCCCTCAGGGACGGATTCCAGGCCGTCGGGGACGGCGCCCAAACCCCCGGCGACGGCCCCCGCCCCGAATCCGCCGTCCGGCCCGGCCACGGAGGCGTTCGCCGCGTCCATGGCATCCATGGCGTCCATGGCGTCCACGGCGGCCGCGGCGTCCATGAAGGCCGAGCCCATGCCGCCCGCGGCGGCCGGGCCCGTGGGCGCCACCGCCATCTGGAACCACACCGACTTGGTCGCCCGCCGGTAGGTCGTCCCCCAGGACTCGGCGATCTCGGCCACCAGCCGCAGCCCGTGGCCCCCGGCGTACTCCGGCGGCTCGTCCGCGTCCGGCGGATCGCCGCGCACCACCCGGGTGGGATGGTGGTCGGTCACCTCCACCACCAGGGACGGCGGCTCACCCTCGCGGTCCGAGACATCCAGCGCACAGCTCACCTCGACGGCGGTGCCCGCGTGCACCACCGCGTTGGTGACCAGCTCGCTCACCAGCAGTACGGCCTCGTCAGCCACCTGGTCGGTGACCCGGTCGGCGGCCGGGACCTCGAGCGCGGCCCAGTCGGCGAGTGCGGCACGGACGAACCGGCGCGCGGCCGAGGCCGCGAGCGGAGTGCCGGGCAGGCTGACGCGTGCCGATGCGCTGGTACGGACGGGGCCGACCCCACCCCCGACCGGTAGAACCACCCCACCGCCCTCAACCGACCCACCAGAAGTGGCAGAAGATGACGTCCCCACTGTGCGGCTCCTGAAGAAGCTCCGTCATAACGCCGTATCCGTAACCGTATCCGGCACGGACAGAGTGACAGACGGACCGCCCTCATATGCACCGGGTTACGCAAGTGAACCGCGATAAGGGGAAAATTCATGTGTCCGGCGGGCCGGTCAACCTGAAATCCGGTGCGGGGTCGTATCCTTGCCCGTTAAACCTCCCGCGCGCCCGCGTACATGTCCTCGATCAGCTCCTTGTACTCACGCTCGACGACCGGGCGCTTGAGCTTCAGGCTGGGCGTCAACTCCCCGTGCTCCACGTCCAGATCGCGCGGCAGCAGCCGGAACTTCTTGATCGTCTGCCAGCGCTGCAGCCCGTCGTTGAGCCGCTGCACATAGCCGCCGATCAGCTCGCGCACCTCATCGGTGTCCACGACCTCCGCGTAGGTCCTGCCCCCGAGGCCGTGGTCGCCCGCCCACTTCATGATCGTGGGCTCGTCGAGGGCGATCAGCGCGGTGCAGTAGTTGCGGTCGGCGCCGTGCACCAGGATGTTGGAGACGAACGGGCACACCGCCTTGAACTGGCCCTCGACCTCCGCCGGCGCCACGTACTTGCCGCCCGAGGTCTTGATCAGGTCCTTCTTGCGGTCGGTGATCCGCAGATAGCCGTCGGGGGACAGCTCGCCGATGTCCCCGGTGTGGAACCAGCCGTCGGACTCCAGCACCTGCGCGGTCAGCTCCGGCAGCCCGTGGTAGCCCTGCATGATGCCGGGGCCGCGCAGCAGCACCTCGCCGTCCTCGGCGAACCGCACCTCCAGGCCCGGGAACGCCTTGCCGACCGTGCCGGTGCGGTAGTCCGCCGGGTTGAGGAAGCTGGCGGCGCTGGACTCGGTCAGGCCGTAGCCCTCCAGGATGTTGATCCCGGCGCCCGCGAAGAAGTAGCCGATGTCGGGCGCGAGCGCGGCGGAGCCGGATACCGCGGCCCGCAGCCGGCCGCCGAACGCCTCGCGCAACTTGCCGTAGACCAGCTTGTCGGCCAGCGCGTGCTGGGCCCGGAGGCCGAAGGGCACGGAGGCGGTGCCGGTGCGGCGGAAGTTGTCCTGGGAGATCCTGGCGTAGTCCCGGGCGACCCCGGCCGCCCACTGGAAGATCTTGTACTGGGCCGCCCCACCCTCGCGCGCCCGCTGGGCCACCCCGTTGTAGACCTTCTCGAAGATCCGCGGCACCGCGCACATATAGGTCGGCCGGACCACCGGCAGATTGTCGATGATCTTGTCGACCCGGCCGTCCACCGCCGTGGTGTGGCCGACGTAGATCTGCCCCGCCGTCAGCACCTTGCCGAAGACATGCGCGAGCGGCAGCCACAGGTACTGCACATCGTCGGGGAAGAGCAGTCCCTCCTGATTGCCGATCACAATGGCCATATAGGACCAGGAGTCATGCGCCAGGCGTACGCCCTTGGGGCGCCCGGTGGTACCGGAGGTGTAGATGAGCGTCGCCAGCTGATCGCTGCGCAGGGCGTCCATCCGCTCCCGTACGGCGTCCGGCTGCCGCTCCAGCAGGGCCGTGCCCCGCTTCTCCAGCTCGGTGAGCGAGAGCACCCAGCCCTCGGGGTCGTCCGCGGCGGGGACCGCGTCGTCGGCCTGGATCACCACCACATGGGCCAGCTCGGGGAGTTCCTCGCGCTGCGCCCGCACCTTGGCGAGCTGCGTCGCGTCCTCGGCGATCAGCACCCGGCTGCCGGAGTCGGAGAGGATGAAGGAGGTCTCGTCGGCGTTGGTGGTCGGGTAGACCGTGGTGGTGGCCGCGCCCGCGCACAGCACGCCGAGGTCGGCCAGGATCCACTCGACGCGGGTGGAGGAGGCCAGCGCCACCCGCTCCTCGGGGCGGATGCCCAGATCGATCAGCCCGGCGGCGATGGCGAAGACCCGATCCGCGCTTTCCCGCCAGGTCAGCGGCCGCCACTCGTCGGGGCCCGTGCCCGAGGCAGGAGGCACCGGATACCGGTACGCCTCCTTGTCCGGCGTCGCCTCGACGCGCTGGAGGAAGTGCGTCGCCAGGGACGGCGGCCGGTTCTCGAGCAAGTTCTGTGTGTCGGTCACGGCATCCTCCGGGGCCCGCATCATTGCTTGGTGACTCGCGAGTAACCTTCGAGTAGGTGATCAGGGTAGGGGCCGAATCCTTACGGCGTAAGGGGGCCGGGTCACGTTGTTCTCACGAGATGCCCAAGAGACGCCCCGGATGGCGGCGGGCCCGGCGCATCCATCACGCCAGGCCCGCTGACCACACTGTCCCCGGTGCCGTGGCCTCGGGCCTTTTCTCCCGGGACGAGGTTCTGCTCCTTCTCCCGGGGCGCTCTCTTCGTCTCCCGGGGCGGGGTCCTACTTCTTCGCCTTGGAGTCCTTGCCGTCGGAGTCGGAGGACAGCACCGCGATGAAGGCCTCCTGGGGCACCTCCACGCTGCCGACCATCTTCATCCGCTTCTTGCCTTCCTTCTGCTTCTCCAGCAGCTTCCGCTTACGGGAGATGTCACCGCCGTAGCACTTGGCGAGGACGTCCTTACGGATGGCACGGACCGTCTCACGGGCGATCACCCGGGAGCCGATGGCCGCCTGGATGGGCACCTCGAAGTTCTGCCGCGGGATGAGCTCGCGCAGCTTGGCGACCAGCCGGACGCCGTACGCGTACGCCTTGTCCTTGTGGGTGATCGCCGAGAACGCGTCCACCTTGTCGCCGTGCAGCAGGATGTCGACCTTGACCAGGTCGGAGGTCTGCTCACCGGTGGGCTCGTAGTCCAGCGAGGCATAGCCGCGGGTCTTGGACTTCAGCTGGTCGAAGAAGTCGAAGACGACCTCGGCGAGCGGCAGGGTGTAGCGGATCTCGACCCGGTCCTCGGAGAGGTAGTCCATGCCGAGCAGCACCCCGCGGCGGTTCTGGCACAGCTCCATGATCGCGCCGATGAACTCGCTCGGGGCGAGGATGGTGCCCCGGACGACCGGCTCGTGCACCGTGGCGATCTTGCCCACCGGGAACTCGCTGGGGTTGGTCACCGTGTGCTCGGTGCCGTCCTCCATCTCGACCCGATAGACCACATTGGGCGCGGTGGCGATCAGGTCGAGATTGAATTCGCGCTCCAGGCGCTCACGGATGACCTCCAGGTGCAGCAGCCCGAGGAAGCCGACGCGGAAGCCGAAGCCGAGGGCGGCCGAGGTCTCCGGCTCGTAGACCAGCGCGGCATCGTTGAGCTGCAGCTTGTCCAGGGCCTCGCGCAGCTCGGGGTAGTCCGAGCCGTCCAGCGGATACAGCCCCGAGAACACCATCGGCTTCGGGTCCTTGTAGCCGCCCAGCGGCTCCTGCGCGCCGCCGCTGACCTGGGTGATCGTGTCACCGACCTTGGACTGGCGGACATCCTTCACACCGGTGATCAGATAGCCCACCTCGCCCACGGACAGCCCGTCGGCGGGGGTCATCTCCGGCGAGTTGGTGCCGATCTCCAGCAGCTCATGGGCGGCGCCGGTGGACATCATCTTGATCCGCTCGCGCTTGCTGAGCGTGCCGTCGACGACCTTCACATAGGTCACGACGCCCCGGTAGGCGTCATAGACGGAGTCGAAGATCATCGCGCGGGCGGGGGCGTCGTGGACGCCCACCGGGGCGGGCACCAGCTCGACGACCCGGTCCAGCAGCTCGGCCACGCCCTCGCCGGTCTTGGCCGAGACCTTCAGCACGTCGGAGGGGTCGCAGCCGATGAGGTGGGCGAGCTCGGCGGCGTACTTCTCGGGCTGGGCGGCGGGCAGGTCGATCTTGTTGAGGACCGGGATGATCGTGAGGTCGTGCTCCATCGCCAGATAGAGGTTGGCGAGGGTCTGGGCCTCGATGCCCTGGGCCGCGTCGACCAGCAGGATGCAGCCCTCGCACGCGGCGAGGGAGCGCGAGACCTCATAGGTGAAGTCCACGTGGCCGGGGGTGTCGATCATGTTGAGGATGTGGGTGGCGGGCTCGCCGCCCTCGTCCTTCGTCGGCGCCCAGGGCAGCCGGACCGCCTGGGACTTGATCGTGATGCCGCGCTCGCGCTCGATGTCCATGCGGTCGAGGTACTGCGCGCGCATCTGCCGCTGCTCGACCACACCGGTCAGCTGGAGCATGCGGTCGGCGAGCGTCGACTTGCCGTGGTCGATGTGCGCGATGATGCAGAAGTTACGGATCAGAGCCGGGTCGGTACGGCTCGGCTCCGGCACATTGGTAGGGGTCGCGGGCACGCAGGGTCCTGTGTCTAGGCGGGACTCGGTGTTATCGGTATGGGTCAGTCCCGTCCATGGTCCCATGAATGGCGACCTCTTCCGGGTTTGGGACGCCATGGACCCTGCTGGTAACCTGGCCGACTGTGTCTCGTGCCCCCTCTTTCACGGAGATCTCCCAGGACATCTCCGTAGGGGGCTCCATGGACGTCTTCACGGACGCCGCGGACGCCGCCATGGGCACGGACGCACCACGAAGCAAGTGAAACCCAACGAACCTGTGAAGGCTTTTACGTGGCGAACATCAAGTCCCAGATCAAGCGCAACAAGACGAACGAGAAGGCGCGCCTGCGCAACAAGGCGGTCAAGTCCGAGCTGAAGACCGCCATCCGCCGCACCCGCGAGGCCGTGGCCGCCGGTGACGCCGAGAAGGCCACCGAAGCCATCCGCATCGCCGCGCGCAAGCTCGACAAGGCCGTCAGCAAGGGCGTTCTGCACAAGAACAACGCCGCCAACAAGAAGTCGGCGCTCGCCCAGCAGGTCTCCAGCATCCAGGGCTGACGCCTTCCGGGGCTGACCCCCTCCGGGGCTGACCTCGAAGGCTGACGCCTTCCGGGGTTGGTCTCCAGCCGGTTTGGGCACAGCGGTCCCTCTCACCCGCTCCGACCGGCAGCCGAGAGCCTCTTCAGCCCCTTCCGCCTCTTCAGCGGCACCGCGCCGCACGCGGCCTGCGTTCGCCACGCGGGTGCGGCGCACTTGATCGATACGAAGGCCCCGCGCCTGTCCTTATCCCCAGGACAGCGCGGGGCTTTCGCGCTTAATTCGGGTATGTTCACGTCATGTCGACACCGGGGGAAACACCCAATCCGTACGGGCCGCCGCAGCCGCCCCAACCGCCTCAGCCGCCTCAGCAGAGCCCGGCGCAGGGGCTCCAGGGATCAGCACCGCAGGGCCCGCCGCAGAGCCCGCCGCCCGGCCCGTACGGGCAGGTGCCGCCCCAGACCCAGCCGTCCCAGCACAATCCGTACGCCCAGCCGACGATGCCCTCCGTCCCCCTGGGCGGCGGCTACGGCCCGATGGGCGCGCCGGGCACGCCTCCCGGGGCAGCACCGCCCATGGGCCCCGGGGCCGGGGGCGGCGGCAAGGGTTGGCTGTGGGGGCTGGGCGGGGCCGTCGTCGCCTCGGCGGTCTGGACCGGGGTGCTGTTCGCCACGGGAGGCTTCGACGGGAGCGAGGCGAAGGCCGATCTCGCGGGCTACCGCTACACGACCAATCTGTGCGGCTCGACGGACTCCCAGGCCTTCGAGGACTCCGGGTACGAGCAGAAGAGCGACTCGTCGTCGAACCCCCAGCACAGCAGCTCCGAGAGCCCCGCGCTGGACTCGATGACCTGCAACATCGACTTCGAGCCGAGCGGCGCGAGCAGCAGCGACTACTCCTCGGTGTGGCTCTACACGACGGCGTCGCTGCACAAGAAGACCGACCCCGGCCCCGAGTTCGAGGCCCAGTACCGGGCGTACGAGGACCAGAAGACGTCCAGCTACAGCTACGAGGTGAGCCCGGTCGGGGGGCTGGGCGACGAGGCGTATGTGGTGAGGCAGGAGAGCAAGAGCAGCACCTCCAACACCGGCGCCTATGTGATCCTCGCCGTGCGGGAAGGCTGGATGACCTATCAGTCGACCTGGTCGGAGTACGTGTCGTCCTCCTCCAGTGCCTCGGCCAAGACCCCGGACGAGGCCACCGAGATGCTGAAGAAGAGCGCGAAGGCGACGCTGACGAAGATGAAGGAGTAATCACGGTCCCGAACCCCGCGTATCGACGCGGGGCGGAGCCCCAATAGGGGCCCGGGGCGCAGCCCCGGCGGGGGCCCGGGGCGCAGCCCCGGTTCGGGAAGGGGCGGGGTGGGGAAAGAAACGTGCTCGGAACGAGACGCGCTCCCCAACCCCGGGGCCCGGCTGACGGTTAGCGGCGGCCCGCCCGGGCGGCGCGGGCGATCGTGACGACGGCCTTCTCCAGGGCGTACTCCGGATCGTCCCCGCCGCCCTTGACCCCCGCGTCGGCCTCGGCGACGGCGCGCAGCGCGATCGCCACACCGTCCGCCGACCAGCCGCGCATCTGCTGCCGCACCCGGTCGATCTTCCACGGTGGCATGCCCAGCTCACGGGCGAGATCGCCGGGCCGGGCGCCGCGCGGTGCGGAGGCCAGCTTGCCGATGGAGCGGACGCCCTGCGCCAGGGCGCTGGTGATCAGCACCGGCGGCACCCCGGTGGAGACGGCCCAGCGCAGGGCCTCCAGGGCCTCCGCCGCGCGGCCCTCGACGGCGCGGTCGGCCACGGTGAAGCTGGACGCCTCGGCACGCCCGGTGTAGTAGCGGGCGACGACGGCCTCGTCGATCGTGCCCTCGACGTCCGCCACGAGCTGGGAGACCGCGCTGGCCAACTCGCGCAGATCGCTCCCGATGGCGTCGACCAGGGCCTGGCATGCCTCGGGGGTGGCGGACCGGCCGGTGGCACGGAACTCCGACCGTACGAACGCCAACCGGTCGGCGGGCTTGGTCATCTTCGGGCAGGCGACCTCGCGCGCCCCGGCCTTACGGGCGGCGTCGAGCAGCCCCTTGCCCTTGGCCCCGCCCGCGTGCAGCAGCACCAGGGTGATCTCCTCGGCGGGGGTGCCGAGGTAGCCCTTCACGTCCTTGATCGTGTCGGCCGACAGATCCTGTGCGTTGCGCACCACGACGACCTTGCGCTCCGCGAAGAGCGAGGGGCTGGTCAGCTCGGCGAGAGTGCCGGGCTGGAGCGCGTCGGGCATGAGGTCGCGCACATCGGTGTCGGGGTCGGCCGCGCGGGCGGCCGCCACCACCTGCTGCACGGCGCGGTCGAGCAGCAGCTCCTCCTGGCCCACGGCGAGGGTCACCGGGGCGAGTGGATCGTCGGTCGTCGTCTTCCTGGCCATCGCGGTCCAGCATCCCACGGACCACCGACAGCCCCGCCGTCCGGATGTCCGACAATGTTCCGGTGATCGATGAAGGACTGACCGGCGCCCCGCACGCCCGGCACATCCTGGTGCTCCCCGACCGCGACGCGGCGGAGGAGGTGGCCGAGGCCCTTCCCGAGCGCTTCGGCATCGCCCAGGAACCGCAGCTGGTGCGGGACGCCCTGGCGGGTGAGGACGACGCCGAGGACGCCCAGTGGCTGGTGGTGATCGAGGACCCGGCCGGCCGGCTGGACCCGACGGCGCTGGACGCGCTCGCGGACGAGTACGACGGCTGGCTGGAGGCCGAATAGCGTCCGGGACTAGGCTCATAACGAACCGTGGTCACGGAAGAGGGGGACTCCGAGGATGAGCGGAACGGTGACGGCAGTCAGCAGCAACGGCGAGTACTCGTTCACCAAGCCGAACCGGGACAGCATCACCCTGCTCACCGGCCTCGGCGTGGAGGGCGACGTCCATGCCGGCGTAACGGTCAAGCACCGCTCCCGCGTCGCCCAGGACCCCACCCAGCCGAACCTGCGCCAGGTCCACCTCATCCACGAAGAACTCTTCGCGGAGGTCGGTGCGGAGGGCTTCAAGGTGCTGCCCGGTGACCTCGGTGAAAACATCACCACCCGCGGCATCGACCTGCTCGCCCTCCCCGTCGGCACCCTGCTGCGCATCGGCGACGAGGCAGTGCTGGAGGCCACCGGCCTCCGCAATCCCTGCCTGCAGATCGACCACTTCCAAAACGGCCTCCTGAAGCAGGTCGTCGGCCGCGACGAGGCCGGAAACGTCATCCGCAAGGCCGGAATCATGAGCATCGTGCGGGAGGGCGGCACCGTCCGCCCGGGCGACCTGATCCACGCCGAGCTCCCCGCCGAACCCCACCGCCCCCTGGACCGCGTCTGAGAGCGGGCGCTCCCTGTCGCGATGAGTTCCGGCCGGGCCGGGAGTCTCTTCTGGTGACCGTCGTAGAACGCCGTACGACGCTGCCCTGCACGAGACACCACGGAGGACACCATGACGGCCACACCGGACGACCCGACCACCGCGCTGCCCGGCCGCCCGCCCGTGGTCGACCTGGCCACCTGGCAGGCGGCCCGTGACGAGCTGCTGGTCCGCGAGAAGGCCCACACCCGCGAGGGCGACGCCATCGCCGCGGCCCGCCGCCGGCTGCCGATGGTGGAGTTCGACGGGACGGTCGAGGTCGTCGGCCCCGACGGCCCGGTCCCGTTCCTGGACCTGTTCCAGGGCCGCGACGAGCTCGTGGTCTACAAGCACATGTGGTACGACGGCGCGCCGCACCAGGGGCAGTGCGAGGGCTGCACCACCACGGCCTGGCACCTGAAGGACGCCGTCTACCTCAACGCCCGCGGCGTCTCGTTCGCCGTCCTGACCACGGGCCGCTGGGACGAGGTGGCCTCCTACGTCGCGTTCATGGGCTACACCCAGCCCTGGTACTCGGTGCGCGACGTGGACCCGCCGGTCGGCGGCGACATGGGGCACCTCACCAGCTATCTGCGCGACGGCGACCGCGTGTTCCTCACCTACTCCACGACGGGCCGTGGCAACGAGCGGGTCAACGGGTCCCTCGGCCTGCTCGACATGACGCCCTACGGCCGCGGCGAGGCGTGGGAGGACAACCCCGAGGGCTGGCCGAAGGGAGGCAACGCCTGCTGGTCCTGGCGCTCGGACGCGGAAGGGAACGCCACCTGGGGCCCGACCAGCCGCCCCGTGCCGCAGTGGACCCGCCCCGGCGCGACCCCCGTGGAGACCCTGGGCCGACACGGCCACCATCACTGACGCGTGCCGCGGACATGAGTGATCGGTAGTTGGGGTGTTTCAGGCGGACCGTCACGCAGCCCCGCCGCGGCCTCCGAGGACCGCGCGCAGGCCCCGGTCGCGCGTGACCGCGATGGGGCCGTCGGTGTCGGTTCGCAGTACGGCGGCGCCCTGGGCGCGCAGGGAGGCGATGGTGCGGGGCGAGGGGTGGCCATAGGGGTTGTCGGCGCCGCAGGAGATCAGGGCCAGACGGGGGCTGAGGCGTCGGAGCAGCTGTGGGTCCTGGTAGGCCGAGCCATGGTGGGCGACCTTGAGCACGTCGATCTCGGGGAGGGCCGGGTGTGTCGTCAGCAGGGCCTGCTGGGCGGGGGGTTCGAGGTCGCCCAGGAGGAGCAGGGTCAGGCCCGCCGTGCGGACGAGGAGGGTGACGCTTGCGTCGTTCGGGCCCTCGGCCGCGGCCGGGGCGGGTGGCTGGGCGGGCCAGAGGACCTGCCAGGACAGCGGGCCGAAGCGTCGTCGTTCCCCTGGCCGCGCCGCGATGACTGGGATGTGCGCCGACCCGGCCTCGCGGCGTACGAACTCGGCCTGGCCTGGTGGTTCTTCCAGGGCGGTCGTCTCGATCGCCCCGACCGCGCGGCCGCGTAACGCACCGGTCAGCCCGGCCACATGGTCGGCATGGAAGTGGGTCAGGATCAGGAGCGGGATCCGGACGACGCCCAGGGAGCGCAGGCAGCGGTCGACGGCTCGCGGTTCGGGGCCGGTGTCCACGACGACGGCCGTGCCGGGGCCCGCGGCCAGGACCAGGGCGTCGCCCTGGCCCACATCGCACGCCACCATCCGCCAACCGGGCGGTGGCCAGCCGGTGATGACCCGGGCCAGGGGTGCCGGACGTACGACGGCCAGCAGCACCAGCAGCGCGCATACGGCGCACAGCAGGCGGTGGCGCAGCAGTCGGCGGCCCGCGAGGGCCACGGCCAGGGTGACGGCGGCCAGCAGGAGCGCGCCGGTCCAGCCGTCCGGCCAGTCGGCCCCGGCCCCGGGCAGCGCCGCGCCGGTGCGGGCCACCTGGGCGATCCACTCGGCTGGCCAGCCCGCCGGCCAGGCGATCCACTGGGCGAGCGGCGGCGCGACGGCGGCTGCCGCGAGCGCGGCGAAGCCGAGGGTGGTGGCGGGGGCTACCGCCACTTCGGCGATGAGGTTGCACGGGATCGCCACCAGGCTCACTCGCGCGGCCATCACCACGACGACCGGTGCGCAGACCGCCTGGGCCGCGGCGGCGGCCGCCAGCGCCTCGGCCACCCGGGGCGGTACGCCACGGCGCTGGAGGGCCGCGCTCCATCCCGGCGCGATGGTGAGCAGGGCGCCGGTGGCCAGCACGGAGAGCAGGAAGCCATAGCTCCGGGCCAGCCAGGGGTCGTAGAGCACCAGCGCGAGGACGGCGGCGGCCAGGGCCGGGAGCAGGGTGCGGCGGCGGCCGGTGCCGAGGGCGAGCAGGGTGATCAGCCCGCAGGCGGCGGCACGCAGCACACTGGGCTCGGGTCTGCAGACGATGACGAAGGCGAGCGTGAGTCCGCCGCCGAGGAGGGCGGTGGTGCGCAGCCGGATGCCGAGCGCGCCCGCGAGACCGCGCCGTTCGGCGCGCCCGGCCAACTGGGGCGGGCCCGTGAGCAGGGCGAGCACCAGCGTCAGATTGCTGCCGGAGACGGCCATGAGGTGCAGCATGTCCGTGGCCCGGAACGCCTCGTCCAGCTCGGGCGGCACCCGTGAGGTGTCCCCCACGACCAGCGCCGGGAGCAGCGCCCGCGCGTCCCGGGAGAGCCCGTCGGTCGCGGTGCGCAGCCCGGCGCGCAGCCGCCCGGCCAGCCGCTGGACCGCGCTGGGCGGGCCCGTGACCCTCGGGGGCCCGCTGCTCACGCGCACTACGGCCGCTATGCGGTCACCGCCGCGCAGCGGCGGCGCCAAGCGGCCGTGGACCCGTAGACGTGTGGACGGCAGCAGCCCGAGCCAGGCCGTCCGCTCTTCACCGGACCTGGGGTGGACCGTGACCAGGACGGGCGTGCGGGTGGTGGTCGTGGTGCCGTCGGGGCCGGTGATCCGATCGGCCTCAGCCTCCAGGACCACGGACGCCGGCGCGAGCGCCGCGCCCCGCACCCGTGGCCGGGTGAGCCGTGGGTCCCCCGTGACCGTCACCTCGGCGGTGGCCTCGGCGTACTCCCGGGCGAGTGCGGGGACGGGGCCACGGCGTACGTCCGCCCCGTACAGCCCGGCGACCGCCCCCGCAGCGGCCCCGCACAACAGCAATGCGGCCATCGCTCCCGCCGTGCGCCGTCCACGCCACGTGACGGCGCGCGGTGGTGAAGTGGCTCGCTGCCCCGACACGTTGCGGCCATCGCCGGGGCCCAGCCACCTGCGGGCCGCGGGTACGGCACCGGGCGAACGTCCGGCGACCGCCCCTGCCGTGCGGCGTGCGCGCCGCACGGCGCCGCGCGGCGGCGACGTGGCATGCCCGGCCGACACCTTGTGGCCATCCCCGTGGGGCACGGGTGCGGCGTTGGGCGGCCGTCCGGCATTCGGCGTTCGCCCCTGCCGCCAAGGCTCGGCGCCGTGAGCCCGCGACGCGGTGGGCTCGGGCGTGCTCCGGTCGTCCGGTCCGCATCGGAAGCCGGGTGGGGCGTGGCGTCGGCCGGGCGGTGTCGGGGCTCGTCGGCGGGTCCGGATGAGCAGGGCCGCCGCTACGAGGGTGGCTGCTGCGCAGACGAGGGCGACCGTTGACGGCGGTGCGTCCAGGGCTAGTGCCGCGGCTGCCCAGGCGGCCAGGGCCGGGGGTACGAGGCGGAGGTCGGGTGGGCCCTCCTGACGTGGGTGTGACGCACCGCGTGGGGACGCGGCTGCCACATGGACCGGGGCGCGGGTGCGTGGGGGCTGTGCGGACGTCATGGCTGGACCAGCGGGCGCAGGTCGGCGAACCGGCGCTCGCCGATGCCGTTCACCTCGCGGAGTTCATCGATGGAGCGGAAACCTCCGTGCTGGGTGCGGTAGTCGATGATGTGCCGGGCCAGGACGGGGCCGACGCCCGGGAGGGTGTCGAGCTGTTCGGCGGTCGCGGAGTTCAGGCTCACCGAGCCACCGGGTGCCCCCGGCCCGGCCGGTGCGTTGGGCCCGTTGGGCGCGTTGGCTGTGTTGGGTGCGTTGGGCGCGTTGGGTGCGTTCGAGCCACCGGCCGCCGCGCCCGGCGCCGGTGGTCCCGCCGCGGGGGCGCCGACCACGATCTGTTCTCCGTCCACCAGCGGGCGGGCGCGGTTCAGCCCGCTCAGGTCGGCGCCCGGCCGCACCCCGCCCGCCGCTTCCAGCGCGTCGGCGACCCTCGACCCGTCCGGCAGCTTCCGCAGGCCGGGGCGGCGGACCTTGCCGGTCACATCCACCACGACCTTCCGGCCGCCGCCGGACGGGGTGAGCTGCCCGCCCGGCGTGGGGCCGGGTTCGGAGGGTGCGGCGCGCGGAGGCTCCGGGTCCGGGGCGCGCACGGTCTGGGGACGGCCGGTCCAGAAGTGGTAGGCCGCGAAGGCCACCGCGGTGAGCAGGGCGACCGCCAGGGCGGCGACCGTCTTCAGCTCCATGCCGCAGCGCAGCTGAAGCCACAACGGCAGCCGCTCGCGCAGGGCCAGCCCTGCCCGGTCGCGTCTGCGCAGCGGAGCGTTCCCGGACCCGTTCCCAGCCCCGCTCCCGGACGCGTTCCCAGACGCGTTCCCGGACGCGTTCTCAGGCCCCTCCTGGTGCCCCTCCTCGTGCCCGTCCTCAGGCGGCTCCTCGTTCCGTACCTCCTCCGCCGCCTCGGCCGACCCCGCGACGTGCTTCGGTCCGTCCCTGCTGCCCAGCGCGATGGACCGGACCACGACCGGGGACGCCGGAGACGCCGGAGGCGCCGACGAGGCCGTGGCGAAGAGCGCCGCCGCGCGACTCGCGCGTGAAGACGCGGCGGGGTGCGTCTGGCGGTGGACGCTGCGGCGGCGGCTTCCGCCACCCACCAACCCCGTACCGGACGGCGGGCGAGGGCGGCGGCCCGCCCCGCCGTCGCGATGGCGGCTCCGCCCCGGACCAGTGGTTACTGTGCGTGATCGTGACCTCATGCCACCTGACGGTAGGCACACGCGGCCGATCGCGCCGATCCGCCGCAATTTCCGGGGATAACCGCCGCGTTGTGGACAACTCCGTCACCCCACCGAGTGAAGAGCCGCCCCCACCCTCCGCTACCGCGGAGAGACCACCGCCCCCAGCAGCCCCGGCCCGGTGTGCGCCCCGATCACCGCGCCCACTTCACTCACATACAGCTCCGCCAGCCCCGGCACCCGCTCCCTCAGCCGCTCCGCGAGCGCCGCCGCCCGTTCGCCCGCCGCCAGGTGCTGCACCGCGATGTCCACCGGGCTCCGGCCGGCCCGCTCCACCACGATCTCCTCGAGCCGGGCGATGGCCTTCGAGGCGGTGCGGACCTTCTCCCTCAGCTCGATCCGCCCCTCGTCGAGCTGGAGCAGCGGTTTGACCGCGAGTGCCGAGCCGAGCAGGGCCTGGGCCGCGCCGATGCGGCCGCCGCGCCGCAGATAGTCGAGGGTGTCGACGTAGAAGTACGCCGCCGTGCCGTCGGCCCGCTTTTCCGCCGCCGCCACGGCCTCGTCCAGCGTGCCGCCGCCCTCCGCCGTCTCTGCCGCCGCCAGCGCGCAGAAGCCGAGCGCCATCGCGACCATTCCGCTGTCCACCACCCGCACCGGAACGGGCGCGTCCTGTGCCGCGAGCACGGCCGCGTCGTAGGTACCGGAGAACTCGGCCGACAGATGCAGGGAGACGATGCCCGTCGCGCCCTCCTCGGCGGCGGCCCGATAGGCGGCCGCGAACGTCTCCGGGCTGGGCCGGGACGTCGTCACCGGCTTCCGCTTCTGCAGCGCCTGTGCGAGGGACCGGGCCGAGATCTCGGTGCCCTCCTCCAGGGCCCGGTCCCCGAGCACCACCGTCAGCGGCACGGCGGTGATGCGGTGCCGCTCCATCGCATCCTGCGGCAAGTACGCCGTGGAATCGGTCACGATCGCGACATGGCGGGACATGACTGGGAGGTTATCGGGGGATGGCGCCTGCCGACAGCGCGACCCCACCGGGTGATCAATTGCCTTGCCGATCATGCCCTGTTCAGACGTGACTCAGATCCTGTTCTCAGACCGGGTTCGTTACAGAGTTCCCGAGTTCCCGAGTTCCCGGGTTCCGGGGTCTCAGGCCGTGTTCTCGGGACGGGGGGACTTCTGCCAGGGCTTCTGCCACGGCTGGGGCTCCGTATTCCCCCTCGCCCCGAGCGACGGCCGGGGCGGCTCCGGCGCCTGCCCCGCCCCGGGCCCAGGTCGGGCACCCGCCTCCGGCCCAGGTCGCGCCCCCGCGTCGGGTCCAGGTCGAGCACTCGCCTCGGGGGCCGTCCACGGCTCGTCCGGCTCCGCCGCCGTCCAGTGCCGCAGCGCCCCCGCCTCCATCTCGATCTCGCGGCCCAGCGAGTCCAGATCGTCGTGCGCGAACCGCTGTGTCCGCTCCTGCACCGCCCAGCGCAGCGAGTCGGCCGAGTGGGTGATCCGCTGTGTGCGCTCCCGCATCTCGGGCAGCAGGGCGGCGAGCCGGGCCCTGTCGGGCTCCTGCTCCAGCCGCTTCAGATCCGCTTCCAGGTCCCGCGCATGGGCGCTCAGCCGCTGGAACAGGCCCAACGACTCCGACAGGGACCGGTCTTGCGGGGCGGCCGCCTGCAGCGCCTGCCCGGTGGCGCGCATCGAGCCGCGCAGGGAGAGCCGCAGCTGGGCGAGCTCACCGGCCGCGCCCGGCTGGGCGAGCTGCCGGGCCCGGAGTCTGGTCTCCTCCACCGTGACGCGGGCCTGGTGCACCGTACGGTCGATACCGCGCTTGGCCGCCCTGACCGCGCGAACGGCCCCGTAGACCCCCGCCAGCATGATCAGAACGAAAAGCGTCAACAGGATCCAAATGGCTTCCATGTGCGCTCCTTGGGGCGGCGGTCACGGCACGGTGGCGGTCGTCCTCTCAGCGTAAACGCGCCGGGCGGGCCAGAGGTTCCTGACGAACCCCCAACCCGCCCACACGGGAAAAGCCGATCAGGCCGGAACGATGTTCACCAGCTTCGGCGCGCGCACGATGACCTTACGGATGCCAGCGCCGTTCAGCGCCGCCACGACCGCCGGGTCGCCCAGCGCCAGCGCCTCCAGGTCCTCGTCCGAGACCGAGGGCGCGACCTCCAGCCGGGCCTTGACCTTGCCCTTGACCTGCACCACACAGGTGACGGTCTCGTCCACGACGTACTCCGGATCGGCGACCGGGAAGGGCTCGTGGACGACCGACCCGGAGTGGCCCAGCCGACGCCACAGCTCCTCCGCGACGTGCGGGGCCAGCGGCGAGATCAGCAGCACCAGCCCCTCGGCCACCGAGCGGGGCACCTCGCGCACCTTGGTGACGTGGTTGTTCAGCTCGGTGATCTTGGCGATGGCGGTGTTGAAGCGCAGGCCCTCCATGTCCTGCCGGACGCCGTCGATCGCCTTGTGCAGGGCGCGCAGCGTCGCCTCGTCGGGTTCGGCGTCGACGACGGTGACCTCTCCGGTGCTCTCGTCGACGACATTGCGCCACAGCCGCTGCAGCAGCCGGTACTGGCCGACGACCGCGCGGGTGTCCCAGGGGCGCGAGACGTCCAGCGGGCCCATGGCCATCTCGTACAGCCGCAGCGTGTCGGCCCCGTACTCGGCGCAGATCTCGTCCGGCGTGACGGCGTTCTTCAGGGACTTGCCCATCTTGCCCAGCAGCCGGGTGACCTTCTCGCCGTTGTACCAGTAGGCGCCGTCCCGCTCCTCGACCTCGGCGGCCGGGACGGCGATACCGCGGCTGTCCCGGTAGACATACGCCTGGATCATGCCCTGGTTGTACAGCTTGTGGAACGGCTCGGCCGAGGAGACGTGCCCCAGGTCGAACAGCACCTTGGACCAGAACCGGGCGTACAGCAGATGCAGCACCGCGTGCTCGGCGCCGCCCACGTACAGGTCGACACCGCCGTGCGGCTGCCCCTCGCGCGGCCCCATCCAGTAGCGCTCGGCCTCGGGGTCGACCAGCCGCTCGCTGTTGTGCGGGTCCAGGTAGCGCAGCTCGTACCAGCAGGAGCCGGCCCAGTTGGGCATGGTGTTGGTCTCGCGGCGGAACGGCCGCGGCCCGCGGCCGTCGCCCAGGTCCAGCACCACGTTGACCCACTCCTCGTTCCGGGACAGCGGGGTCTCCGGGGAGGTGTCGGAGTCGTCCGGGTCGAAGGTGCGCGGCGAGTAGTCCTCGACCTCGGGCAGCTCCAGGGGCAGCATCGACTCGGGCAGGGCGTGGGCCACGCCCTCCTCGTCGTAGACGATCGGGAAGGGCTCGCCCCAGTAGCGCTGCCGGCTGAACAGCCAGTCGCGCAGCCGGTAGTTGACGGTGCCCTCGCCGATGGAGCGGGACTCCAGCCACTCGGTGATGCGCGCCTTGGCCTCGACGACGCCCAGGCCGTCCAGCGATACGGACTCCCCCGTCGAGTTGACGATCTTGGCGTCATACGAGACGAAGGCGTCGTCCCAGGTGGAGGGGTCGGTGCCGCGATCGTCCGAGGGCTCGACGACACAGCGCACGGGCAGCTCGAAGGTGCGGGCGAAGGCGAAGTCACGGCTGTCGTGGGCCGGGACGGCCATGATCGCGCCGGTGCCGTAGCCCATCAGGACGTAGTCGGCGATGAAGACGGGCACCCGCTCGCCGCTGACCGGGTTGACGGCGTACGCGCCGGTGAAGACGCCGGTCTTCTCCTTGACCTCGGCCTGCCGCTCGACGTCGGACTTGGCCGCGGCCTGCTTGCGGTAGGCGTCGACGGCCTGGGCCGGGGTGGCGTGGCCGCCGGTCCAGACGTCGTGGGTGCCCTCGGGCCAGGCGGCCGGAACGATCTCGTCCACCAGGCCGTGCTCGGGCGCCAGAACCATGTAGGTGGCGCCGAACAGGGTGTCCTGGCGGGTGGTGAAGATCGTGATCTTGGCGTCGGGGTGCTCGGCCACCGGGAAGTCGACCCGGGCGCCCTCGCTGCGGCCGATCCAGTTGCGCTGCTGCAGCTTGATGGCCTCGGGCCAGTCCAGCTCGTCCAGGTCGTCCAGCAGCCGGTCGGCGTAGGCGGTGATGCGCATGTTCCACTGGCGCAGCTTGGCCTTGAAGACCGGGAAGTTGCCGCGCTCGGAGCGGCCGTCCGCGGTGACCTCCTCATTGGCCAGCACGGTGCCCAGGCCGGGGCACCAGTTGACGGGCGCGTCCGAGGCGTAGGCCAGGCGGTGGTCGCCCAGGATGTCGGCGCGCTCGGACTCGGTCAGCTCGGCCCAGGGGCGGCCGTCGGGGGTGGGGCGCTCACCCGAGGCGAATTGCTGGACCAGGGTGTCGATGGGGCGCGCCGTCTTCGCCTCCGGGTCGTACCAGGAGTTGAAGATCTGCAGGAAGATCCACTGGGTCCACTTGTAGTAGTCCGGGTCGATCGTCGCGAACGAGCGGCGCATGTCGTGGCCCAGGCCCAGCCGGCGCAGCTGCCGCCGCATGTTCTCGATGTTGGCCTCGGTGCTGACCCTCGGGTGGGTGCCGGTCTGCACCGCGTACTGCTCGGCGGGCAGGCCGAAGGCGTCGAAGCCCAGGGTGTGCAGGACGTTGTGGCCCGTCATGCGGTGGTAGCGGGCGAACACGTCGGTGGCGATGTAGCCCAGCGGATGGCCCACGTGCAGTCCCGCCCCCGACGGGTACGGGAACATGTCCATGACGAACTTCTTGGGCCGGGCGACGGCCTCGGCGTCGCCGGCCAGGTCGCCGCTCGGGTTGGACGCCTCATACGTGCCATGCGCGTCCCAGAAGTCCTGCCAGCGGGCTTCGATGTCGGCGGCCAGGGCGGCCGTGTAGCGGTGCGGCGCGGCCACCTCGGCCGCGGCATTGGTCTCGCTCATGGTCCTCAAAGCTCCATCGGTCGTCTCTGCCTGCGGCAACGCAGCGGATCCCTGCTTCCGAAACAAAAAGACCCCTCGCACAGGAGGGGACGCCGCGCTGATGCCGACCGGAGCTGTACTCGGCCGGTACCGATCAGCGCGGCCCGCTAAGCAGAAGGCGTACGGCACGCATGGAGCCAGGTTACCGCAGGGCACCGACGAGGCGCACGGAGGTGGTGGCCCTCGTCACGTGACACGAAAGACGGGCCGCCCTTACGGACGGCCCGCCTCCTTGATGTGGAGCTAAGGAGAATTGAACTCCTGACCTCCTGCATGCCATGCAGGCGCTCTACCAACTGAGCTATAGCCCCAGGTCTTGCCCCGCCCGGTTTCCCCGGCGGCGACGCCTACATTACACGGATGCCCCGGCCTTCCGCCAAATCGATTGACCGGAGGCCGGAGCAGATCCCCGTTACGCCGTCGCGAACGAATAGAAACGCTTCAGCGTGCAGTGCTCGTCGAGGAGCCGGCCGTAGATCGGCTCCCCTTCGAGCTCACGGTAGGTCTCGATGGGATCACCCCTGATGATCAGCGCCCGCGCGCACTCCGCACACCAGTACTGGTAGTCGGAGTTGAGCGGCTCCATGTCGCGGACGATCGGTGTGCCGGTGCCGCACCAGTCGCACTTCCGGCTGTGGGCTCCCATCTCACTCAGCTCCAGCTATGGCCGCAGGCCGTACACACGTAGGAAACACCGCCGTTGTCGCCGAGGACCTGTGCCACGTGTCCGGAGCCGCAGGACGGGCACACGATGCCCGCTCGTGCCCTGCGGGACGGGTCCTCGATCGCATCGAGGATGCTGGTCCGCATCCCACCTGCCCTCCCCATCGGATGTGTCGGCCCCATCCCCCTCCGGCCGTCCGATTCTGCCACGGGACGACGCGCAGGTCAGCGGAGATGCCCCACTCGTCTCACCAGACTCATCAGTGCTCCGCACAGCGCGGCCCCGGCCAAGGCGACGCAGGTCACCCACAGGGCGTCCGCGGAGGCACCCGCACTGGGCACCGTATCGTCCGCCGCGCCCAGGAACACCGCCCCGAAGACCGCGACGCCGATGAGCAGGCCGAGTTGAGCCGCCGTCACCAGTACCCCGCTGGCGTCCGCCGCGTCCTGCTGCCTTACGGTCGCCAACGTCCGCGTGAGCAGGGGACTGTAGGCCAGCGAGAGCCCCGCGCCGGACGCCGTAAGGGCGACGAGGAGCCATGGGCCGCCGTCCGTGCCGTCGCGCAGGGCCAGACCGGCCCCGGCGAACGAGACGGCCGCCAGCAGGAATCCGCCCGGGACGGTGGCGGCGTGCCAGCGGGCGGGCAGCCGCTGCCAGTTGAGGCCCACCACGCCGAACGCGACGGCCGTGGGGACGAACGTCAGCCCCGCCCGCAGCGGGCTGTAGCCGAGCCCGCCCTGCATATGCAGGGTCAGGGCGAACAGGAAACCCGCGTTGGCCGCCATCCCCAGTGCGATACGGATCACCGCGAGCGGTATCCCCGGCGCCCGCGCCACCCTGGGGGAGATCAGCGGCGCACCGCCGCGCCGGGCCAGCCGGGTCTCGTACGCGGCGAAGAGCGCCACGAGGACCGCGCTCAGCCCCAGCACGATCCAGCACCACAGCGGCCAGCCCCGCTCCTGCCCGAGCACCAGCGGCGCCGTGAACAGCAGTACGGCGGCCGCGAGCAGCATCAGCCCGGGCAGATCCAGACCGCTTCGGCGAACGGCCGCGCCCTCCCCGCGAGGGCGCGGCGCATCGGCGGAGCGCGCGGCATCGGCGGGGCGCGGCGGGTCGGCCGGGTCGTGCAGCAGCCGCGGGCCGAGGGCCAGCAGCGCGAGCCCGATCGGCACGTTCACCAGGAAGACCGGGCGCCAGCCGGAGCCGAGCAGATCGGCCTCGACCAGCAGCCCGCCCAGGATCTGCCCGCCGGCGGCGCCGGAGGCCAGCACCGCGGAGTACGCGCCCAACGCCCGTGCCCGCGAACCGCCCGTGAACGTCCGCTGGATCAGGCTCAGCACCTGCGGCAGCATCAGCGCGGCACCCGCGCCCTGGACGAACCGGAAGGCGATCAGCTGCCCGGTGGTGGCGGCGAGCCCGCAGGCCAGCGAGGCGCCGGTGAAGACCGCGAGCCCGGTGAGGAACATCCGCCGGTGGCCGATCAGAGCGCCCAGCCGCGCCCCGGTGATCAGCAGCACGGCGTAGGAGATGGTGTAGCCCGCGATGACGAGCTGCAGCCCGGCGCCGGAGGCGTGCAGATCGGCGCGGACGGTCGGGGCCGCGATATTGACGATGAAGACGTCGAGGACGGCCATGAGCTGGCCGGTGAGGACGATCGCGAGCAGCCAGCCGGGGCGCGGAGGCCGCCGCGCGGCAGGGCGCCGTGCCGCCCGGTGACCGGCAGCCGAGCTGGTCTCGGACCGGTTGTCAGTGGTCTCGCTTTTACTGGATCCACCGAGGTCCCCCGTCGGAGGAAGGGTGGTCGGGGTGGTGTGTCTCATGGGCCGAGCCTGTGGCCGGGCCGATACGGGTAACGAGAGCCCGCCGATGCTGGTAGTGGCAGCACCTGGCAGCCGCCCGCCGCCCCCGGGAGCATGGGACCGTACGGCTCGACGGGGGGACGGTACGGCTCGACAGGGGGATCGTGCGGCCCGACGGCACGGGGGATGGGGAGAGCGACGATGACCGCGAACACTCGGCGCAGACGGCCCGAGCTGGCCGCCTTCCTGCGCAGCCGCCGCGCCCGGGTGACCCCCGCCGACGTGGGCATGGCACCCGGTCTGCGGCGCCGCACCCCGGGGCTGCGCCGTGAGGAGGTCGCCCAGCTCTCCGGTGTCGGCGTGACCTGGTACACCTGGCTGGAGCAGGGCCGCCCGATCAACGCCAGCGTGCAGGTGTTGGACGCGGTCGCGCGCACCCTGCGGCTGGACCAGACCGAGCGCGAGCACCTCTACCACCTGGCCGAGGTGCCGTATGTGCCCGGCCGGGAGCGCGAGCCGCGCAGCGTGAGCCCGGAGGTGCAGGGCATCATCGACGCGCTCGACCCGCTCCCGGCGGTCGTCTACAACGCCCGCTACGACGTCCTGGCCGCCAATGCCGCGTACGGCGGCCTGTTCCCGCAAATGCTGCTCTCCCCCGCCTCCGAGCGGAACGCCCTGTGGCAGCTGTTCGTGGCCCGCCGCTGCTGCGCCCCCTACGTGAGCCTCGACGAGGAGCTGCCGCTCCTGGTGGCCACGTTGCGCGGCGGGTACGGACGCCATGTGGGCGAGCCGGCCTGGGAGGGCTTCATCGCCCGGCTGCTGGAGGCCAGCGACGACTTCGCCCGGCTGTGGCGGAGCGGGGACGTGGCGCCGCCGGGCTCCCGGATCAAGGTGGTGCGGCACGCCTCGGTCGGCGAGATCCGGCTGACCTCGACCTCGATGCGGGTCAGCGGGGTGCCGGAGACCCGGATCGTGGTCTACACCCCCTGCGACGAGGAGAGCCGCGACCATGTGCGGCGGGTGCGCGACCTCCACGACCCGCTGATCGGCTGCACGATGCACGCCAAGCCGCTCTCCGTACTGCGGGAGGAAAGAGCCGCGGTGAAGACACGGGCCGGAAGCGGGGCGGAAAGCAGCGATCCCGCCTCCCTGTGAGGGAGACGGGATCCCGGTCCTGTGGAGCTAAGGAGAATTGAACTCCTGACCTCCTGCATGCCATGCAGGCGCTCTACCAACTGAGCTATAGCCCCGCTGTTCTCCGCGCCGGAGCGCTTCGAACGAGAAGGAGCATAGCCGGTGACCTGCCGGAAAAGGAAATCCGCTCAGTCGTCGTCGCCGAGCACCGGCTCGGGCAGCGATCCGGCGTTGTGCTCCAGGAGCCGCCAGCCCCGCGCGCCCTCGCCCAGAACGGACCAGCAGCAGTTGGACAGGCCGCCCAGCGCCTCCCAGGTCCGGGGCTCCAGACCGAGCAGCCGGCCGATGGTGGTGCGGATCGTGCCGCCGTGGCTGACCACCACGAGCGTGCCGTCGTCCGGCAGCTTGTCGGCGCTCTCGAGCACCACCGGCGCCGCCCGGTCGGCGACCTCGGTCTCCAGCTCACCGCCGCCGCGCCGGATCGGCTCCCCGCGCTTCCACGCCGCGTACTCCCCGCCGAAGCGCTCGATGATCTCCTCGTGGGTCAGCCCCTGCCACTTGCCCGCGTAGGTCTCCCGCAGGCCCGCGTCATGCGCGACCGACAGACCCGTGACGGCGGACAGCTCGGCGGCCGTGGCCGCCGCCCGCTTCAGATCGGAGGCGATGATCGCGTCCGGCTTCAGGGCGGCCAGCAGCCGGGCCGCGCGGTGCGCCTGCGCGACACCGGTGTCGGTCAGCTCGATGTCCAGGGAGCCCTGGAAACGGCGCTCTATGTTCCAGGCCGTCTGGCCGTGGCGCCACAGGACGATGCGGCGGCCACGGGCGCCTTGGGTGCCGTTCAGCTCAGCTCACCGCCCACGCCGCCGTCCGGGCCTTGCGCCTGCGCGTACTCCTGCGCCTTGCCGCGGGTGGCATCGGCGTCGGCCGGAAGCTCCAGCTGCGGGCAGTCCTTCCAGAGCCGCTCCAGGGCGTAGAACACCCGCTCCTCGCTGTGCTGGACGTGCACCACGATGTCCACGTAGTCCAGCAGCACCCAGCGGGCCTCGCGGTCGCCCTCGCGACGCACCGGCTTGGCGCCCAGGTCCTTGTTCAGCCGCTCCTCGATCTCGTCGACGATCGACTTGACCTGGCGGTCGTTGGGCGCCGAGGCCAGCAGGAAGGCGTCGGTGATGGAGAGCACATCGCTGACGTCGTACGCGATGATGTCGTGCGCGAGCTTGTCGGCGGCCGCCTGGGCGGCGGCGTTGATGAGCTCGAGGGAGCGGTCCGTGGCGGTCACAGGCAAGGCTTTCGGTCGGTGGTACCTCGAAGGTCTGGCTCCCCCCTAGGGTCTCACGGCCCACCGTCACGCCGGGCGGCCGAGGAACGACCGCCCGGAGTGCCCGGGGAGAACGCCGGGAGTACCCCGGGGGAACGCCCGGGGCGCCCCGGGGTACCCCAGGGCGCCTGCGGCCAGGCAGTCGCCTCAGCCCGTGGCGTCGTAGTCCGGGCCGAGGAGGACCGTGATGTCCGCGTTGGCCGCGCCCTTGCCCTTCCGCACCGCCGTCTCCGGCAGCCCGAGCGTCTTGGCGACCTCCTTGGCCTGGCCCGCCTGGGCGGCGTCCGCGTAGGTCACCCGCGAGGCCGACTGCGCATCGCCGCCCTCGGCAGCCGTGACGACCGTAAAGCCGCCGTTGACCAGCGCCACCCGCGCGGCGCTCGACGCGTCCTTGGGGCCTCCGGCGTTGGTCACGCTGACCCGGGGCGCGGTGTTCTTGTCGGAGTTCTTGACCGTGCCGCCCAGGATGTCCTTGACCACGTGGTCGGTCGCCTGGCTGCTGAGCGTCCCATCCGGCTGGACCGGCAGCATCGCGGTGTCGTACGCGCCGCTCTTGGCCTGTCCGGCCAGCTTCGCCAGCGACGCGCCCAGCTGCTGCTCGGACAGCGACGGGTCGGGGATCTGGGCCAGCGACTCCACGGTGCTGGTGGCGCCCTTCGGGTCGCTGGAGAGCTTCTTCAGGGCCGCGTGCATGACCTGTCCGAACCGCGCGAGCTGCTTGGACTGTGCCTCGCCGGGCGCGCGGTAGGTGGCGTACGCCACGGCCGCCTGGCCGCTCACGATCTGGTCCTTGCCCCGCTTGACCAGGGGGTCCTCGCCCTTCTGGGGACTGGGGACGGTCGCGTCGGTGTCGAGGGTGATCCCGCCGACCAGCTCGACGAGGTTCTCCAGATACGGCGTGTCCAGCCGCCAGGTGCCCTGGATCTTCGACCCCAGCAGGGTGCTCAGGGCGTCCCGGGTGGAGTCGGAGCCCTCGTCGGTCACGGACTTGCCGAGCGTGGTGGAGGCGCCGTCCTCGGTGGAGACGGCCAGCGAGTTCGGCAGCAGGACGGTGGTGCCCTTCTTGGTGGTCTCGTTGTCCACCAGCAGGGCCGTGGAGGTGCGGCCGCCCTTGGTCTCGCGCAGATGGACGACGATCACATCGCGCTTCTGCGGACCGCCCGCGGCCGCCTGGTCCTGGGCGTCGTCGGACAGCCCCGGGAGCTTGCCCGCGTACCAGAGGTAACCGACCCCGCCCGCCGCGGCGAGTACCAGGACCACGACGAGCGCGACGAGGCGGTTGCGGCCCTTACGGCGGCGTTCGTCACGGCGCTCGGAACGGGTCTCGGCGAACTTCAGCCAGTCGATGACGTCGTCGGATTCCTCGTCCTGCTCCTCGACGAAGGAGAACTGCTCGGTGCGGTACTCCTGCTGATCGGCGTCCCCGGGGCGCTTCCGCTCCGTGGACCGGGGACCGGCGGAACGGGGCTCCTCGGCCGGAGGCGCCTCGGACCCGGGGCGCAGCTGCTCCGGGCTCAGCTCCTCGTAGGGGTTGGGCTCGGGGCTGGGCTCCTCGCGCTGCGGGGGGACGGTCGGGGCGGCGGCCGCCTGCGGGTAGCCGTGGCCGTAACCCTGCGGTGGCTGCTGTTGGTACTGGGGCTGCTGGGGCTGAACGTACGGGTCGTAGTTCTGCGTCTGGGTGTGAAGCTGCTGGGGCTGCTGGTACTGGTGATGCTGCGGCTGGCCGTAGGGGTCGTAGCCGTACCCGTCGTGCTGCTGCTGTTGCTGCTGTTGCTCCCCGTACTGCGCCTGCTGCTGCGCATACGGGTCGTAACCCTGCTGCTGTTCCGCCTGCGGCTGGTAAACCGGACGCCCATAGGCGTCATAGCCGTAGATCTGCGGCTCCTGGCCATACGGGTCCTGTGCGTACGGGTCGTACGGATCCTGCCGGTCGTTCACCGGTACCCCTTCAGCAGTCGTGCCGGTACAGCTCGCGCTTGTCGATGTAGCGCACCACGCCGTCCGGCACCAGGTACCAGACGGGGTCGCCATGAGCGACCCGCGCCCGGCAGTCCGATGACGAGATCGCCAGAGCCGGAACCTCCACCAGCGACACCCCGCCCTCCGGCAGCCCCGGGTCGGCCAGTATGTGCCCGGGTCTGGTCACCCCGATGAAGTGGGCCAGCGAGAAGAGCTCTTCGGCGTCGCGCCAGGTGAGGATCTGGGCGAGTGCGTCGGCCCCGGTGATGAAGAACAGATCGGCGTCACCATTGAGCGCGCGCAGTTCCCGGAGCGTGTCGGTGGTGTAGGTGGGCCCGCCGCGGTCGATGTCGATACGGCTGACCGAGAATTGCGGGTTCGAGGCGGTCGCGATGACCGTCATCAGATAGCGGTCCTCGGCCGGGGAGACCTTCTTGTGACTCTTCTGCCAGGGTTGCCCGGTCGGCACGAACACCACCTCGTCGAGGTGGAACTGCGAGGCCACCTCGCTCGCCGCGACCAGGTGGCCGTGGTGGATCGGGTCGAACGTCCCGCCCATCACACCCAGTCGCCGCTTGCCGGACCCTTTCTGCTCTTCCATGCGTGCAGACCCTACTGGGCCCGGCCCGGAGCCGGGGCCCATAGGGGCAATCGCCCAGGTCAGCGGTCCCGGTTGAAGCGCGTGGTGATCCACAGCAGCAGGAAGAGGATCACCAGGGCCGCACCGCCGGTCATGAAGGGGCTGATGCTCGGGTGGGTGTCGGTGTGCTCACCGCCCTCGGACGCGAGCGTGGTCAGGGCGGCATGTGCGGTGCTGAAAGCGGTCATCGCGGCAGTACCTATCCGGGTCTAGGCGTCACAACACGTCGGCCACATCGTATGCGAGGCGGTTTTCGGTCCCGATGTCCGTCCTGCTTGCGGCAGCCCGGCTCGTACCGGCCCCGCTCGTACCGGTCCTGCTCGCCCGCTCGGTTCAGTTCAGTCCTGCTTGTAACCGCGCAGCAGGAACCAGGCGAGCAGGGCGGCGCCCACCACGCCGACCACGATGACGATGCGCAGCAGCGCTCCCGGGCCGTCGTTGCTGTGGGAGGTGGCGGCGAGGGCTTCGGTGAGGCCAGTCATTTCGGGCATGTCTCCACGCTAACCCCCAGGCGCTCAGGGCCTAGGCTGGGGGCCGCCGGACGAGGGCCCTGACCGGGTGCCCGGCCGAGCGGGCCATCAACGAGGGGGCGACATGAGCGACATCCACGAGACCGGTGGTGGAAACGGGACGGGAGACGCCCGGGAGCATGTGCCCGGCCGGGAGCGGCGGCGGTTCCCCGGGATCTCCTCACGTGCGTACGAACATCCGGCGGACCGCTCCGCGCTGGTCGCGCTGCGCAAGCTGACCGGCTTCGACACCGTCTTCAAGGCGATGAGCGGTCTGCTGCCCGAGCGGAGCCTGCGGCTGCTCTACCTCTCCGACTCGGTGCGGGTCAGCGAGCGGCAGTTCACCCATCTCCACGACATGCTGCGGGACGCCTGCTACATCCTGGACCTGGAGCGGGTCCCGGCCATGTACGTCACCCAGAACCCGCAGCCGACCGCGATGTGCATCGGCATGGACGCGCCGATCATCGTGATCTCCACCGGTCTGGTCGAGCTGCTCGACGAGGAGGAGATGCGGGCGGTCATCGGCCACGAGGTGGGCCATGCGCTGTCGGGGCACTCGGTCTACCGGACGATACTGCTCTTCCTCACCAGCCTCGCCATGAAGGTTGCCTGGATTCCGCTCGGCAATGTGGCGGTGCTGGCGCTGGTCACGGCGCTGCGGGAGTGGTTCCGCAAGTCGGAGCTGTCGGCGGACCGGGCGGGGCTGCTGGTCGGGCAGGACCTGCGGGCCTCGATGCGCGGGCTGATGAAGCTCGCGGGCGGCCACCACCTCCATGAGATGAACGTGGACGCCTTCCTGGAGCAGGCGGAGGAGTACGAGTCGAGCGGCGATCTGCGGGACTCCGTCCTCAAGATCATGAACATGCTGCCGCGCAGCCATCCGTTCACCACCGTGCGCGCCGCCGAGCTCAAGAAGTGGGCCGCGACCCGCGACTACCAGCGGCTCATGGACGGCCACTACCCGCGCCGCGACGAGGACGGGGACACCTCGGTCAGCGACTCGTTCCGGGAGTCCGCGAGCCACTACGCGGAGTCGGTCCGCAACAGCAAGGACCCGCTGCTCGCCTTCGTCAGGGACGTGGCGGGCGGCGCCGGGGACCTGGGCAGCAAGCTGCGCGACCGGTTCACCGGCGGCGCGGGCAAGCACGGCGAGACCGCCGAGGAGGGCACGCCGCCCCGGGAGGAGCCCCGGAACGAGCCCCGGGGCGGGGCCCAGGACGGGACCCAGGGCGGGACCCAGGGCGGGGCCCAGGACGCGGCTGAGGACCAGCGGCCCGGAGACGGGCCGGAGGAGCGGCCGGGGAACGACGGGCCCGGGGACACCCCGCCGCAGCGCTGAGACGGCCCCTGAGAGCCTCCTCGCAGCCCCTCAGGCCTCCTGGAGACCCCAAGAGGGCCCCGGGACCCCAAGGCCAGGCAGGCGCCCCTGGAGACCCCAGGCCCCCTGGCGCCCTCAGGACCGCCCGTTGACCGCGGGCTGGGTCCCGGGGGCCATGACGCCGCACAGCGAGACCGTGGTCCGGCCCGTGGTGTACGGGTCGGTGCCCGTCGGGGCGTCGCCCTTGGCGCTCTGACCGGCGAGCATCGGCCGCAGATAGCCGGAGGCGTTCGCGGCGCATGCCTGCGGGCCCGCCAGCACGGTGCTCTGCACCAGCTCCACATGGTGGTCGCGCAGATCGTCCCGGTCGAAGCGGAACCGCGTCTCGCGGCGCACGGTGAACAGCGAGGCATGGTCCGGTCCGCGCTCATGGGCCGGCTGGAGCGCGTAGACGAAGACGTGGTCGGCGGCGACCTCCAGGGTCGCGGCGCTGCGCTCGATGACCGTAAGGGTGCCGCGGACCCGCACCGGGGTGTCGGCCAGGGTCACCTCGGCCGGGTTGAAGCGGGTCAGCCAGCCGGTGGCCGCATGCCGTCCGTCGTCGACCGGGTGGTGGAAGCTCTGGTCGAACTGGGTCTGCTGGGCGGGATCCAGCAACAGCCTTACGGCCTGCACCGGGCCGCCGGTGAGCACACCGGGGTCGATGGCTGACTTGACCAGGTAGTCCTTGGCGGTGGTGAGCGCCGTCATCACCTGGCTCTCGGAGAAGCTCTGGGTGCGGCGGGCGCCGGGCACGGTGACCCCTTCGGCGCCGGTGCGGAACTCGGCGGCCGGGCTGTTGCGGAACAGCCGGTCCGGCGGCCCTCCGGGCACCTCACCGCGCGGCGCGAGCGGCACCACGCTGCTGTGCAGCGGCTCCACGGTCTGCGGCTGCGGCGTCTGGTACGGGTGGCGCACCCCCATGTAGACGGCCGCGGCGAAGGCGATGGCGATCAGCAGGACGAGCGCGACGGCCTGGCGGGACGCCCCGGCCCTGGCCCAGGCGTGCCGGCTGCGCACCGCCCGCGCGTGCTCGCCCATGCGCTCGTCGGCGGAGAACTCCTGGAGCCGGGCAGCACGGACGAACGACTCGTCGAACACGACGGAGCGGTACTCGTCCTCACCACCTCCCGGGACGCCCTCGGGTGTCCCCTCGGGAGGGTCTCCACGCCCGGCCATATCTCAAGAGTAGGTCGCCAGGGGCGACGGTAAACGCGGTGGTACTCCACAACTTGGGAGGCGAGTGCGGAGGAAACGCCCCATAGGCCGCGACGTGCCGACGATGTGCCAGGACGTCACCGCGACGGCGGTACGGCGGTGGCGGGCGAGCCCTTGGCCCCGGTCGGCTCCGGGGCCGACTCCGACGCCGAGGGCTCCAGGCGCGGCTGTCCCGAGGGCGAGCCGTCGACACCGCTGGTGGCGGGCGGCGGGGCGGGGTCCTGGCGGTTGCCCGAGGCTCCTCGGTAGACCGCCGTGAAGGCCAGGGCGACCACCCCGATGCCCATCAGGACGGCCAGCAGCCAGGCCACCGGGCGGTGCCAGCGGGCATGACCGCGGTAAGGGCGCCCCGCGCTGCCGTAACGCCCATAAGGGCCGTAGGCGTCGTCCCCGTCCCGCCCCGGGCCGAAGCGCCCCTCGGGGTCGTCCGCGCCATAGAGGTCGGCCTCAGCGCCGTACCCGTCCTCGAAGAGCTCGTCCTCGGGAGGGACACCGGCCCTGCGGCGCCGGGACGCCTCGGCCTCGGCGCGGGCCTCGGCGGCGGCCAGCATCCGCTCGATGGCGGTGGGCTCATGGATCGGGGCCGACCGTACGAAGTCCTCGTCGAAGACCACGGCGGCGAACTCGTCGTTCGTCTCGCCGTGGCTGCGGTCGTCGGGCTCGTCGCCGTCCGGGAACGGCTTGCCCCCCACGTCGTCCGGCACCCATTCAGAGTAGACCGGACGGGTCAATTTGGGCAGGGTGAAATGGTATTCGGGGGAAGATCCACCCCAGCGGCGCCGGGAATCGACCCTCCCCCGAAGGGGTGAGTCAGCGGGTGTGGCCGTCGCCGGTGACGATGTACTTCGTCGAGGTCAGCTCGGGCAGCGCCATGGGCCCCCGGGCGTGCAGCTTCTGGGTGGAGATGCCGATCTCGGCGCCGAAGCCGAACTGCCCGCCGTCGGTGAACCGCGTGGAGGCGTTCACGGCGACCGTGGTGGAGTCCACGAGCTGGGTGAAGCGGCGGGCGGCCCGCTGGGACGACGTGACGATGGCCTCGGTGTGCCCGGAGGACCACAGGCGGATGTGGCTCACCGCGGCCTCCAGGGAGTCCACGACGCCCGCCGCGATGTCGTACGAGAGGTATTCGGTCTCCCAGTCCTCGACCACCGCCGGGACCACCGTGGCCTTGGAGCCCTCCGCGAGCGCCATGACCCGCTCGTCCGCGTGGACCGTGACCCCGGCCTCGGCCAGCGCGTCCAGGGCGCGGGGCAGGAACCGGGCGGCGATGTCCTGGTGCACCAGCAGCGTCTCCGCGGCGTTGCACACGCTCGGCCGCTGGGCCTTGGAGTTCACCAGGATCTCGACCGCCATGTCGAGGTCGGCCTCGGCGTCCACGTACACATGGCAGTTGCCGGTGCCGGTCTCGATGACCGGAACCGTGGACTCCTCGACGACCGTACGGATGAGGGACGCGCCGCCGCGCGGGATCAGCACGTCCACCAGGCCGCGGGCGCGCATCAGCTCGCGCACCGACTCCCGGCTCTCGCCCGGCACCAGCTGCACCGCGTCCGCGGGCAGCCCCGCCCCGCCGACGGCGTCGCGCAGGACCTTCACCAGCGCGGCGTTGGAGTGGGACGCCGACGAGGAGCCACGCAGCAGCACCGCGTTGCCCGACTTCAGGCAGAGCGCCGCGGCGTCCACCGTCACATTCGGCCGGGCCTCGTAGATGATCCCGACGACGCCGAGCGGAACGCGCACCTGGCGCAGGTCGATCCCGTTGGGCAGCGTGGAGCCGCGCACCACCTCGCCGACCGGGTCGGGCAGCGCGATCACGTCGCGTACGTCGGAGGCGATGGCCCGCACCCGCTCGGGGGTGAGCGTGAGCCGGTCCACGATGGCGTCGCTGGTGCCGGCCTCGCGGGCCCGCTCCACATCGGCCGCGTTGGCCTCCACGATCTCCTTGGTGCGCACCTCCAGCGCGTCGGCCATCGCGAGCAGCGCGTCGTCCTTGACGGCGCGCGGCAGCGGCGCGAGATCGGCGGCCGCGACCTGGGCCCGGTAGGCGGCCTGGAGGACCGGGGACTTCGGCCAGGGGTCGGTGAGCGGCGACGTGGGTGCGCTGGTCATGCCCGAAGCGTACTGAGCCGGGAGCGGAGATCCACGCACTATTCCGCAGTTCGAGATGGCATTCTCACATCTCGATGCCGCACATCCGTCCTCAGAACGGATGCACGCCCACCGGGGAGGCCGGTGGCGGCCCGTACCCCTCCGCGACCCGCTGGTGATACGTATCACGGTCGATGACCTCGAGCCCCACGATCTCCCAGGGCGGCAGCTTGGCCGAGGCCCGGTGCTCGCCCCACAGCCGCAGCGCGACCGCCGCGGCGTCGTGCAGATCACGGGCCTCTTCCCAGTAGCGGATCTCGGCGTGATCGTTGGCATAGCGGCTGGTCAGCAGGAACGGGTGGTCATGGGCCAGCTGCTCGAGCGCCCTGCGGACCTCCGGCAGCGGCGCCTCGCTCCCCGAGACGCTGAGGGTGATGTGCCACAGCCGGGACGCCTCGCCACGCCCGGCATCGTGCGCCACGGCGTCGCCGGACCCGGCGTCGCCCGCTCCGACACTGGTCAGGGTGCGCTCCGCCGCCCCTCTGGGCGACGCCCCCGGGCGCCCTCGTCTCACCGGCGGCCTCCTGTAACTCGCTGCTCCGCTCACGCGCGGGCGGAGCATCTCGTGACGGTGCCGTGGCCGCGGCCTTCCGCTCGGACTCCGCCGCGTCTCCCACAGCCGGCGCGCTGCCCCGCGCGACCCCGTTGAACAAAGTTGACCAGCCCACGCCCGCCCGCGGGGCGCTTTTGAGGTTTTTCGGAGGGGGGTTATTTTCTGGCGGCTCGCTTCTCCCTCAGCCACCGCTGGGAGGTGCCCCCGCGAGGGTGGACCGTGCCGCCGGAGCGGCTCAGTCCAGGACGACGAGGTCGTCGCGGTGGACCACCTCGCGTTCATAGGCCGGGCCGAGCTCGCGGGCCAGGTCCCTGGTCGAGCGGCCGATCAGCTGCGGGATCTCCTTGGCGTCGAAGTTGACCAGTCCGCGGGCCACGGGGCGGCCCCCGGTGTCCCTCAGCTCGACCGGGTCACCGGCGGTGAATTCGCCCTCCACGGCCGCGATCCCGGCGGGCAGCAGCGAGGTGCGGCGCTCCACGACGGCCCGTACCGCGCCGTCGTCCAGGGTGAGGGCGCCACGTGGCGCGGAGGCGTGGGCGAGCCAGAGCAGCCGGTTCGCCGAGCGGCGGCCGGTGCGGTGGAAGAACGTGCCCGTATGGCGGCCGAGCAGGGCGTCCCCGGCCCGGCTGGCGGAGGTGAGCACCACCGGGACCCCGGCCGCGGTGGCGATCCGGGCCGCCTCGACCTTGGTGACCATGCCACCGGTGCCCACTCCGGAGCGGCCCGCGCTGCCGATGGAGACGCCGGTCAGGTCCCTCGGGCCCCGGACCTCGTCGATCCGGGAGGTGCCGGGGGTCCTGGGGTCCCCGTCGTACAGGCCGTCCACGTCGGAGAGCAGCACCAGCAGATCCGCCCGGACGAGATGGGCGACCAGGGCCGCGAGCCGGTCGTTGTCGCCGAACCGGATCTCGTCCGTGGCCACCGTGTCGTTCTCGTTGACGATCGGCAGCGCGCCCATGGCCAGCAGCTGGTCCAGGGTGCGGGTGGCGTTGCGGTAGTGGGCGCGGCGGCTGGTGTCGTCCGTGGTGAGCAGCACCTGGCCGACCCGGCGCCCGTAGCGCGCGAAGGAGGCCGTGTAGCGGGCCACCAGGAGCCCCTGCCCGACGCTCGCGGCCGCCTGCTGGCGGGCGAGGTCGCGGGGGCGCCGGTCCAGGCCCAGCGGCGCCAGCCCGGCGGCGATGGCGCCGGAGGAGACCAGGACTATCTCCTTGCCGTTCGTGCCGCCCTTACCGTCGCCGTCCCTGCCGCCGTCGTCCTTACCGTCGCCGTCGAGCACCTTGGCGAGGACGTCGACCAGCGCGTCCACGCGGTCCGCGTCCAGGCCCCCCGCCGCGGTGGTGAGGGAGGACGAGCCGACCTTGACCACGATCCTGCGGGCGGCGGCCACCTCGTCCCGTACCGCCGACCCGTCCCGCTCCGCCACGCCGCTCCCTCGCTCGTCCCCGCTCACCACACGCCCCTGAGAAACGCATGCTCTGCACACTCATCGTGACAAGGGGGCAATCTACGACAGACGAGCCCCGCCCGCCTCGGCATTTCAGCCTCCGGACACCACCCGCGCACACCGCCTCACCACCGCCACCAACACCCCGCGGCCACCCTCCGGGACCCCTTTGACACCGATTGCGACCGGTTGGCACCGGCGCGGATTGTCACCGGGCGGGGCATCGGCATACGGTCAGGGGTCCCCCCAGTCCGTTGCCCTCCTGCCAGGAGCCCACCCCGTGCCCTCTGCCGGAATCGCCCCACGCCGGGTCGTACAGCTGACGGCGCTGCTCGCGATGCTCGTGTTCTTCGCCACACAGCTCGTCGGCGCCGTGCTTCCGAACGTACCGCTTTTCATCGCCGCCTCGGCGTGCGGTCTCGCGCTCGATCTCTTCCTGCAGCACAAGCAGCCCGGTCTGCTGTCGCTGCTGGGGAAGATCCGCCTCGACGTCACGGTGCGCCAGCTGTTCCGCGACATGCTCATCATGGTCGGGCTGCTGCGCATCGAGGGCATCAATCCCCTGCACGAGCAGGCGCCCCTGACCGTGGGGCTGCTGCTCTTCTACCTGGTGCACTTCGCGTGCCAGGCGGCGGCCATACTGGTCCGCCGGAGCCGCCAGCTGCCGTTCGTGACGCGCAACATCGACGCGTCCGGGCTGCGCCTGAGCGAGGCCCCGCCGCGGCTGTTCGCCCGCCAGCACGGGCGCCGTCTGCTGCGGCTGGCCGCGCCGGTCACCGCCGGTCTGCTGGTCACCGCCGCCACCAAGAACGCCGTCTGGGGCGGCGTCGGCCTGACCATCGCGTTGCTGATCGGCATCGGCGGCACGGCCCACCTCGCCACCTGGCTGCTGCCGCGCAAGCGCGTGGCGAACGAGGCCACGGCCCTGCGCTGGCTGGACCAGTGGCTGGCCGACTACCAGCCGACCGTGGGCATGTACTTCTCCGGCGGCAACTCCTCGGCGTACCAGGCGAACATGTGGCTCTCCACGCTCGCCGCGCTCGACGGCAAGCCGATCATCGTGCTCCGTGAGCGGTTCATGGTGCAGAAGGTGGAGGCGACGGACGTGCCGATCGTCTGCCTCCCCAAGGTCGCGCATCTGATGCGTCTTGAGCACTCGACGCTCAAGGTGCTGCTGCACCCGGCGAACTCCGGCAAGACCTCGCAGGTGCTGCGCATCCCCTCGATCAAGCACGCGTTCATCAACCACGGCGAGAGCGACAAGCTCTCCAGCTGCAACCCGTACGCCAAGGCGTACGACGAGGTGTGGGTCGCGGGCCCGGCGGCGCGCGAGCGCTACCAGCTCGCCGACATCGGCGTCGAGGACAAGGACGTCGTGGAGGTCGGCCGGCCGCAGCTGGCCCCCATCCGCCCCTACGCGGGCGTGCCCACCGGTGAGTTGACGACGGTGCTGTACGCGCCGACCTGGGAGGGCTGGGACGGGAACCCCGGCAACACCTCGGTGATCCTGGCCGGTGAGAACATCGTCCGCGAGCTGCTCGCCGACCCCAAGGTGCGCCTGCTGTACAAGCCGCACCCGATGACCGGCTCCGTGGACCCGCGCGCGGGCCGCGCCAACGACCGCATCAAGGCGATGATCGCCGAGGCGAACACCAAGCGCGGCGGCGCCCGCCCCGGCCCGGAGGCCGCCGCCGAGCTGGCCCGGTGCGCCGATGAGCTCAACCGGCTCACCAGCACCTCCTTCCGCCCCAGCGCGGACGAGACCGAGCGCATGAAGCTCCAGGGGGCCCCGGAGGGCGACCGCGCGGCGGCCGTGGCCGCGGCGACGGCCGCCTGGGAGAGCGCCTACTGGGCCTCGCTGCCGGCCTGGGAGCACCAGATCATCACCGGCCCGCGTCCGGCGATCTTCACCTGCTTCAACCAGGCCGACGTGCTGATCAGCGATGTCTCCAGCGTGGTCTCGGACTACCTGACGAGCGAGAAGCCGTACGCGGTGGCGAACACCAGCGGGATGACGGAGGAGGAGTTCCGGGCGGGCTTCCCGACCGTGCGCGCCGCCACGATCCTCACGCCGGAGGCCGCGGGCGTGGCCGGACTGCTGGAAGCGGTCCGCGACCCCGAGAAGGACACCCTCGCGGGCGCCCGCGCCGAGCTGAAGGTGCATCTGCTCGGCCCGTCCGACCCGCCGTCGCTGGTGCGCTTCAACCAGGCCACGCAGGCCCTGTGCCGCAAGGCCGACGAGCGCCGGGCCCGGATGGCCACCCGGCTCACCGACGAGATCCCCTCGCAGCGCGAGGCCCGGGACGCGGCGGAGGAGATGGAACTGGAGTCCGGCTCGCCGGAGTCGGAGGAGACCGCGACGGTCTGACGTCCCAGGGCCCGAGCCGACGGCGGGCACCGACAGCGTGACGAAGGGCCCGGGAGATCCCTCCCGGGCCCTTCGTCACGCATGCTGCCCGCCGGGCGGCGCCGAGAAGCCCGCTCAGAGCCCGCGCAGGGGCCCCGGACCGGACACGGCGCCCCCACACCCCCAAGAGCGCCCGCTACGGCCGTGCGGCCCTCAGAACGGCTTGAACGTGTCGAACTCCTGGTCCGCCTCGTCCCGCTCGGCATCCCGGTCGCGCCGCCGCTGCGCGGCCGGGCGCGGGGCGTCGAAGCGGTGGTCCTCGCCACGGCGGCCCAGCATCTCCGCGCCGGTCGCGAGGCTCGGCTCCCAGTCGAAGACGACCGCGTCGTCCTCGGGGCCGATGACGACCTCGTCGCCCGAGTGGGCGCCCGCCTTCATCAGCTCCTCCTCGACGCCGAGACGGGCCAGGCGGTCGGCGAGGTAGCCCACGGCCTCGTCGTTGGCGAAGTCGGTCTGGCGCACCCAGCGTTCGGGCTTCTCGCCCAGCACGCGGTAGAAACCCTCCTCGGCGACGACCGTGAAGCCCGCGTCGTCCACGGCCTTCGGCCGGATGACGATCCGGGTCGCCTCCTCCTTCGGCTTCGCCTCCCGCGCCTCCGCGACGATCTTCGCCAGGGCGAAGGACAGCTCCTTGAGGCCGAGATGGGCGACCGCCGAGACCTCGAAGACCTGGTAGCCGCGGGCCTCCAGATCGGGCCGGATGATGTCGGCCAGGTCCTTGCCGTCGGGGATGTCGACCTTGTTGAGCACCACGACCCGCGGCCGGTCGTCCAGACCGCCGTACTGGGCCAGCTCCGCCTCGATGACATCGAGGTCGGTCAGCGGATCGCGCTCGGACTCCAGCGCCGCGGTGTCCAGCACGTGCACCAGCACCGAACAGCGCTCGACATGGCGCAGGAACTCCAGGCCGAGGCCCTTGCCCTGGCTGGCGCCGGGGATCAGGCCGGGCACGTCGGCGATGGTGTAGACGGTCGAACCGGCCGTGACCACACCGAGGTTGGGCACCAGCGTGGTGAACGGATAGTCGGCGATCTTCGGCTTGGCCGCCGAAAGCACCGAGATCAGCGATGACTTGCCGGCGCTCGGGTAACCGACGAGGGCCACGTCCGCGACGGTCTTCAGCTCCAGGATGACGTCCCCGGAGTGCCCCGGCTCGCCCAGCAGCGCGAAGCCGGGGGCCTTGCGGCGGGCCGAGGCGAGCGCCGCGTTGCCGAGGCCGCCGCGGCCGCCCTGGGCGGCGATGTAGGTGGTGCCCTGCCCGATCAGATCGGCCAGGACATTGCCCCGCTTGTCGAGGACGACGGTGCCGTCCGGGACCGGCAGGACCAGGTCGGTGCCGTCCTTGCCGGAGCGGTTGCCGCCCTCGCCCGGCTTGCCGTTGGTGGCCTTGCGGTGGGGGCTGTGGTGGTAGTCGAGCAGGGTGGTGACGGACTGGTCCACGACCAGGATCACATCGCCGCCCCGGCCGCCGTTGCCACCGTCCGGCCCTCCGAGCGGCTTGAACTTCTCGCGGTGCACGGAGGCGCAGCCGTGGCCTCCGTTACCCGCGGCGACGTGCAGTTCGACGCGGTCCACGAAGGTGGTCATGACGGGTGCCTCCAGTTACATACGGGTTCGGGGGTGTTCTGATGTGCCTCACGCTCGTAACGCGCCGAGGGCGGACCCGCTTCCCGTCACGGGAAGAGCGGTCCGCCCTCGGAAAAGGCTGTGCGATGTCGCCCGGGCTGATTACTCAGCGACCGGAACGATGTTCACGACCTTGCGGCCACGGCTGGTGCCGAACTGCACCGCACCGGCGGCCAGCGCGAACAGCGTGTCATCGCCGCCGCGGCCGACACCCGTGCCCGGGTGGAAGTGCGTGCCGCGCTGGCGGACCAGGATCTCACCCGCGTTGACGACCTGGCCGCCGAAGCGCTTGACGCCGAGCCGCTGGGCGTTGGAGTCGCGACCGTTCCGAGTGGACGATGCGCCCTTCTTGTGTGCCATCTCTCCTCAGTCCCTTACTTCGCAGCCGAGTCGATGCCGGTGATCTTCAGCGCGGTGTGCAGCTGGCGGTGGCCGATCCGCTTCCGGTAACCGGTCTTGTTCTTGTACTTCAGGATGTCGATCTTGCCACCCTTGTGGTGGTCGACGACCTCGGCGTGAACCTTCACACCGGCCAGGACCCACGGGTCGCTGGTGACGGCATCGCCGTCGACAACGAGCAGAGTGGAAAGCTCGACGGTGTCGCCGACCTTGTTGGCGGCCAGACGGTCGACCTCGATGACATCGCCCACGGCCACCTTCTGCTGGCGGCCGCCGGTGCGCACGATTGCGTACACGCGGTTCTCACTCTCTCGCTAGAAAACGGGACCTCTGATGCCAGCCGCCCAACACGGCCCACGAGGGTCGTGACAACCGAGTGATCATGCGATTCACCATCGGCCGAACGGCCTCTTCCGGCGAAGCGGAAGGGATGTGCTCAGGGGTTTGGCGTACAGACGCCGAGGGTCAAGGCTACCAGAGCCTCGAAGGGCGCCTGCGCGGGTGCGCGGGCGCCCCTCGGGGGCCGGGTGCCGTCAGTCGTCGGCGGCGGCCGAGACCGACTGCGGAGTCTGCTGCTCCGCCGCCGCGGTCTTCTTCGCCGCCGTCTTCTTGGCGGTCGTCTTCTTGGCCGTGGTCTTCTTGGCGGCCGTCTTCTTCGCCGCCGTCTTCTTCTCGGCGGTCTTCTTGGCCGCCGCCTTCTTGGCGGGGGCCTTCTTGGCCGTCTTACGGGCTGTCTTCTTCGCCGGTGCCGCGGTCTCGGCCTCGCCCTCGCCCTCGGCGGACGCGATCTCGGGCGCCGCCTCCGGCTCGGGCTTCGACTCGGACTCAGGCTTCGACTCCCGGTCCGACTCCGGCTCCGGCTCCGGCTCCGCGGAAGACCCACTCACGACCACCACGGCCGCCTCCTCGGAGCCCGTCGGCGAGCCCGCGGGGGCGCTCACCTTACGGGTCACACGGCGGCGCGTACGCGGCGCGGGAACGCCCTCGAGCGGGGCCGGCTCCTCGGTGGGCGCGGCGGCGGGGGCCCGGACGGCTGCCTCCGGCTCCGCCGGGGCCGCCTCCCTCGGCTCGTCGGCCACCACGACCACCACGCCCTCGGGCTCCTTGGCGGCCTTAGGGGCGCCCGCCGGGGCGGACACCTTACGGGTGGCACGGCGGCGCGTACGCCCACGGGTCGCGGCGGCCTCGGCCTCCGCGGCGCTGCTGTACAGCTCCTCGTCGGCCGCGAAGACCGGCTCGGGCAGCGGCTTGGGCTGGGTGGCCTCCGCCGCGATCTCGGCCGCCGCCTCCGTGACGTCCTCGGCCTCGGCCTCGGCCTCGGCCTCGGCTTCAGCCTCCGCCTCGGCCGCCGCGGCCCGCTCCTGCTGCTGCGCGGCACCGGCAGCGGACTTCTTCTTCTTGCGCTTGCCGCCACCGCCGCCGGCGGACGACGCCTGGTCCATGTGGACGATCACGCCGCGGCCGTTGCAGTGCACACAGGACTCGGAGAAGGACTCCAGCAGCCCCTGGCCGACCCGCTTACGGGTCATCTGGACCAGGCCGAGCGAGGTGACCTCCGCCACCTGGTGCTTCGTACGGTCCCGGCCCAGGCACTCCAGCAGCCGCCGCAGCACCAGGTCGCGGTTGGACTCCAGCACCATGTCGATGAAGTCGATCACGATGATGCCGCCGAGGTCGCGCAGCCGCAGCTGGCGCACGATCTCCTCGGCCGCCTCCAGGTTGTTCCTGGTGACCGTCTCCTCGAGGTTGCCGCCCTGACCGGTGAACTTGCCGGTGTTGACGTCGATGACGACCATCGCCTCGGTCCGGTCGATCACCAGTGAACCGCCGCTGGGCAGCCAGACCTTGCGGTCCAGCGCCTTCATCAGCTGCTCGTCGATCCGGTAGGTGGCGAAGACGTCGACGTCCGAGGTCCACTTCTGGAGCCGGTCCGCGAGGTCGGGCGCCACGTGCGAGACATAGCCGTGGATGGTCTCCCAGGCGTCGTCACCGCTGACGATGACCTTGGAGAAGTCCTCGTTGAAGATGTCGCGGACGACCCGGACGGTCATGTCGGGCTCGCCGTAGAGCAGCGACGGGGCGCCACCGCTCTTCGCCTTCTTCTTGATCTCCTCCCACTGCGCCTGCAGCCGGGCGACGTCGCGGGACAGCTCCTCCTCGCTCGCCCCCTCGGCGGCGGTGCGGACGATCACGCCCGCGTCCTCGGGGACGATCTTCTTGAGGATCTGCTTCAGCCGGGCCCGCTCGGTGTCGGGCAGCTTGCGGCTGATGCCCGTCATGGAGCCCTCGGGCACGTACACCAGGTAGCGGCCGGGCAGGGAGACCTGGCTGGTCAGCCGGGCGCCCTTGTGGCCGATCGGGTCCTTGGTGACCTGCACCAGCACGGACTGGCCGGACTTCAGGGCGGTCTCGATGCGGCGCGGCCCATTGGCGAGCCCCAGCGCCTCGAAGTTCACCTCGCCCGCGTACAGCACGGCGTTGCGGCCCTTGCCGATGTCGACGAAGGCGGCCTCCATGGACGGCAGCACGTTCTGGACCTTGCCCAGGTAGACGTTGCCGACGTAGCTGGTGGCCTGCTCCTTGTTGACGAAGTGCTCGACGAGGACGTTGTCCTCCAGCACCCCGATCTGGGTGCGGTCGCCGTTCTGCCGGACGACCATGACCCGCTCGACCGCCTCGCGGCGGGCCAGGAACTCGGCCTCGGTGATGATCGGCACGCGGCGGCGGCCCTGCTCACGGCCCTCGCGACGGCGCTGCTTCTTGGCCTCCAGACGCGTCGACCCCTTGATCGACTGCACCTCGTCGGCGCTGGACTCGGCTTCCTTGCCGCGCCGCTCACGGGGCTCACGGACCTTGACGACCGTGCGCTCCGGGTCGTCACCGGCCGCCTCGGGCTCGACGGCGTCGCCACTGCGACGGCGACGGCGACGGCGACGACGGCTGCTGCTGGAGCCGCCGGGCTCACCGGCCTCGGCGCCCGGCTCGTCCCGGCCCTCGCCCTGCTCCTCGGCGCCCTCGCCCTCGGCGGCCGACTCGTCCTCGTGCTCACCGGTCTCGGAGCGCCCCTCGGCACCCTCGGCCTCGGCGGTCTCGCCCCGGCGGCGACGCCGTCCGCCCCGGCGGCGGCGACGGGCCGGACGGTCGCCCGACTCCTCCTCGCCGGGCTCGCCCTCGGGCTGACCGGCCTCGGCCTCGGTCTCGGTCTCCTCGGCGGCCTCGGGCTCCTCGGCCTCCGGCTGCTCCTCGGCGGGCGCGGCGCCACGGCGGCGGCGCCGGCGGCGGCCGACGGGCGCCTCGGGCTCGACGGTCTCGGCCGTCGGCTGCTCCTCGTCCTCCTCCTCGGGCTCCTCCAGCGCGGCGGCGGCCTCGGCGGCCGCGCTCTCCGGCGTCTGGAAGACCGGCTCGGTGAAGACGGGCGCCTGGAACACGGCCGTCGGCGGGCGGACCGCCCGGCGCCGCGAACGGGGCGCGGGCTCCGGCTCGGACGCGGCCTCGGCGGCCGGAGTCTCGGCCTCGGCGGCCCGCGGCTCCTGAGCGCCGCTCGGCTCCTCGGCGGCGGGGGCGGTGCTCCGGGTGGCACGGCGGCGGGTGCGGGTGCGCGGCGCGTCGTCCTCGGCCCGCGTACCGGCGGTCTCCTCGGCGCTCTCGCCGCGCTGCTCGGCGGCGGGCTCCTCAGCGGCCTCATCGGCCTCCGCGGGCGCTCCGGCGGGGGCGGTGGCCTTACGGGTCGCACGGCGACGGGTACGAGCGGGGGCCGGGGGCACGGTCTCCGCCTCGGCCTCCACAGCCGCCGCGGCCTCCTCGGCCTCCTCCGGCGCCACGACCTCCGCGGCCTCCGCCTCCGCCGGGGCACCGGCCGAAGCGGTCGCCTTACGGGCCGCACGACGGCGGGTACGGGTACGCGGGGCCTCGTCGGCCGGGGCATCGGCTGCGACTGCGGCTGGGGCCGTGGCCTCGTCGCCACTGCCACCAGCGGCCGCCGCAGACGACGCGTCCGCGTCGGCGGCCTCCGCCTGGGGCGCGCCCGCGGGGGCGGTGGCCTTACGGGTCGCACGACGACGGGTACGGGCGGGGGCCGGGGGCACGGTCTCGGCCTCGGCCTCCACAGCCGCAGCGGCCTCCTCGGTCTCTTCGGCTTCCTCCGCCGCCTCCGGCTCGTTCGGCGCCACGACCTCGGCGGCCTCCGCCTCCGCGGGGGCACCGGCCGGAGCGGTCGCCTTACGGGTCGCACGACGACGCGTACGAGCGGGCGGCGTGGCCTCGGAAGCGGTCTCCACCACGGGCTCCGCGACAGGCTCGGCGGCGGCCCCGGTCTCCTCGCCGCCACGCCCGGCGTCGGCCGGGACCACGGTCTCCGCGGCCTCCGGCGAGCCCGCCGGGGCGGTCGCCTTGCGGGCGACCCGGCGCCGCGGACGGGCGGGCGGAGCGGTGGATTCGGTGTCGGGCCCGGATACGGATCCGCTCGCGGTGGCCATGGCCGCACCGGCGGCGACGGGCTCGGAAGCGGCCTCGGCGGCGACGGCACCGGTCCGCTCAGCGGCTATGGCCGGTACCGAGGACGTGGTGACCTCGGCCTCGCCCACCGCGCCGGACGGCGGACCGGCCGGGCGGGAGGCCGCGCGGCGGCGGCGCGGCGGCAGCGTGTCGCTGGGTGTGTTCTCGATGGATTCCCCGGGCACCGCGGCACGCGGCGCGGATGATCCGAGGGACTGGACAGGTTGGGTCGGCTCAATAGGTTCGAGCATGCGGGCGTTTCTCCCGTCACGCTCCCGGGCGCCGCGCCTGCTTCCGGCCGGCCACCCGCGCACTGTGCGCGGGTGCCGCCGTCCGGGGCGCGGGCGCCGCACGGGAGCTGTCGTCTCGCTCGCCGGGACCGGATCTGTCGGGACCGGCGAAAGTCTTCTGGTCAGTGCGCCAGCCGGACCCGGGTGGCTCCCAAGTGCATCGGCGGCGCATCGACGGCGGCCCTACGCGGAACCTTCCGGCGCCATCGCGGCGGTCAGCTTGGCGGCCGTGGATGGAGCGGCCTGAGCTGCCTCGCGATCGGGCGCGAGCGGGTCGGTCACCGTGCCGGACTCCTCATCGAGCAGCCCCTGCGCCAGCCTGGTCACCGCTGCGGGGACCGGCGGCGCCAGGTCGGCCGTAGCGCGGAGACCGGACAGGACGTCGTCGGGTCGCACGGCAGGTGTCAGATGCCGTACCACCAGCCGCAGTATCGCACAGCAACCGTCGCCGGGCCTATCGGCCCGAGCCGGAAGCGTCTCCAGCCGGGCCACCGCGGCACGGGCGTCGAAGGTTCGCAACCCGTTTTTCGTTCGGCGTTCCACCTCGACCGTGTCGGCCTCCAGGAAGGCCGCGACGGCCCGCTCGGCGTCCGCCGGGTCGACCCGGTCGAGCCGGATCTCCCATACGGACGCCTGCAGCCGGTCGGCGAGCCCCGAGGTGCCGGCCTCCACGGACTCGATCACATCGAGACCCGCGGGCAGCGACTCGTCGAGGACCGCCCGCAGCTTTTCGGGGTCGCGCGCCTCGGTCAGCTGGATCTCCAGGTACTCCGCCTCGCTGCCGGTGCCGGTGGGTGCGGCATTGGCGTAGGACACCTTCGGATGCGGGGTGAAGCCCGCCGAGTACGCCATCGGCACCTCGGCGCGGCGCAGCGCCCGCTCGAAGGCGCGCTGGAAGTCGCGGTGGCTGGTGAACCGGAGGCGGCCGCGCTTGGTGTAACGCAAACGGATGCGCTGCACCGCGGGTGCGGGCGGCGGGCCTTCGGGCTGTCGCTTGCCCAGGGGACTGTCTCCTTGTACTTGCTTGCGGTCGAACACCAGGGCCACGCGGGCCCCGGTGTCTTCCAGCCTACTTTGTGGGTGTCACGGGCGGCCCGGTGACGGAGGGCCACCGGACCGCTACGTCACCGTCCGACCGCCACGTCACCGCCGGACGGCTACCTCACTGCCGGACGGCCGTCACCGCCGGTCGGCTACTTCACCGACAGCGGCAGCAGCTTCCGGCCGGTGGGGCCGACCTGGATCTCGGTCTGCATCTGCGGGCAGACGCCGCAGTCGAAGCAGGGGGTCCAGCGGCAGTCGTCGACCTCGGTCTCGTCGAGGGAGTCCTGCCAGTCCTCCCACAGCCAGTCCTTGTCGAGGCCCGAGTCGAGGTGGTCCCAGGGCAGGACCTCCTCGTAGGTGCGCTCGCGCGTGGTGTACCAGTCGACGTCGAGGCCGAAGTCGGGCAGGGTCCGCTCGGCGCACTCCATCCACCGGTCGTAGCTGAAGTGCTCGCGCCAGCCGTCGAAGCGGCCGCCGTCCTGGTAGACGGCGCGGATGACCGCGCCCACCCGGCGGTCGCCGCGCGAGAGCAGGCCCTCGACGATGCCGGGCTTGCCGTCGTGGTAGCGGAAGCCGATCGAGCGGCCGTACTTCTTGTCGCCGCGGATCTTCTCGCGCAGCTTCTCCAGCCGGGCGTCGGTCTCCTCGGCGCTCAACTGCGGGGCCCACTGGAAGGGGGTGTGCGGCTTGGGGACGAAGCCGCCGATCGAGACCGTGCAGCGGATGTCGTTCTTGCCGGACACCTCGCGGCCCTTGGCGATGACCTTGGTGGCCATGTCGGCGATCTGGAGCACGTCGTCGTCGGTCTCGGTGGGCAGACCGCACATGAAGTACAGCTTCACCTGCCGCCAGCCGTTGCCGTACGCGGTGGCCACCGTACGGATGAGGTCCTCTTCCGAGACCATCTTGTTGATGACCTTACGGATGCGCTCACTGCCGCCCTCGGGGGCGAAGGTGAGGCCCGAGCGGCGCCCGTTGCGGGTCAGCTCGTTGGCGAGGTCGATGTTGAAGGCGTCCACCCGGGTCGACGGGAGGGACAGGCCGATCTTGTCCTCCTCGTACCGGTCGGCGAGGCCCTTGGCGATGTCGCCGATCTCGGTGTGGTCGGCGGAGGACAGCGACAGCAGGCCGACCTCCTCGAAACCGGTGGCCTTCAGCCCCTTGTCGACCATCTCGCCGATCCCGGTGATCGACCGCTCGCGCACCGGGCGGGTGATCATGCCCGCCTGGCAGAACCGGCAGCCCCGGGTGCAGCCGCGGAAGATCTCCACCGACATCCGCTCATGGACGGTCTCGGCCAGCGGCACCAGCGGCTGCTTGGGGTAGGGCCACTCGTCGAGGTCCATGACGGTGTGCTTGGACACCCGCCACGGCACGCCGGAGCGGTTCGGCACCACGCGCGAGATCCGCCCGTCGGCCAGGTACTCCACGTCGTAGAACTTCGGGACGTAGACGCCGCCGGTGCGGGCGAGACGGAAGAGCAGCTCATCGCGGCCGCCCGGACGGCCCTCGGCCTTCCAGTCCCGGATGATCCCGGTCATGTCGAGCACGGCCTGCTCACCGTCGCCGATCACCGCGCAGTCGATGAAGTCGGCGATCGGCTCGGGGTTGAACGCGGCGTGACCGCCCGCGACCACCACGGGGTGGTCCTCGGTGCGGTCCACGGCGTCCAGGGGGATGCCGGCGAGGTCCAGCGCGGTGAGCAGGTTGGTGTACCCCAGCTCGGTGGAGAAGGACACGCCGAGGAAGTCGAACGCGGACACCGGGCGGTGCGCGTCCACGGTGAACTGCGGCACCTTGTGCTCGCGCATCAGCTCCTCGAGGTCCGGCCACACGCTGTAGGTGCGCTCGGCGAGCACGCCCTCACGCTCGTTGAGGACCTCGTAGAGGATCATGACGCCCTGGTTGGGGAGCCCGACCTCGTAGGCGTCCGGGTACATGAGCGCCCAGCGGACGTCGCACGCCTCCCACGCCTTGACGGTGGAGTTCAGCTCACCGCCGACGTACTGGATCGGCTTCTGCACATGGGGGAGCAGGGCCTCGAGCTGTGGGAAGACCGACTCGACAGACATCAGTAACCTTCGTGCGCCGACAGGGGTGACCCTCAAGCCTAACGCGACCGGAGCCACCCCTCGCACGGCCATAGGATCACCCCGCAGATCGCGGGGCCGACGGAGCCCAACGGACATCGCACGAGCCTCAGTCAGGACCACCCCCGCGTGAGCGGGGAAAGCCGTGCACCCGTACCAACGATCGACAGCCCGTTCGGTCACACCTCCAGGTCCGCCCGGTGCTTCTCGCGCGAGACCTCGGCCCACAGGTCCGGCAGCTCACGCTCGCGGGCGGCCGCCCGCTCCTCCTCCCTGCCGTACAGCAGCCCGAAGGTGAAGTCGCTCTCCCCCGCCACATGGGCCTGGGTGGCCAGCTGCCGCAGCGCCTCGCGCGCGACGACGCTGTCCTGGTGGTCGCCGAGCACGTCCTGCACGTCCTGCATGCGGCGGGCGAACCGCTTGGCGGACTTGCCGAGCGCGGGCCGGGCCGTCTCGGCGGCGTAGCGGACGCGCTTGGCGGCCTTGCGGGCCTGGTGGATGGCGATGTCGCGGTCCGGCCCCGGGGGCGTCTCCAGGGCGGTGGCCATACGGCCCGCCAGCCGCTCGTAGTCGCGCAGCACGGCCTTGGCGACCACCGGTGCGGCCGGCTTCGCGGCGTCGCGGCGCAGCGGCGGATCGGCCACCAGGGCGTCGAGGGTGTCCAGGAGCGTCAGGTAGCGCTCGCTGTCCAGCGCGCCCAGGACGGTGGCGCGGGCGCCGTCGCGCCGCCCGTGCGACCAGTGGTGCAGCCGTTCCCGCACCGGGCCGCGCCGGAGCTCCTCCGGCAGTTCGGCGAGACGGCCCTCCAGCCGCTCGGTGAGCACCTCACGGTCGCGTTCCACGCCCAGCTCACCGGCCAGCCACTTCAGCTCGTCGCCGATCGGATCGGTCACCGAACGGTCCAGTACCTTGCGGTAGGAGCGGAACGCGCTGCGCAGCCGGCGGGTGGCGACCCGCATCCGGTGCACCGCGTCCGGCACGTCCCCGCGCACGGCCGGGTCGAGCCGCACCAGGGCGTCGACCTGACGGCGTATGTAGTCCAGGACGACATCGTCGGCGCCCAGCGGCCGCCGGGGCTCCGACGCGGCCCGTGCGACCTGACGGGCGGTCTTCGCGGGCTTGCCGGGCTTGGCAGGCTTGGCGGGCTTGCCGGGCCCGCCCGCGCCGCTCCCGGCCGCGACCGCGGCCTTCTCCGTCTCGGCCAGGGCCTTGGCGAGCTTGGAGGGGGTGTCGGCGCGGTGCAGACCGCCGTCGCGCAGCCGCACCTCGACCGCGTCGAGCAGCCGCTGATCGTGGCCCCGGCCCTCGGCGAGCTCGACCTCGACCTCGGTCCACCGGACCGGCCGGCTCTCCTCTGGCCCCAGCCGCCGGGCCGTCACGCGGTCGACGGACACCTCGGCGAGCACGGTGCCGTCGGCGTCCACCAGATCCTTGCGGTCCCGCTCGGTGCGCAGATGGGCGAGCGGGCGCAGCGGGTCGTGGCGGACCCGCGAGCGCAGCAGCGCGGCCATCTCGGCGGGCACCTCGTCGCCCAGCGGCGCCCGCAGCTCCTCCCGGGTGTCCGGGCCGACGGGCAGCTTCAGATGCCAGCCCTCGTCATCGCCGCCGGTGCGGTGGCGCAGGGTGATGGCGTCGGCCAGCAGCCGCCGCCCGGGGGTGTCGTAGTAGGTGGCCTCCAGGGTGGCGACGCCCCGGCTCACCACGGTCGCGACCGGCCCCGCTCCGGTCAGTTCGGGCAGGCCCGGCAGGTCGGGCCGCCCGGACGGGCCGGCTTCCTCGGCGGTGGCCTCGTACTTGCGTTCTATCTCCTGCTTCGTGTCCACCATGTGAGTCACGTACCCAAACTCGGGCTTATCAGCCCCAAGCGGAGACGCGACGCCCCAAGCGGAGACGCGACGCCAAGTGGATGGGCGCCCTTATGCGGACACGGGCCTCTGCACCCGGATGGACTGGAGCAGCCCGATCGCGATCCATACGGCGAACATCGAGGATCCGCCGTAGGAGACGAACGGCAGCGGCAGACCGGCCACCGGCATGATGCCCAGCGTCATCCCGATGTTCTCGAACGACTGGAAGGCGAACCAGGCGATGATCCCGGCCGCGACGACGGTCCCGTACAGCTCCGTGGTGTCGCGCGCGATCCGGCAGGCGCGCCACAGCACGACCCCCAGCAGCACGATGATCAGGCCCGCGCCGAGGAAGCCGAGCTCCTCCCCCGCGACCGTGAAGACGAAGTCGGTCTGCTGCTCGGGGACGAACTGACCGGTGGTCTGGGTGCCGTGGAAGAGCCCCTTGCCGGTGAGCCCGCCCGAGCCGATCGCGATGCGCGCCTGGTTGGTGTTGTAGCCGACGCCGGCCGGGTCGAGCGCGGGGTTGGCGAAGGCCGCGAAGCGGTCGATCTGGTACTGGTCGAGGACGTGCAGCTGCCAGACGAGCAGCGCGCCCACCACGGCCGTGAGGATGAGCCCCGCGATCCAGCGGTTGGACGCGCCGGAGGCGAGCAGCACGGCGAGCACGATCATCGCCATGACCATCACCGAGCCGAGGTCCGGCATCAGCAGCACGATCGCGATGGGCAGCGCGGCCAGGCCGAGCGCCTGGACGACGGTGCGGTGGTCGGGGTTGAGCCGGTCGCCCGCGTCCACGCGCGCGGCCAGCAGCATCGCCATCCCCAGGATGATCGTGATCTTGGCGAACTCACCCGGTTGCAGGGAGAATCCGCCGCCGATCACGATCCACGCGTGGGCGCCGTTGATCGTCGAGCCCAGCGGGGTGAGCACGGCGAGGACGAGGATGACGGACAGCCCGTAGAGGACCGGGACCGCGCCGCGCAGGGTGCGATGGCCCAGCCAGATGGTGCCGATGGCGAGCAGCAGCCCGATGCCGGTGTTGAGGGCGTGCCGGACCAGGAAGTAGTACGGGTCGCCCTGGTTGAGCTCGGTGCGGTTGCGGGTGGCGGAGTAGACGAGCGCCCCGCCGATCGCGGACAGGGCCAGCGCGGTGAGCAGCAGCACCCAGTCGAGGCGGCGGACGACCGAGTCGCGCGCCATGAGCTTGCTCCAGGCGCCGCGCTCCGGGGTGAAGCGGCGGACGGAGTACCCATGCGTGGACGCGCTCATGAATCAGCTCCCCGCCGCCGCTCCCGCGACGCCGCCTCGAACTGCTTGCCGAGCGGCTGGGCCTCGATGGAGCCGTCCGACGAGATCTTCGGCAGGTTGGCCTGCGGCTGGGGCAGCAGCGCCTTCTTCTTGTCGATGCCGCCCTTGGCGTCGACCCCGTACAGCGCGTTGTAGATCTTGCGCACGGCGGGGCCGGAGGCGCCCGAGCCGGTGCCGCCCTGGGAGATCGTCATGACGACCGTGTAGTCCTTGGTGTACGTGGCGAACCACGAGGTGGTCTGCTTGCCGTAGACCTCCGCGGTACCGGTCTTGGCGTGCATCGGGATCTTGCTCTGCGGCCAGCCCTGGAACCGCCAGGCGGCGGTGCCCCGGGTGGCCACGCCCGCGAGCGCGCTGTCGATCTTCTTGTGCAGTGCGGCGCTGATCGGCAGCTTGCCGTGCGACTTCGGCTTGATCTCCTGGATGTCCTTGCCGTCGGGGCTGACGATCGCCTTGCCGACGGTCGGGTCGTGGAGCGTTCCGCCGTTGCTGATGGCCGCGTAGATGGTGGCCATCTGGATCGGGGTGACGAGGGTGTCGCCCTGGCCGATGGAGTAGTTCACGGAGTCACCGGCGCGCATCTTCATGCCCTCGAGGCAGTTCTCGTAGGCGATCCGCTCGCCGTAGGACCCGTCCTTCTTGCCGCTCTTGCACCAGGCGTCCTTGTTGGCCTTCCAGTAGTCCTTCTTCCACTGGCGGTCCGGGATCCGGCCGGTGACCTCGTTGGGCAGGTCGATCCCGGTCTCCTTACCGAGGCCGAACTGGTGCGCCGTCTTGTAGAACCAGTCCCCCGGCTTCTTCTTGGGCTTGTTGCCGCCGTCCTTCTTCCACTCGTCGTAGGCGATCCGGTAGAAGACGGTGTCGCAGGAGACCTCCAGCGCGCGGCCGAGGCTGATCCCGCCGTAGTTCTCGGACTCGAAGTTCTTGAAGACCTGGCTGCCGATGTTGAACGAGCTGGTGCAGGCGTAGGGGCCGTTGAAGTCGTAGCCGGCGTTGACCGCGGCGGTCGTCGGGATCACCTTGAAGATCGAGCCGGGGGCCGCCTGGCCCTGGATCGCCCGGTTGAGCAGCGGGTAGTTGGACTTCTTGCCGGTGAGCCGCTTGTAGTCCTTGCCGGAGATGCCGCCGACCCAGGCGTTGGGGTCGTACGTCGGGTTGGAGGCCATGGCCACCACCCGGCCGGTCTTGGCCTCCATGACCACGACCGCGCCGGAGTCCGCCTTGTAGTTGGTGCCGGTGTTCCGGTCGTGCTGCTTGCGGGCGTCCCGCATCGCCTGGTCCAGCTCCTTCTCCGCGACCGCCTGGACCCGCGAGTCGATGCTGGTGACGACGTTGGCGCCGGGGCGGGCCTTCTGGCTCTCCCGCTGGCCGATGACCCGGCCGAGGTTGTCGACCTCGTAGCGGGTCACCCCCGCCTTGCCGCGCAGCTCGCTGTCGTACTGGCGCTCGAGGCCGTTGCTGCCGACCTGGTCGGAGCGGAGCAGCGGCGACTTGGTGTGCTCGGCCGCCTTCACCTGCTCATCGGTGACCGGGGAGAGATAGCCGAGCACCTGGGCGGCGTTGGAGCCGGCGGGCGCGGCGTAGCGGCGCACGGCGGTGGGCTCGGCGCTGATGCCGGGGAAGTCCTCTTCGCGCTCGCGGATCTGGAGCGCCTGCTTGGCGCTGGCCTCGTCGGTGATCGGGATGGGCTGGTACGGGGAGCCGTTCCAGCAGGGCTGCGGGGTCTTGGCGTCGCACAGCCGGACCTTGTCCAGGACGTCCTTGGGCTTCATGCCCAGGACGTCGGCGAGACGGGTGAGGACGGCCTTGCCGTCGTCCGGCATCTTCATCAGCTCGGTCCGGCTGGCGGAGACCACCAGACGGGTCTCGTTGTCGGCCAGCGGCACCCCGCGGGCGTCCAGTATGGAACCGCGCACGGCGGGGTGGACGACCTGCTGGACGTGGTTGTTGGCGGCTTCGGCGGTGTACTCGTCGCCGTTGCGGATCTGCAGGTACCACAGGCGTCCGCCGAGGGTCAGCAGCAGCGAGAAGACCAGGATCTGGAGGCCGACGAGCCGGATGGTGACCCGGGGGGTCCGTCCGGTCTCAGGAATATTACTCATGGCATCCCCTGAGGGCGGCGGCGGGCGACGGGAGGGCGACGGGCGACGGGAGGGCGGCGGGAGACGGGAGGGCGACGGGCGACGGGAGGGCGTTGCTCACAGGCGCTTGACCCCCTTGATGCGTGCCGTCCTGTTCTTCCCGGTGCGGGCCAGCAGCCCGCCGCGCTGGCTGCCGATCCGGGCCGCCCGGCCCGGGCGCCTGAGCCGGCTCATCCGGCCGATCCGGCCGGTGCTGACGCCGCCCGCCGTGCTGATCCAGCGGGACGGGCTCTCACCGCCGCCGCCCGCGCTGTCGGCCATCGGATCGTTCTCACTCCGTCTGGCGAGCCCCATGATCAGCGGCACCGTGAAGGGGGCCAGCAGCAGGTCGTAGAGGGCCGCGGTGAACAGCAGCTTGCCCAGGCCCACCTGACGGGCCGCGTCGTCGCCGACGAGGATGCCGACCCCGGCGTACAGCAGCGTGGCGCCGATGGCCGCCGCCACGACCACCAGCATCGGCCCGGTGGCCGACCTGAGCTGGCCGGTCTCCGGCTTGGCGAGCCCGGCCAGATAGCCGATGACGCAGAGCACCAGGGCATAGCGGCCCGCGGCGTGGTCGGCGGGCGGGGCGAAGTCGGCGAGCAGCCCCGCGCCGAAGCCGATGAGCGCGCCACCGGTGTGGCCGTAGACGAGCGCGAGGCCGAGCACGACGAGCAGCAGCAGGTCCGGCACGGCGCCGGGCAGTTGGAGGCGGGCCAGTACGCAGATCTGGACGACGAGGGCGAAGACCACCAGGCAGGTCGACAGGATGATCCGGTTGAGGTGCAGCATCGGTCAGCTCCTGTTGGCGGCCGGGCTGGTGGCGGTGGCGGAGGGGTTGGCCGTGACGGTGACCGTGGGCGTCGGCTTGGGCTTCGCGGGCTTGGGCGGGAGCACGCTGTCCCGCGGGTTGACGCGCGGCGGCTGGACGACGACCCCGACGATGTCCAGCTTGCTGAACCGGACGTACGGGCGCACCTGGAGCGTGCGGGTCAGGTCGCCCCCGGTGGGGTCGACGCGGACGACCTTGCCGACCGGGACGCCGGGGACGAACGGCTTGTCCGCCTGGGAGCCGAAGGTGACCATCCGGTCGCCCTTCTTGATCCGGGCCTTGCCGTTGAGGAGCTGCACATGGAGCGAGCGGTCGCCGCGCCCGGTGGCGAAACCGAGCTCGCCCGATCCCTCCATACGGGTGCCGACGGTGAAGTCCGGGTCGATGGCGAGCAGCACGGTGGCCGTCGAGGAGCCGACGGTGGTGACCCGGCCGACCAGCCCGTCGCCGTTGATGACGGTCATGTCGCGGCGGATGCCGTCGCTGCTGCCCATGTCGATGGTGACGGTCCAGGAGAAGCCCTGGGCGGCGCCGATGCCGATGACCTGGGCGCCCTTGATGCCGTACTGACCGGCCCCGGCGGTCTTCAGCAGCTTGTCGAGCTCGGCGGAGCGGGCGCGGTCGCGGGCGTTGTTGCCCAGCCGCTGCTTGAGCTTGGTGTTCTCCTCCTCCAGCCGGCGGACCCGGTCGTGCCGGTCACCGGATTCCCGTACCGCGGCGACCGCGTTGCCGACCGGGTCCACGGCGGACGCGACGCCGTCCTCCACGGGCCCGAAGACGGAAGCGGCGGCGTGCCGGGCGCCGTCGAGGGGTGAGTCCTCGCCGCCGCGGATATCCACCGTGATCAGCGCGAACGCGATGGCGACCAGCAGCACCAGGAGCAGCCGGCTCTCTCGTGTGTCCCTCACGTGCGGCGACGTGCCTTCCTCGTCGAAGTCGGACCGGTGCCGGGGATGAAAGAGACCGGTCGGTCCTGGGGAGCCTTATGCCTGTATATCAGCGTTCCGCCGCACGGGCAGCCAACCACCCGCACGGCCGGTCCGCCGCGTTGTCATCTGCGGGGCTGGGCGTCCAGCACCTGCTGGAGCGCCTCGAACTCCTCCACGCACTTGCCGGACCCGAGTGCGACGGAGTCCAGCGGGTCCTCGGCGATGTGGATCGGCATCCCGGTCTCGCGGCGCAGCCGCTCGTCCAGGCCGCGCAGCAGCGCACCGCCGCCGGTGAGCACGATGCCGCGGTCCATGACGTCGCCGGAGAGCTCCGGGGGGCACTTGTCGAGGGTGGTCTTGACCGCGTCGACGATCGAGTTGACCGGCTCCTCCATGGCCTTGCGGACCTCGGCGGCGGAGATCACCACGGTCTTGGGGAGGCCGCTGACGAGGTCACGGCCGCGGATCTCGGTGTGCTCCTCCTCGTCGCCCTCGTACGCCGAGCCGATGGTGATCTTGATGTTCTCGGCGGTGCGCTCGCCGAGCAGGAGGCTGTACTCCTTCTTGATGTGCTGGATGATCGCGTTGTCCAGCTCATCGCCGGCCACCCGGATGGACTGCGCGGTGACGATGCCGCCCAGCGAGATGACGGCGACCTCGGTGGTGCCACCGCCGATGTCCACGACCATGTTGCCGGTGGCCTCGTGGACCGGAAGGCCGGAGCCGATGGCCGCGGCCATGGGCTCCTCGATGATGTGCACCTGACGGGCGCCCGCCTGGGTGGACGCCTCGATGACGGCACGACGCTCGACGCCGGTGATACCGGACGGCACACAGACGACCACTCGGGGCCGGGCGAGATAGCGTCGCTTGTGAATCTTCAGGATGAAGTACCGCAACATCCGCTCGGTGATCTCGAAGTCGGCGATAACGCCGTCCTTGAGCGGACGCACAGCGACGATGTTGCCAGGGGTGCGGCCGATCATCTTCTTCGCCTCGGCGCCCACGGCGAGAATTCCGCCGGTGTTGGTGTTGATGGCGACGACGGATGGCTCGTTGAGGACGATCCCGCGGCCCCTGACGTACACCAGCGTGTTGGCGGTCCCGAGGTCGACAGCCATGTCACGGCCGATGAACGACATGTTGTTCCCCATGAGGATACGTCAGGCCTTCCCTGCTGGAGCGATTGCTTGCTTGAGGTCGGCAGGATGGGTGTGCGCTGCGAGGCGCGGAGGCTTCATCGTAGTCACGCCCGCTCGAACACGCTGCGGGGGTCCTCCGCCATTGTCAGCAGAACACGACCCCGCCTCCTCTAATGGTGACGTCGTGTCGCGGAGATGCGTTCCCCCGATCGGCTCGCATATGCCGAAGGGCGGCCGGGTAATTCGACCGCCCCCAGGTCAGCAGGGGTGTGGCAAGCTGATGATCAAACTGATGGCCGATCAGTCACGATCGGATCGGGATCAGGCGAGCCCGGGAAAGAAAATCTTGATTTCCCGTTCGGCGGACTCCGCCGAGTCGGAGGCATGGATCAGATTTTCCCGAACGATGGTGCCGAAATCGCCACGGATGGAGCCCGGCGCCGCGGCGATCGGGTCGGTCGGCCCGGCCAGCGCCCGGACGCCCTCGATCACCCGCTCGCCCTCGACCACCAGCGCCACGGCCGGACCGGAGGCCATGAACTCCACCAGCGGCTCGTAGAACGGCTTGCCGACATGCTCGGCGTAGTGCTGCTCCAGGACCTCACGGTCCAGCTGACGCAGCTCGAGGGCGCTGATCGTCCAGCCCGCCTTCTTCTCGATCCGCCCCAGAATCTCGCCCACCAGTCCGCGTCGGACGGCGTCGGGCTTGAGCAGGACGAGCGTGCGCTGGCTCACGGTGCGGGCTCCTTTGGGAAAAGACATGCGGTGGGGGTGTGAGGCAGAGGCTACATGGGGGAACGAGCGCCACGTCACGCAGTGTCAGGTGAGGCGGCCGAGGACGCGGCGAACCGCGCCTTGGCCTCGTCGACCTTGCGGCCGAAGTGGACCGAGGCCCACCACAGCGCGGCGAAGACCGCCCCCAGGAAGAACATGGTGGGCACCACGAAACCGCTCAGCACCAGGCCGATCTGCAGGGCCCAGCCGATCTGCACCGCACCCGGACGGCTCAGCAGCCCGCACAGCAGCACACACAGCCCCATGGCGATCCCGCTGACCGTCCAGACGGTGCCCGTGGACAGCCCGGACGTCTTCATCGCGACCAGCCCGGCGAAGCCGATCACGAAGAACTCGCCGATGAGGGTGGAAGCGCACAGCGTTCGCATATCAGCCCTTTCCCAGGAGGAGCCGGGCCTCGCCGACCGTGATCACCGACCCGGTCACCAGAACGCCCGCTCCCGCGTATTCACCCTCTTCCTCCGCCAGGGTGATGGCGGCCTCCAGCGCGTCGTCCAGCCGCGGCTCGACCTGGACCCGGTCGGAGCCGAAGACCTCGACGGCGATCGCGGCCAGCTCGTCCGGGTCCATGGCGCGGTGGCTGGAATTGCCGGTCACCACGACCTCGGCGAAGATCGGCTCGAAGGCTTCCAGCAGACCGCGCACGTCCTTGCCGGTGCTCCCCCCGACCACGCCGATCAGCCGGCTGAAGTCGAAGGACTCGGTGACCGCCTCGGCGGCGGCACGGGCGCCCGCGGGGTTGTGCGCGGCGTCCAGCACCACGGTGGGGCTGCGGCGCACGACCTCCATCCGGCCGGGCGAGGTCACGGAGGCGAAGGCGGAGCGGATGGTGTCGATGTCGAGCGGCCGGGCGTGCTGGGAGCCGATGCCGAAGAACGCCTCCACGGCCGCCAGCGCCATCGCCGCGTTGTGTGCCTGGTGGGCGCCGTGCAGCGGGAGGAAGACATCGGTGTACTCCCCGCCGAGGCCGCGCAGGGTCAGCAGCTGACCGCCGACCGCCACCTCCCGGGACAGCACACCGAACTCCATGCCCTCACGGGCGACCGTGGCATCCACCTCGACCGCGCGCTTGAGCACCACCGAGGCGGCCTCCACCGGCTGCTGCGCGAGCACCACGGTGGCGTCCTGCTTCACTATGCCGGCCTTCTCGACGGCGATCTGCTCCGGAGTGGTGCCGAGCCGGTCGGTGTGGTCCAGCGAGATCGGCATGATCACCGCGACACCCGCGTCGATCACATTGGTGGCGTCCCAGGAGCCGCCCATGCCGACCTCGACCACCGCGATGTCCACGGGCGCGTCCGCGAAGGCCGCGTACGCCATGCCGGTGAGCACCTCGAAGAAGGACAGCCGGTGCTCCTGCTGGGCGTCGACCATCTCGATGTACGGCCGGATGTCCTCGTACGTCTCGATGAACCGCTCGGCGGAGATCGGCGCCCCGTCCAGGCTGATCCGCTCGGTGATCGACTGGACGTGGGGGCTGGTGTAGCGGCCGGTGCGCAGCTCGAAGGCGCCCAGCAGCGACTCGATCATGCGGGCGGTGCTGGTCTTGCCGTTCGTACCGGTGATGTGGATCGAGGGATAGGCCCGCTGCGGCGAGCCGAGGATGTCCATCAGCGACTCGATCCGCACCAGCGACGGGTCCAGCTTGGTCTCCGGCCAGCGCCCGGCCAGCTCGCCCTCCACCTCGCGCAGGGCACGGTCCACCTCGGGGTCGGCCGGGCGGGCGGGGACGCCGTCCCCCTGCGGCGGCCCGGACTGCGCACGCAGCGTCCGGCTCCCGGCCTCGATCACCGCCAGATCGGGGTCACGGTCGGTCTCGGCTCCGACGATCTCTTCGAACTCGTCGGACTCGTTCTGGGGACGCTCCTCGCTCACGCCGACCAGTCTACGAGGGAGGGGTGACAACCCGGCCCAGCGCCATCCGCCCGGTCACGAGCCGGTATCAGCGAGCGCCGCCTTCATCATCGACTTGGCGATCGGCCCCGCCAGGCCGCCGCCGGAGATGTCGGCGCGGGCCGCGTCGCTGTCCTCGACCACCACCGCGACCGCGACCTTGTGGCCGCCGCCGGCGTCCGCGTAACTGATGAACCAGGCGTACGGATTGGCGCTGTTGTTCTCACCGTGCTGGGCGGTGCCGGTCTTGCCGCCCACCGTCACCCCGGGGATCTTCGCGTTGGTCCCGGTGCCCTGGTCCACGACCGTCCGCATCGCGGACTGCAGCTCGGACGCGGTGTGCCGGGACATCGCCTGGCTGTAGGTCTTGTCCTGGTGGCGGTCCAGGGCGGACGCGCTGCCGTCCGTGGTGCGGTCGACCTCGTACGGGGTCATCAGCTTGCCGTCGTTCGCGATGGCCGAGGAGACCATCGCCATCTGCAGCGGAGTGGCCGTCACATCGAACTGCCCCATACCGGTCAGGGCCGTCTGCGAGTCGTCCATCCCGCTCGGGTAGGTGCTCTTCGCGGCGCGTACCGGGATGTCCAGCTCGCCATTGTCGAAGCCCAGCTTCTTGGCCTCCGCCGCCACCTTGGACTGGCCCAGGTCCACGGCCATCTTCGCGAAGACCGTGTTGCACGAGTACTGCAGGGCGGTGCGTATCGTCGCGTTCTCACAGGGCGCCGACCTGTTCTCGTTGTGCATATCGGTGACCGTGCCCGGCAGCCGGTACGGATCCGGGCTCTTGGTCGGCTCGTCCACCGACGAGTACAGCCCGTTCTCCAGCGCCGCTGCGGCGACCAGCACCTTGAAGGTCGAGCCCGGCGGGTACGTCTGGCGCAGCGCGCGGTTCAGCATCGGCTGCTTGTCGTCCTTCTGGAGCGCGGTCCACGCCTTCTGGTCCCCCGTGGAGGAGCCCGCGAAGGTGCCGGGGTCGTACGAGGGCGTGCTGGCCAGGCCCAGGACGGCGCCAGTGGTGGGGTCGATCGCCACGGCCGCGCCGGTCTTGTTCCCCAGCCCCTCGTAGGCGGCCTTCTGCACGGCCGGGTTGATCGTGGTGACCACGTCGCCGGGCTTGGACCGCTCCCGCGTCACCGCCTCGAGCGGGTTCTTCAGCCGGCTGTCGGAGCCGTCGAGCACCTGCCGCTCCAGGGCCTCCAGCTGGGTGCTGCCGTAGGACTGGGAGGCATAGCCGGTGATCGGCGCCCAGAGCTTCCCGTCCGGGTAGGTGCGCTTGTACTTCAGGTCGCCCTTGGTGGCGGCCGAGCCGGTGACCGGCTTGCCGCCGGCGATGATGTCGCCCAGCGGCCCGGCGTACTCGGAGATGGCCACCCGGGCGTTGCGCGGGTTCTCCCGGAGACTGTCCCCTCTCGCCAACTGCACATAGGTGACCCAGGCGAGCAGGGCCAGCACGAGCAGCAGCGAGAAAACGGATGCCCTTCTCAGCGGCTTGTTCATGGAGGGGGAGCTCCTTCCGGGACGTACGGCCGGATAACTCCCCGAAGGCAGTGTTTGGTTCCCGGTGGGGCATTGCTGTGAGGGGCCTGTGGGGCGCCTGTGAGGCTTCTCCAGGCCGCCTGTGAGCCTTCTCCAGGCCGCCTGTGAGCCTTCTCCAGGCCGCCTGTGAGGCTTCTCCGGGGCGTCTGTGGCACATCGCACACACCTCGCACACAAGCGCCCCCGCCGGAATCCGCGGATTCCGGCGGGGGCGCCGTGGTGCGATCGGTGCTCCTCGGTGGTCAGCCCTTGGGGAGGGCCGCCAACTGGGCGGTGATCCGGGCGATATCGGCCTCGGCGGTCGCCTGCCGGGTGCGGATCTTCTCCACGACATGGTCGGGGGCCTTGGCCAGGAAGCCCTCGTTGGACAGCTTCGCGGTCGTCTGCGCCTTGTCCTTCTCGGCCGCGGCGAGGTCCTTGGCCAGCCGCTTGCGCTCCGCCTCGACGTCGATGGCGCCGGACAGGTCCAGCGCCACGGTCGCGCCCGCGACCGGCAGCGAGGCGGTGGCCGCGAAGTCCTCACCGGCCGGCTGCAGGCGCAGCAGGGAGCGCATCGCGTCCTCGTGGGCGGCCAGCGAGGTGCCGGAGAGTTCCAGCCGGGCCGGGACCCGCTGACCGGGCTGGAGGCCCTGGTCGGCGCGGAACCGGCGGACCTCGGTGACCACCTGCTGGAGGTTCTCGATCTCCCGCTCGGCCGCCTCGTCCCGGAAGCCGCTGTCGCCCGGCCAGTCCGCGATGACGACGGACTCCTGGCCGGTCAGCGAGGTCCACAGCTTCTCGGTGACGAACGGGACCACCGGGTGCAGCAGCCGCAGCGTGACGTCCAGGACCTCGCCGAGGACGCGCCGCGCGGCGTCGGCCTCCGCGCCGCCCTTGGCGAAGGTGGTCTTGGACAGCTCGACGTACCAGTCGAAGACCTCGTCCCACGCGAAGTGGTAGAGGACGTCGGAGAGCTTGGCGAACTGATAGTCCTCGTAGTACGCGTCGACCTCGGCGACCACCGCGTTCAGCCGGGACAGGATCCAGCGGTCGGTGGCCGACAGCCGCTCGGGGGCGGGCAGTTCGCCCTCGACCGTGGCGCCGTTCATCAGCGCGAAGCGGGTCGCGTTCCAGATCTTGTTGGCGAAGTTGCGGGACGCCTGGACCCAGTCCTCGCCGATCGGGACGTCCACGCCGGGGTTGGCGCCCCGGGCCAGGGTGAAGCGGACCGCGTCCGATCCATAGGTGTCCATCCAGTCCAGCGGATTGACCGCGTTCCCAAAGGACTTGGACATCTTCTTGCCGAACTGGTCACGGACCATCCCGTGCAGCGCGATGGTGTGGAACGGCGGGGTGCCGTCCATCGCGTACAGGCCGAACATCATCATCCGGGCGACCCAGAAGAAGAGGATGTCGTAGCCGGTGACCAGGACCGAGTTCGGATAGAACTTCTCGAGGCTGTCGGTGCGCTCGGGCCAGCCGAGCGTGGAGAACGGCCACAGGCCGGAGGAGAACCAGGTGTCCAGGACGTCGCTGTCCTGGTGCCAGCCCTCGCCGCTCGGCGGCTCCTCGTCCGGTCCGACGCAGACGACCTCGCCGTTCGGCCCGTACCAGACCGGGATCCGGTGGCCCCACCACAGCTGGCGCGAGATGCACCAGTCGTGGAGGTTGTCGACCCAGTCGAAGTAGCGCTTCGACATGTCCTCCGGGTGGATCTTCACCCGGCCGTCGCGGACCGCGTCGCCCGCGGCCTTGGCCAGCGGGCCGACCTTGACCCACCACTGCATGGACAGCCGCGGCTCGATGGTGGTCTTGCAGCGCGAGCAGTGGCCCACGGAGTGGGTGTACGGGCGCTTCTCGGCCACGATGCGGCCCTCGGCGCGCAGGGCGCCGACGACGGCGCTGCGCGCCTCCAGCCGGTCCAGGCCCTGGAAGGGGCCGTGGGCGGTGATGACCGCGTGCTCGTCCATGACGGTCAGGTTCGGCAGGCCGTGCCGCTGCCCGATCTCGAAGTCGTTCGGGTCGTGGGCCGGGGTGACCTTGACCGCGCCGGTGCCGAACTCGGGGTCGACGTGCTCGTCGGCGACGATCGGGATCCGGCGGCCGGTGAGCGGCAGCTCGATCTCGGTGCCGACCAGGTGGCGGTAGCGCTCGTCGTCGGGGTGGACGGCGACCGCGGTGTCGCCCAGCATCGTCTCGGCACGGGTCGTCGCGACGACAATCGTGGTGCCCGCCCGTCGCCCGCCACCGCCCTCAGCCGAGGCGCTGCGCGCCGCCCCTTCTTCCAGGTCGCCGTACCGGATCGAGACGAGCTCGCCGTCATCGTCGTCGTACTCCACCTCGATGTCCGAGATGGCCGTAAGGCAGCGCGGGCACCAGTTGATGATGCGCTCGGCGCGGTAGATCAGCTCGTCCTCGTAGAGCCGCTTGAAGATCGTCTGGACGGCCTTGGAGAGCCCCTCGTCCATGGTGAAGCGCTCGCGGTTCCAGGCGACGCCGTCGCCCAGGCGCCGCATCTGGCCGGAGATCTGCCCGCCGGACTCGCGCTTCCACTGCCAGACGCGCTCGACGAACGCCTCGCGGCCCAGGTCGTGGCGGGAGACGCCCTCCTTGGCCAGCTCGCGCTCGACCACGTTCTGCGTGGCGATACCGGCGTGGTCCATCCCCGGCTGCCAGAGCGTCTCAAAGCCCTGCATTCGCTTGCGCCGGGTGAGCGCATCAATGATCGTGTGCTCGAAGGCATGGCCGAGGTGGAGCGAGCCGGTCACATTGGGGGGCGGGATGACGATGGTGTAGGGCTCTTTGTCGCTCTTCGCGTCCGCCTCGAAGTAACCGCGCTCTACCCAGCGCTCGTACAGCGGCCCCTCTACATCGGCCGGCGCGTACTGGGTCGGCAGTTCGGGGTGGCTGTTCGGCCCGCTCGCGGGGCGCTGCGAAGAGTTCTCGGTCACGCCCGCAGTCTAAAGGGCCGCGGCCTTCCGTTACGAACCCGTTGTGGCCCCGGCGCCAAGGCGCCCGAGGGCGTCGGGAAGGATGTTTGGAACCTGTCATGCGCATAAGGAGAGGCACATGAGCCATCAGCAGCCGCCGCCGCAGCCCGGCCCCTACGGGGGCCAGCCAGGGCCGTACGGCGCCGGTCAGCCTCCCGTGCCGAATCCGTATGCGCAGCCGGGCTATGGCTATCCACAGCAGCCCCAGCAGGGCGGCTACGGGCAGCCGAATCCGTACGGCGGGTCCGGCGGCGGCTATGGCCATCCTCAGCCCGCCAACCCTTACGGTCAGCCGCCGCAGCCGCCCCAGCAGGGCCCCGCGCCCCAGCAGGGCCCGGGCTACTACGGCGGGCCCCAGACGCCGCCCCCGGGGCCGGCGGCCGGTGGCGCCGGTAAGGGCAGGAAGGTGGGGCTCGCGGTCGGCGCGGTGGTGGTCGTGGCGGCACTGGGGGCGGGGGCGTTCGCGCTGTTCGGCGGCGGCAGCGGCGGCCCGTACAAGCTGACCACGCCCGAGACCGTGGCCGCGGACTACGAGCGCCAGGGCTCGGGCACGGACGACAGCGACCTGTCCGCGGCGGGCCGTAAGGACCTCCAGCAGGTGCCGGTCGTCAAGGACCCGCATCTGGTGGCGGCCGACTACCAGACCTCCGGTAAGGAGATGCTGAAGTTCACCGGCGTCTGGGGCGAGGTGACCGACCCGGAGCGGGGCGCGGACCTCGCGCTGGCGGTCATCGTCAAGACGCTGCAGGACAACGGCACCGCGCAGGCCAAGGGCAGCCCCCAGACGTTCTCGCCGGACGGCTTCGACGGGGACGTCCTGAAGTGCCAGTCCATGAAGTTCACCTCGGATCAGGGATCCATGGAGGCCCCCGCGTGCGTCTGGGGCGACAAGGACACCCTGGGCGTCACAGTCATGGCGGATCCGGCGGCCGCGGTGCTCGGCGGTGGCATGTCCCTTGAGGACGCCGCCGGCATCACGGCCAAGGTGCGCGAGGACGCGCGCGTCGAGATCGACGGCTAGCCCGCGGCCGGCGCAGAGCAACACAACAGCACGTTTCTAACGAGGGATACAGATGAGCTACAACCAGCCGGGCCCTTACGGCCAGCAGCCCCAACAGCCGGGTCCCTACGGACAGGGTGGAGCGGCCGGTCAGCCCGGCTACGGCTACCCGCAGCAGCCGGGTCAGCCGGGTCCCTACGGACAGCCGCAGCAGCCGGGCCAGCCGGGTCCCTACGGGCAGCCGCAGCAGCCGCCCCAGCAGGGCTACGGCTACCCCGGGCAGCCGCAGGGGCAGCCGGGCCCCTACGGCCAGCAGCCGAACCCGTACGCCCAGCAGCAGCAGCCGTACGGCCAGCCGGGCATGCCGGGGCCGTACCAGCCGGGCCCGGGCCAGGGCGGCGGCAAGAAGAAGGGCCTGGCGATCGCGATCGGCGCGGTGGTCGTGGTGGCCGCGGTCGTCGGCGGTGTCCTGGTGGTCCAGGGCGGGGACGACAGCGGTGGCGGCGGTAAGGTCGCCGACGACGGCAAGCGGTACAAGCTCACCACCCCCGAGACGGTGGCCGGCGACTACACCAAGAGCTCCTCCGGCGGGGGCGGGCTCACCGACTCGGACGCGGGCGACTTCGAGAAGTTCGGCGTCACCAACCCCAAGACCGAGAGCGCGGAGTACAAGTCCGGCGAGGGCATGAGCGCCAAGCAGCTCCAGCTCAACGGCGTCTGGGGCGAGGTGAAGGACCCCGAGGCGGTCGTCGACGGCGCCTTCTCGAAGATCGCGCAGGAGGCCGAGAAGGACCCCTCCACCAGCGGCGGGATGAAGGCCGAACTCGTGGGCAGCCCGGAGACGGTGACGCCCAGCGGCTTCGAGAACGCCGTGATGAAGTGCCAGAACACCAAGTTCACCCCGACCGGGGACTCCGGCTCCAGCGGCATACCCACCAAGGGCTTCTCGATCCCGATCTGCATGTGGGGCGACCACAGCACGGTGGCCTACGTGGTCGTCTCCGACGCGGCCGCGGCGCTGTCCGGCAAGAGCATGTCGCTCGACGAGGCCGGTGACATCACCGCGAAGGTCCGCAACGACGCGCGCGTGGAGATCAAGTAGCCGAGCGGGCCGCGCGGTTCACAGGCCACAGCCGATCCGGAGGGGGACCCCCACAGCCATGAGCCACAACCAGCCACCGCCGCCGGGGCCCTACGGCGGCGGGCCCGGCCCGTACGGGGGCGCCCAGCCCCATCCGTACGGCGGTGGGCAGCAGCAGCCCGCGGAGCCGAACCCGTATGCGCAGTCGCCCGGGTACGGCTATCCGCAGGCGCAGCCCCCGCAGGGCTACGGCTACCCGCAGCAGGCGGGTCCCTACGGCCAGCCTCCCTACCCCGCGCCGCCCGCGGCCGGCGGGGGCGGCAACCGCACCAAGATCATCGCGGTGACGGTGGCCGGGCTCGTGGTGGTGGGCGCGATCGTCACCGGCGCCGTGGTGCTGTCCGGCGGCGACGACGGCCCGAAGGCGATGAAGCTGGTCACCCCCAAGACGCTCGACGACGGCACCTACACGCTGGACAAGGGCACGGACGACCTCGACAACGAGGGCACCAGCGTGCAGGGCAGCATGCCCGAGGGCGCGACCTCGGTCCTGGCCCAGTACAAGCGGTCGGACGACGACAATTCGGGGCTCGCCTTCTCCGGTATGTACGGCGACATCAGCGACCCGGACACGGTCCGCGACGAGATGTTCAAGGGCTTCGCGGGCGGCGACGGCTCCCCCACGGTGGAGCGGAAGCGCAAGCGGTTCGAGCCGAAGGGCGCTGACGGCCCGTCGGTGGAGTGCGAGGTGGTCAAGCTCTACGACCGGATCTACGCCCCGGCCTGCGTCTGGGCGGAGGAGACGGACGCGGCGATGGTGCTCGACGTGAACGCGGAGAACACCTCGGTGTCCGACGCCGACATGGACTCCTTCGCCAAGGTGACCGCGGGCATCTACCAGGACACCCGCAAGCCCGCCTGAACCGCCCGTAAAGCGGCCACAGGGCGCGTACGACACGAAGAGGGCCCCGGGGACCGGGGCCCTCTTCGTACGCTCTCAGCGGGGCGGCTACGCGTGCGGGTGCGGTTACGCGCTCTTCTCGTGTCGCTCGCCCGGCTCGGTGCCGCGGGTGCGGGGCACCAGCGTGGGGTTCACATTGGAGTGCACGACGTCCTCGGTGATGACGACGCGGGCCACGTCCTTGCGGGAGGGCACCTCGTACATCGCCGACATCAGCACCTCCTCGATGATCGCGCGCAGGCCCCGGGCCCCGGTGCCGCGCAGGATCGCCTGGTCGGCGATGGCCTCCAGGGCCGGACGGTCGAAGTCCAGCTCAACCCCGTCGAGTTCGAACAGCCGCTGGTACTGCTTCACCAGGGCGTTCCGCGGCTCGACGAGGATCTGCAGCAGCGCCTCGCGGTCGAGGTTGTGGACGGAGGTGATGACCGGGAGACGGCCGATGAATTCCGGGATCATTCCGAACTTCACCAGGTCCTCGGGCATGACCTCCTGGAACTGGTCGCTCGCCTCGATCTCGCGCTTGGAGCGGATCGTGGCGCCGAATCCGATGCCCTTGGCGCCCGCCCGCGCCTCGATGATCTTCTCCAGACCGGCGAAGGCTCCGCCCACGATGAACAGCACATTCGTGGTGTCGATCTGGATGAACTCCTGGTGCGGGTGTTTCCGGCCGCCCTGCGGCGGCACCGACGCCGTGGTCCCTTCCAGGATCTTCAGCAGCGCCTGCTGAACGCCCTCGCCGGACACATCGCGGGTGATCGAGGGGTTCTCGCTCTTGCGGGCCACCTTGTCGATCTCGTCGATGTAGATGATGCCCGTCTCGGCCTTCTTGACGTCGTAGTCGGCGGCCTGGATCAGCTTGAGGAGGATGTTCTCCACGTCCTCGCCGACATAACCCGCCTCGGTGAGCGCGGTGGCGTCGGCGATGGCGAAGGGGACGTTGAGCATCCGGGCGAGGGTCTGCGCGAGCAGGGTCTTACCGGAGCCGGTGGGGCCGAGCAGCAGGATGTTGGACTTCGCCAACTCGATGCCGTCGTCGCGGTTGTGGCCGCCGTTCTCGCCCGCCTGGACCCGCTTGTAGTGGTTGTAGACGGCGACCGAGAGGGCCTTCTTGGCGGCCTCCTGGCCGACCACATAGCCCTCGAGGAATTCATAGATCTCGCGCGGCTTGGGGAGTTCCTCCCAGCGCACTTCGGAGGTCTCGGCGAGCTCCTCCTCGATGATCTCGTTGCAGAGATCGATGCATTCATCGCAGATGTACACACCCGGGCCCGCGATGAGCTTCTTCACCTGCTTCTGGCTCTTCCCGCAGAACGAGCACTTGAGCAGGTCGCCGCCGTCACCGATGCGTGCCACGAGGTGCTTCCCCTTCGCCTTGGATCCGCTTTGCTCCGCGGAACCGGGTGCTTGCGCTGCGCTTTCTGCTTCTTTCCCATGGGCCGGGGCCCCCAGCCCTCTACGACGGTACCTTGCCGGGCCCCCGGTTCGGGCCCCCCTTGGACCTACTCGGTCCAAGGGGGGTGTTTCCACCGAAGATTCAGCCGAGACCGACCGAGGTCTTACGAGTGGAGACGATCTGGTCGATAAGACCGTACGACAGGGACTCCTCGGCCGTGAGGATCTTGTCCCGCTCGATGTCGTCGCGGATCTTCTCGATGGGCGTCGTGGAGTGCTTGGCCAGCATCTCCTCGAGCTGCGAGCGCATCCGCAGAATCTCGTTGGCCGCGATCTCCAGGTCGGAGACCTGACCGCGCCCGGTCTCACTGTACGGCTGGTGGATCAGCACCCGGGCATTGGGCAGGGCCATCCGCTTGCCCGGCGTTCCGGCGGCGAGCAGCACGGCCGCGGCGGACGCCGCCTGGCCCATGCACACCGTCTGGATGTCGGGCTTGACGAACTGCATCGTGTCGTAAATGGCGGTCAGCGCGGTGAACGAGCCGCCGGGAGAGTTGATGTAGACCGAAATATCACGATCCGGGTCCATCGACTCCAGGCACAGCAGCTGCGCCATGACGTCGTTGGCCGAGGCGTCGTCGATCTGGACGCCCAGGAAGATCACGCGCTCTTCGAAGAGCTTGGCGTACGGGTCGTACTCGCGGATGCCCTGGGAGGTGCGCTCGACGAAACGCGGAACGACATAGCGGGATTCGGCCATCGGGCCGGTGTACAGGCCGCTGCCGGGGAAGTTGCTCATCTGGGTCTTCACCATCCTGTGGCGATCTGAGGGCTGGAGGTCGGCTACGGGACGGCGGGCCTCAGGCCCCGGTGCCGCCCCCGCCCGGAACGCTGGAGGCGGACGTCATGACGTCGTCGACCAGGCCGTACTCCTTGGCCTCATCGGCGGAGAACCAGCGGTCGCGGTCGGAGTCACGGACGATCTGCTCAACCGTCTGACCGGTGTGGAAGGCGGTCAGCTCGGCCATGCGCTTCTTGGTGTGCAGCAGCCGCTCGGCGTGAATCTTGATGTCCGAGGCGGAACCCGCCAGACCCGCGGAGGGCTGGTGGATCAGGATCTCGGCGTTGGGCAGCGCGAAGCGCTTGCCCGGGGTGCCCGCGCTCAGCAGGAACTGGCCCATCGAGGCGGCGAGGCCCATGGCGATGGTGACCACGTCGTTCTGGATGTACTGCATGGTGTCGTAGATCGCCATGCCGGCCGAGATCGAGCCGCCCGGGGAGTTGATGTAGAGGTAAATGTCCTTTTCGGGATCGGCGGCGAGCAGGAGCAGCTGAGCCGTGATCTTGTTGGCGATGTCGTCGTCGACCGGCTGGCCGAGGAAGATGATCCGCTCGCCGAGCAGCCGGTTGTAGACCTGGTCGCCGAGGCCACCGACGGTCGGCTCGCCGGCGGCGGAAGGCATCGTATTCGTCACGTATCCACCTGCTCGTCTCTGACGGCTGACTGGCCGTCTCAGCGTCTTCTTCTGGGGTGTGGGGACCTGGCCGCCGGTGTGGCCCCGGCGGGCTCGCGAGACTCCCCTGCCCTCGTATCTACGGACCCTAACGCGCTGGTCGGCGGGCGCCATCCCGCATCAGGAACTGTTCGCTCTGAGCGCATGTTCCGGCGCCGGACCGGCGTCGCGGAACACGAACGGGCCCGGACGCGCGCAGACGTTCGGGCCCGTTCGTACGGGCTGTGGAGCGGACCGGGATCAGCTCTCGGCCTTGTCCTGCTTCTCCCCGGACTCCGCGGGCGCCTCGGCGGCCTCCGCCTCGGCCGCGGCGGGCTCCTCGGCGGTCTCGGAGGTGGCCTCGACCGTCTCGCCGGTCTCGTCCTCCTCGTCGTCCAGGTCCACGGTCTCGCCCTTGTCGTCGACGACCTTGGCGGCCTCGACCACCACGGCCAGCGCCTTGCCGCGGGCGACCTCGCCGACGAGCATCGGCACCTGGCCGCCCTCGACGACGGCCTGGGCGAACTGGTCCGGGCTCATGCCGGAGGACTGCGCACGGCGCATGAGGTGCTCGGTGAGCTCCTCCTGGCCGACGGACAGCTGCTCCTTGTTGACCAGCTCGTCGAGGACGAACTGGGTCCGGATGCCCTTCTCGGCCTGCTCCTTGAGCTCGGCGTCGAACTCCTCGGCGGTCTTGTCCTGCATCTGCAGGTAAGACTCGAGGTTGAGGCCCATCTGGCCGAGCTGGTGGTGCTCGAGGTTGTGCTTACGGGTGTTGATCTCGTCCTGGAGGAGCTTCTCCGGGATCGGCACCTCGACCAGCTCCAGCAGGGCGTCCAGTACCTTCTCCTGGGCCTGGGTGGCCTGCTCGAACTTCTTCGACCGCTCCAGGCGCTTACGGCTGTCGCCGCGCAGCTCCTCGAGGGTGTCGAACTCGCTGGCCAGCTGGGCGAAGTCGTCGTCGAGCTCGGGCAGCTCACGGGCCTTGACCTCGGAGACCTTGACCGAGACCTCGGCCTCCTTGCCCTGGGCGGAGCCGCCCTTGAGCTCGGAGGTGAAGGTGGCCTCGCCACCCGCCTCCAGGCCGGTCACGGCCTCGTCGATGCCGTCCAGCAGCTCACCCGAACCGATGGTGTAGGTGACGCCGGTGGCGACGCCGTCCTCCAGGACCTCGCCGTCGACCTTGGCCTCGAGGTCGATCACGACGATGTCGCCCTCGGCGGCGGGGCGGTCCACCGGGCTGGTGGTGGCGAAGCGCTCCCGCAGCTGCTCGACGGACTTGTCGATGTCCTCGTCCGAGACCTCGACGGAGTCGACGGTGACCTCGATGCCGGAGTAGTCCGGGATCTCGATCGCCGGGCGGATGTCCACCTCGGCGGTGAAGGTCAGCAGCTCGTTGTCCTTGAGCTCGGTGATGTCGACCTCGGGCTGGCCGAGCGGGTTCAGCTCACCCTCGTTGACCGCGTCGGTGTAGAACTTCGGGAGCGCCTCGTTGACGGCCTCCTCGAGCACGGCGCCACGACCGAACCGCTGGTCGATGATGCGGGCCGGGATCTTGCCCTTGCGGAACCCAGGCACCGTGACCTGCTGGTTGATCTTCTTGTACGCCGCGTCGAGGCTGGGCTTGAGCTCCTCGAAGGGCACCTCGACAGTGAGCCGAACCCGGGTCGGGTTCAGGTTCTCCACGGCGCTCTTCACGGTTCGGTCTCCTTGGGGGCTGACGTGTGGTGTTCAGCTGCGGTGCGCTGTCGCGTCGCAGCGGATTCGCGTCCGGTTAAAAGACACAGACACGCAGCTTGCATAGTAACCGCAAGCATGACGGGCCCCACAATGCGATCTTGAAGCCTGTGGATGGTCGGGGTGGCCGGATTCGAACCGACGACCTTCCGCTCCCAAAGCGGACGCGCTACCAAGCTGCGCCACACCCCGTCGGTGCGACACGTAGGGTACATGCCCGCGGACGCCCCGGCTGCCGGTTATTCGACTGGTGGGCAAGGGTGTGCGGGGAACGGTCGAGAACCGCTACGATGCATGCCGTGCCGCGATCCGGGCGATCATGCCTGGGCGGAGGTGTCCGGGAGACCGGTGCATCCGTGTACGCGGCGTGTGCGGGCGTAGCTCAATGGTAGAGCCCCAGTCTTCCAAACTGGCTACGCGGGTTCGATTCCCGTCGCCCGCTCCACGGCTTTCGGCCCGGCCCGGGGAGTTCCCCGGACCGGGCCGTTCGCTTTTGCGCACACTCGCGCGTCCCCGGCACCCGCCCTCCGGGACGCGTGGACGCGGGGGCGGATGCCTCGGGAGTCGATGCCAGGGGTTGGCGATCAGGGGTTGATGTCGGCGATGGCCTCGGCGGCCGAGTCGAGGAACTTCTGGATGTCCGGCGCGACGTTGGACGAGGCGAGCAGGAACCCGAAGAGGATCGCGACCAGGGCCGGACCCCACTTGACCCGGCCATTGCGGATCATGAACACCAGGATGATGCCCACCAGCAGCACCAATGACAGGGAAATGGCCACAACATCCCACCCTCGGTCGCACACGTCTCACAGGCCCCGGAAGCACGCGACCCCGCACACCCCCGCAGTCACCATCGTGCCATCAACTCCCCCCGGTCAGCAGTGGGGTGGAGCGATAAACGGTCACATGTGCACACGACACCCACCCCCTCGGTACCCGGCCGGTAACCGTTCATTCAAAGGGGCGCGGGTGACGCTCCCCACAACTCGGCGAGCCGCCCGACCGGTGAATTCCGATCACCCCGGACGATCCCGGGCAGGAATTCGGAATTCACTCGGCGGTCACTCGGCAGGGTGACAAAACATCAATGAATCAGACATTCCACCAGAGCCCCCTGCGGGGCATATGCCCCAATTAAGCGGGATGAAAGCCGTCAGAACGGACAGCCCACGCCCGGATATCGAATGATCGCATCGCTTTGTCGACTCCCCGGCCGACTTACCGGGATCGACTATCGGCCGCGATACGAAGACGATGAACGGAAAGCAAACTGAACGAGGTTTTACGCAATACAGGTTTCGGCGCTATCGTGCCTCAGATGTTTCACGCTGCCACGACTCCCCCACGCGCAGTGAGGTCGAGGGTGCTCTCCCCCAGTTCCTGGTGGGAGGGCCTGTGACCAACTCCCTGCGCCCGCACGGTTATCAGCGGACCCCGCTCCCCCAGGAGGCGGCGCCCACTCCCCCCTCGCCGCGGGCCGAAGAACCAGGGCAGCAGGCGACCACCCCGCTGGCCGCCTCCCCCGCCGGGCAGAAGCCCAAACAGCGGGACGCGTTCTTCGACAACGCGAAGTACCTCGCGATCGTGCTGGTCGCGATGGGCCACTCCTGGGAGCCGCTCACCGACAGCAGCCGCACCGCGGAAGCGCTGTACATGGTCGTGTACACCTTCCACATGCCGGCCTTCATCCTGATCTCCGGCTACTTCTCGCGCAGCTTCGACATGCGGCCGGACCGGCTCAAGCGGCTGATCACCGGCATCGCGGTGCCCTATGTGATCTTCGAGGTCACGTACACGCTGTTCAAGCGCTGGGCGGACGACGACCCGACGTACGACTTCAGCCTGCTGGACCCCTGGTACCTCACCTGGTTCCTGATCGCGCTGTTCGCATGGCGGCTGACCACTCCGATCTGGAAGCTGGTGCGCTGGCCGATCCCGCTCGCGCTCGCCGTCGCCACGCTCGCGGCGGTCTCGCCCGACATCGGCGACGACCTGGACATGCAGCGGCTGCTGCAGTTCCTGCCGTTCTTCGTCCTCGGCCTGTGCATGAAGCCCGAGCACTTCCAGATGATCCGCCGCCGCTCGGTGCGGATCGCGTCGGTGCCGATCTTCGCGTGTGCCCTCGTGTTCGCCTACTGGGCGGCGCCGCGGATGAGCTCGGCGTGGTTCTACCACCGCGACAGCGTCCAGGAGCTGGGGGCGCCGCCGTGGACCGGCCCGGTGATGACGCTCGCCCTCTTCGGCTGCTCGGTCGTGCTCGTCAGCTGCTTCTTCGCCTGGGTGCCGCGGCGCCACATGTGGTTCACGGTGCTGGGCGCCGGGACGCTGTACGGCTATCTGCTGCACGGCTTCCTGGCCAAGGGCTCCCGGTTCTGGGGCTGGTTCGACGAGTACGAGTGGCTGCACAAGCCGCTGGGGGAGATCGCGGTCACGGTCATCGCCGCCACCGTGGTCACCGTGCTGTGCACGCCTCCTGTCCAGCGCGCCTTCCGCTTCGCCATGGAGCCGAAGATGGCCTGGGCCTTCCGTAAGGACCCGGCCGAACAAGCCCGCAGCCGTACGACGGCGGCCTAGCGCGCCAACGGCCGCCACGACGCGAAGGGCCGGCCCGTGGGTCCCACGGGCCAGCCCTTTCTCGGCTCTTCCGAGGTTCACGGCTTCGGCGTCGTGCGACGCAGCGCCGCACGGGCCGGGAGCGCCGTCGCCGCCAGGCCCAGCGCCACGGCGGTGCCCGCGAACCCCGCGTAGGTCAGCGGCGGGACGTACGGGTCCTCGCCGGTCAGGCCGCGCATCATCGGCACGAGCGTGGCCAGGGCGATCGCCGAGCCCAGGCCGATGCCCGCCGTGGCCACCAGCAGGGCCTCCCAGCGCACCATCCCGAGCACCTGCCGCCGGGTGGTGCCGATCAGCCGCAGCATGCCCAGCTCGCGGCGGCGGTCCAGCACGGTCATCACCAGGGTGTTGACGGCGGCGACGGCCGCGAAGCCGCCGAGGACGCCCGCCATGACGGTGTTGGCCCAGGCGTTCAGCTTCCGCTCCTCGTCCTGGGCCGCCGCGTAGCCGTCCCGGTCGGTGACGTCCTCGCCGAGCCGCCGGCCGAGCGCCGCGGCGACGGCCTTACGGTCGGCGCCTTCGGCGTCCCGCACCAGCACATCGCTGTCGAACGACGACGTCACATGGCCGGACAGCGCCGCACGGGGGAGGGTGAGCTCGGCGATCCCCAGCCCGCGCCCGTAGATCGCGACCACGGTGGGCGAGATCGTCGTACCGTCCGGGAGGTGCAGGGCGAGCCGGTGGCCGACCCGGGCATGGGCCGCCTTCGCCAGCAGCCCGTCCACGGCCACCCGGCCCGGCCCCAGGGCGTCCAGGCGCCCCTTACGGACGTCCAGGTCCTGTACGGCCGCCAGGTCGCGGCCGCTCCCGGTGACGCCCTGCGCCGACGCGGTCCGCAGCCAGCGGCCGTCGCCCGAGCCCACCGGGACCAGCACTCCGGTGCGCAGCAGCCCCACGGACGCGGCCACGCCCTGTACGGAAGCGGCGCGGGCCGCCGCGCCGGACGGCAGCCCCTCCGGGGCGGAGATCACCTGGTCGGCGACGATGCCCGCCCGCCGCTGGCGGGCGCCCGTGTGGTCCTCGCTGGTGTGCATGAAGACCAGGGTCGAGGCGAAGGCCATGGCCAGCACGATCGGGGTGATCGCCGAGGCCAGGCGGCGGGCGTTGGCCCGGCTGTTGGCCTCGGCCAGGTGGGCCGGCGCCGGTCCGGCGCGCAGCGGCAGGCCGATCAGCCAGGCGCACAGGCGGGCGATGACCGGGCCGAGCAGGGCCACGGCGAGCATGAAGAGCATCACGACCCCGAGGGCGGCGTTGGCCGCGTCGTCGCCGGAGGCGGATGCGGCGACGCCGGTCATGAGGCAGCCGCCGGCCAGGGCCGCGACGCCGAGGACCGTACGGATCACACCGGGCCGCAGCCGCTCCACGGCCGCCTCGCCGAGCGCCCGGCCCGGCGGGACCCGCGCCGGGCGGCGGGCGGCCATCAGGCCCGCCAGGAGCGAGGTGAGGAGGCCCGCGCCGACCGCGACGAGCAGCGGGATCCAGGAGATGGCGAGCTCCACGGGCCCCGGGATGGCGCCCTTCTCCTTGAGCTGCCCGAACCACCAGCGGGCGAGCGCCCATCCGGGCAGCAGGCCGACCGCGCCCGCGAGCGGGGCGACCAGCAGCGCCTCGGCCGCGACCGAGCGGCGGATCTGGCGCGGGGTGGCGCCGATCGCCCGCAGCAGGGCCACCTCGCGGCCGCGCTGGCCCACGGAGAGGGCGACGGTGCCCGCGGTGGTGAAGACGGCGACGGCGGTCGCGATGCCGCCGAAGGAGCCGCCGAGCCCGATGAGCGTCTCCTTGGCGTTCGCGAGCGAGGGCTCCTCGATGGCGCCGCGCCCGCCGCCGGTGTGCACACGAGGGGAGTGCGCCGCGCCCTTCACGGTCCGCTCCAGGCGTGCGGCCAGCCGGCCGGGGCTGGTGCCGGGGAGGGGGCGGACGAGGACGGCGTCCACGGTGGCGGGGTGACCGCTCAGCGCACGGGCCCGGCGGTCGGTGAACCACACCGTAAGGCCGTCACCGTCGGCGCCGCCCGCCTTACGGGTCACACCGGAGACCCGGAAGGTGTGGCGGCCGTCCGGCGCGGTCACCGTGATCCGGCCGCCGAGGCCGGTGCCCGCCGCACGGGCGGCCCCGGGGCTGAGCACGGCCTCGCCCTCGCGAGGCGCCGCCCCAGAGGCGAGCGCCACCCCCGTGAAGGGGGCCGCGCCCCAGCCGTGGCCGGTGAGCGCCCCATGGGCGGTGCGCAGCGGGAAGGTCACGTCCGGGGCCGCGGCCGCGGCTCCGGGGGTGCGGGCGGCGGTGGCCACCAGGGAGGCGTCGAGCCGGGCCCGGTCGGGGACCTGCTCGGACTCCTCCGAGCGCCCGTCGCCGTGGCCGATGACGTAGTGCACCCGCTGGTCGGCGGCGATCACGACCGGGGCGCCCGCGTAGCGCTGCGGCGGTACGGAGGCCCGCAGCCCGGTCTCCAGCAGGATGCCGCACGCGGACACGATCGCCGCGGCCATGGCCAGGGCGACGAAGGTGCCCGCGAAGGCGGACGGCTTGAAACGGACGGCGGCGCGGGCCAGCCCGTTGGTGAGCGGCCTCATCGGGCCCTCTCCTCGGCCCGGGCGCCCGCGAGGGCCGGAGTGCGGGCGGTGAGGCGGGTCATCCGCTCGGCGATCTCGTGTGCGGGCGAGCGGAGGAGCCGGTCGGCGATCGCGCCGTCGGCGAGGAACAGCACACGGTCGGCGTAGCTCGCGGCGACGGGGTCGTGGGTGACCATCACGACGGTCGCACCCAGCGCGTCCACAGCCTCCCGCAGGAGGGTGAGCACCTCTGCGGCGGTGTTGGTGTCCAGGGCGCCGGTCGGCTCGTCGGCGAAGACCACGTCGGGGCGGGTGACGAGGGCTCGGGCGATGGCCACGCGCTGTTGCTGGCCGCCGGAGAGCTCACCGGGCCGCCGCCTGGCCTGGTCCCCCAGCCCGACCTGGGCGAGCACCTCATGGGCCCGGTGGCGGTCGGGGCGGGCGCCCGCGAGCCGCATCGGGAGCAGCACGTTCTGCTCGACCGTCAGGGAGGGGAGGAGGTTGAAGGACTGGAAGACGAACCCGAGGCGGGCGCGGCGCAATGCGGTGAGCGTGTTCTCACTCATTCCGGTGATTTCGGTGCCACCGAGTTTGACGGTCCCGGCGGTCGGCCGGTCGAGCCCGGCGGCGCACTGCAGGAATGTCGATTTGCCGCAGCCGGAGGGGCCCATGACGGCGGTGAAGCTGCCGTGCGGAAGGGCCAGGTCGATACCGCGCAGGGCGTGGACGGCGGTGCGGCCCCGGCCGTAGCGGCGCTGGACGCCGTGGAGTTCGATGGCATGGGCGTGGTGCGGGGCCGGTGCCGCCGCTGTCTGTCGCCGCCTGCGCAGCCCCATGGTGGTGACCCTTCCGAGGAGTTCGCCCGATTCCCCTCGAACGTACGGATCACGTCCCCTCCGCAGCCATGACGGCCACCGGCGTATCCGGGGTGGGGCTAACCCCCGCCGGGCGGGCCGATCGGACCGTAAGGCGCCGCGGGGCAGTCCGGCGCGGCCGTAAGGCGGCCGTGCTGACTGCGGAGAGGCACCCCTACCGGTGGCCGCGAGGCGCCCTACCGGTGGCCGCGAGGCGCCTCTACCGGCGGCCGCGAGCCACCCCTACTGGCGGCAGATCAGCAGCAGGGCGCGGTCGTCGTTGACGTCCTTGGCGACCGTCTCGATCAGGTGCCAGGCCGCGCCGTGGAAGCCGGAGCCGACGTAGCGGTCCGCCTCGCCGGTGAGGCGGTCGATGCCCTCGCTGATGTCCCGGTCGGCGGTCTCCACGAGGCCGTCGGTGAAGAGCATCAGGACGTCGCCGGGCCGCAGCGTGCCCTTGGTCGGGTCGAATTGGGCGCCGTCGTAGACGCCCAGCAGCGGGCCGTCCGCGGACTTCTCCTCCCACTTGCCGGTGCCCGCGCTCAGCTGGAGCGCGGGCAGATGCCCGGCGGAGAAGAGCTCGAAGTCGCCGCTGTCGAGGTCGAGGACGAGATGGATGGAGGTCGCGAAGCCCTCGTCCCAGTCCTGGCGCAGGAGATAGCCGTTGGCGGCCGGGAGGAAGCCGTGCGGTGGCAGGGAGCCGAGGAGGCCGCCGAAGGCGCCGGAGAGCAGCAGGGCGCGCGAGGCGGCGTCCATGCCCTTGCCGGAGACGTCGGTGAGGACGACCTCGAGGATGCGGCCGCCGCCGGTGCGGGCGGCCACCACGAAGTCGCCGGAGAAGGACTGCCCACCGGCCGGGCGCAGCGCCATCTCGCGGTGCCAGCCGCGCGGCAGGCCGGGCAGCTTGCTCTGGACGCGGATGCGCTCGCGCAGGTCGAAGAGCATGGTGCCGCCGCGCCGCCAGGGCACCCCGACGCGGCTGCGGAACTGGGCGATCAGCAGGCCGAAGAAGCCGACGGCGGCGACGACCAGGATGGTGCCGGGGGTGACCCGGGAGGAGGCGTCCTCCTCGGTGTACGGGCCGAGCACGGCGGACTCCACGATCAGGGCCGTGGCGGCCGCCGCGTACAGGGCGAGCAGGCTGGCGGGGCGCAGCAGCAGCCCGCCCGCGACGATGGGCAGGACGAGGGCGGACGGGGAGCACCAGTCGGGCTGGGCGATGGTGCCTCCGGCGATGGCGGGGACGCCGAGGAGCAGGGCGGTCAGGGCGAGCCGGTCGGAGCCCTCACCGCGGAAGTAGTCCACTCCGGCTTTGCGCACGCCTGTGCGAGCCCGGTGCAGAGCTCTGCGCATCCGGGCCCACGGAGTGTCCACGCCGCCAGTCATTGCATCGGGACCCTACCCACCCGTTCGGACGCGCGTCGATTCGTGGCGCGTTGAACCACCCAGCCAGGGGGGCAATCGTAAGCGAAATTCGTTCGCGTGTACGGGAAACGGCTGCTAGGGATGGGAATATGAGGACTGAGCTGCGCGTGCTCGACCCATCGATTTGGGATGATTGGTACGGAAAACTGGTACTCGCCTTCGGAGGAGTTCCCGAAGCGCCGGAGGAATCCACGCTCTGGCGGGAGTTGACCGAATGCGAGCGCTCGATCGGCGCCTGGGACGGCGCCGACATCGTGGGCACGGCGTCGCTCAGCAGCTTCCGGCTGTCGGTCCCGGGCGGCGGGATCGTACCGGCGGCCGGGGTCACGATGGTGAGCGTGCAGGCCACGCACCGGCGGCGCGGGGTGCTCCGGGCCATGATGCGGCGGCAGTTGGACGACATCCGCGCGGCGGGCGATGAGCCGCTGGCCGTTCTGACCGCGTCGGAACCGGACATCTACGGACGGTTCGGCTACGGCGCGGCCACCCAGACCGCCTACGCCGAGATCGACACCACCCGGGTGCGGCTGACCGTCCCCGAAGGCACCGACGACGTGCGGCTGCGCGCCGTGCCCCTGGAGTCCGCCGTCGAGGCGTGCGAGGCCGTCTACGCCCGGCGGGTACCCACCCGCCCGGGCATGCTGGAGCGGATCCCCGGCTGGGAGCGGGTGCCGCTGCTGGACCCGCCGGGCGACCGCGAGGGGGCGTCCCCGCTGCGCTGTGTGCTGGCCGAGTCGGGCGGCGAGGTCAGCGGCTATGTGCGGTTCGCGGTCAAGCCCGACTGGGACCTGGCCGGGCCGAAGGGCACGGTCGTCCTGCGCGACCTGGAGGCCCTGGATCCGGCGTCCTACGCGGCGCTCTGGCGCTTCCTCTTCGACCTCGACCTGACCTCGGTGATCCGGACCGGCCCCCGCCCGGTCGACGATCCCTGGCAGCTCCTGGTCTCGGACATCCGGCGGTGCGCCGTAAGGCTGCGCGACTCGTTGTTCGTCCGCCTGGTGGACGTGGGGGCCGCGCTCGAGGCGCGGACGTACAGCACGCCCGTGGAGACCGTCCTGGAGGTCACGGACCCCTTCTGCCCCTGGAACGAGGGGCGCTGGCGGCTGAGCGGCGACGCCAAGGGCGCCTCCTGCGAGCGCACGGACGACGCTCCCGATCTCCGGCTGGGCGCGCGGGACCTGGGGGCGGCGTATCTCGGCGGGGTCTCGCTGACCGCGCTGGCGGGTGCGGGGCGCGTCCAGGAGGCCCGTCAGGGCGCCCTTACGGAGGCCGCGACCGCGTTCGCGTCCCCGGTCGCCCCGTGGCTGCCCCACGCCTTCTGACGGCTTCGGGGCGGCGGGCGGCGCCGTCAAGGGGACCATGAGAGGCCCGGTGGCCGCCTTGAGGCGGCCATCTTGTGGGCGCCGCCACCGTAAGGCCGTCGGCACCGTAAGGCCGCCGCCACCGTAAGGCCGCCGCCACCGTAAGGCCGCCGCCACCGTAAGGCCGTCGGCGCCTTACGACCGTCGGCGCCTTACGGCCGCTGGCAGTCAGGGCACCAGAAGAGATTGCGGGCGGCGAGATCGGCGGTGCGGATCTCGCCACCACAGATGTGGCAGGGCTGCCCGGCGCGCCGGTAGACATAGACCTCGCCGCCGTGGTCGTCCACGCGCGGCGGGCGGCCCATCGCCTCGGGGGTGTGCTCGGGGCGGACCGTATCGATCCGGTTGTTCCGCACCCCCTCGCGCATCAGCGCCACCAGGTCGGCCCATATGGCGTCCCATGCGGCGCGGGTCAGCGCACGGCCGGGCCGGTAGGGGTCGATCCCGTGCCGGAAGAGCACCTCGGCGCGGTAGACGTTCCCGACCCCGGCGATCACCTTCTGGTCCAGGAGCAGCGCGGCCACGCTGACCCGGCTGCGGGAGATCCGGGCCCAGGCCCGCTCGCCGTCGTCCGCCGGGCGCAGCGGATCGGGGCCCAGCCGGTCGTGGATCGCCTGCTTCTCCCCGTCGGTGATCAGCGCACAGGCGGTCGGGCCGCGCAGATCCGCGTACCCCTCGGCGTTCGCCAGCCGCAGCCGGACGGTGTCGGTGGGCGGCGGGGCGGGGGCCGGGCCGAAGGCGTACGTACCGAAGAGTCCCAGGTGGACATGGACCCAGCCGGTGGCCGCGAAGTCCAGGAAGAGGTGCTTGCCGTGCGCCTCGGCGTGGCGCAGCGGCTGGCCGTCGATCAGCCCGGCGCCGTCGGCGAACTTCCCCTGCGGGCTGGTGGCCCGGACGGGCCGGCCGCCGAAGGTCTCGAGGTGGTCGGCGGCCAGCCGGTGGATGGTGTGCCCTTCGGGCATCAGTCGCCTTGCGGGTGGTGGGCCGGGATGGGCGGCAGCTCGCCGGTGGTCTCGTAACCGGTGAGCATCTCGATACGGCGGGTGTGCCGCTCCTCGCCCGAGTACGGGGTGTTCAGGAAAATCTCGACAAACTTGGTGGCCTCGTCCTGGGTGTGCATCCGGGCGCCGACGCTGATGACATTGGCGTTGTTGTGCTCACGGCCGAGGGCCGCGGTCTCCTCGCTCCAGGCCAGTGCCGCGCGCACCCCCTTGACCTTGTTCGCCGCGATCTGCTCACCATTGCCGGATCCGCCGATGACGATGCCGAGGCTCTCCGGGTCGGCGGCGGTCCGCTCCGCGGCACGCAGGCAGAACGGCGGGTAGTCGTCCTGGGCGTCGTAGATGTGCGGGCCGCAGTCGACGGCCTCATGGCCGGCCGTCTTGAGCCACTCCACGAGGTGGTTCTTGAGTTCGAAACCGGCATGGTCGGAGCCGAGGTACACGCGCATGCACCGAGTGTTTCATGGCCGTGTGACCCTCGCCGCCCAGGGTAGGCATCGCATAAATCTCTGTAATGCCAAAGAACCTCATGAAAACCTCAAGTAACAATCTGGATTCAAAGGTTCAACTGGCTGACCTCCTGAGATTCACTGGCGTCGCTCGTAACGCGAGAGCAAAGGAATCGAGCACATGAGCGCACAACCTGCGACCACGCCGGAGCAGCAGCGGGCCCCCGGCGACCCGGGATCGCCCGACGGCCTCAAGGCGGGACTCAAGAACCGCCATCTTTCGATGATCGCGATCGGCGGCGTGATCGGCGCCGGCCTCTTCGTCGGCTCCAGTGCGGGTATCGCCAAGGCCGGACCCGGCATTCTCATCTCGTACGCGCTGGTCGGCCTCATGGTCGTCTTCGTCATGCGGATGCTCGGCGAGATGTCCGCCGCCAATCCCACCTCCGGCTCCTTCTCCGCCTACGCCGACCGGGCGCTCGGCCGCTGGGCCGGTTTCTCCATCGGCTGGCTGTACTGGTTCTTCTGGGTCGTGGTGCTGGCGGTCGAGGCCACCGCCGGCGCCAAGATCCTGGAGGGCTGGTGGCCGGCCGTCCCGCAGTGGGGCTGGGCGCTGATCGTGATGGTGGTGCTGACCGCGACCAACCTGGTCTCGGTCGGCTCCTACGGTGAGTTCGAGTTCTGGTTCGCCGGGATCAAGGTCGTGGCGATCGCCGCGTTCATCGTGATCGGCGGGCTCGCGGTGTTCGGGCTGCTGCCGCATTCGGACAACGAGGGCGCGGGCCTGGCCCACCTCACCGACCACGGCGGCTTCCTGCCGAACGGGCCGGGCGCCATCCTCACCGGTGTGCTGCTGGTGGTCTTCTCCTTCATGGGCAGCGAGATCGTCACCCTCGCGGCCGGTGAGTCCGAGGACCCGCAGCGGGCGGTCACCAAGGCCACCAACAGCGTGATCTGGCGTATCGCGGTCTTCTACCTGGGCTCGATCTTCGTCGTGGTCACCCTGCTGCCCTGGGACGCCAAGGCGATCGCCGACAAGGGCAGCTATGTCGCGGCGCTCGACTCGATCGGCATACCGCACGCCGGCGACATCATGAACGTGATCGTGCTGACCGCCGTGCTCTCGTGTCTGAACTCCGGCCTCTACACCGCCTCCCGCATGGCCTTCTCGCTCGGCCAGCGCGGCGACGCCCCGGCCGCCTTCGCCCGCACCAACGCCCGCGGCGTGCCGCAGGCCGCGATCCTCGGCTCGGTCATCTTCGGCTTCGTCGCGGTGTGGTTCAACTACCAGTGGCCGGACACCGTCTTCACCTTCCTGCTGAACTCCTCGGGCGCGGTCGCGCTCTTCGTATGGCTGGTGATCTGTTTCAGCCAGCTGCGGATGCGCGGGATGATCCTGCGCGAGAACCCCGAGAAGCTGATCGTCCGGATGTGGCTCTTCCCGTACCTGACCTGGGCGACGATCGCGATGATCTCGTTCGTCCTGGTCTACATGCTCACCGACAAGGACGGGCGCGAGCAGGTGATCCTCTCCGCGCTGGTGGCCGTGCTCGTGGTGGCCCTCGCCCTGGTCCGGGACCGCCTCACCGCCGGCCGCGGCGCCGCCCCGGCCGCCTCCTCGGACCCCGCCCCGAAGGAGCGGGCGACCCCGTAGGAACGCGCTGCGCCGATTCTGATTCCCCGTGCCCCCGGGTGGCGACCGATGTGTCGCCGCCCGGGGGCACGGCCGTGTTCTGTGGCCTATCGGGCCCACAGGGCTCAGACGACGCGCGGAAGGACCCGCTCCGCGAAGCGCCGGACCGCGTCCAGCACCCCCATCCCCTGGTGCCCGACGCCGGGCACGATGTCGAGGGTGACGTCGATGCCCAGCTCGGTGTAGTTGTCCCGCAGCGCGGTGATGCGCTCCACGCGGGTGCGCCCGACGGCGTCGGCGCCGTCCATCCAGTTGGAGTCACCGGGGTTGTTGATCTCCCAGGTCTCGGTGTCCTCCGCCCCGACCACCATGTGCACCGGCACCTTACGGATGTCCTCCAGCCGCAGCGGGGCCCCGAAGCGCTGCTCGAACCCCTTCGTGCCCAGCCACCACTCGCGGTCCGGGTCGATCAGCGTGACCCGGCCGGGCGCGCCGATGGACACTCCGCTCAGCCGGTCGGGGTGCAGATACAGGAAGCGGTGCGCGAACTGCCCGCCGCCCGAGAAGCCCTGGAGCAGAAAGCGCTCGGTGTCGATGTGGAACCGCTCCCCCGCCTCGGCCACGATCGCGAGCAGCTGCTCGTCGTAGCGGATGCCGCGGTACTCGATGAACTTGAAGTTGTGCAGGTCCTCCGGGTCGTCGATGCCCGCCGGGAACATCGGGGTGAGCACGACACAGCCGTGCCGCTCGGAGAACTCGGCCATCGCGTCCCGGTACTGGGACGCGGTGCGCCCGGTGCCGTGCTGGATCACCATGAGCGGCAGCGGGGTGCCGGTGGTCTCGTGGACGGACGGGATGTGCAGGCCGTACGAGAACCGCTGGTCGTGCCGGGAGGCGAACCAGGTGGTGGAGCCGGTGCGGTAGAACGCCTTGGTGGTCTTGACGCGGGGGGTGGTCACGTATCGCTTCCTTCTGCCGTCGCGGGTGCCGCCACGATCCGCAACGGTCGGCGCACGCTCAAGATGATTGCCGCCTGAGCGTCAATACCTCCGCCGATACTGCCGGTGCTTCCGTGCGTGCTCTCTCAGCGGTGCAGCGCGGAGAGCAGGTCGACGCCGAGATTGCGCACCGCCGCCTCGTCCAGCTGGTAGTGCACCCGCGCCCCCTCCCGGTGGGTGTGCACCATTCCGGCCTCCCGCAGCTTGCGCAGATGCCGCGACATCTGCGGCGGCGTCATCTCGAACTGGGTGGCCAGCTCCGTCGTCGTCATCGACTGCCGCAGCAGCGCCCGGCACATCCGGATGCGCAGCGGCTCGTCCAGCGCCCGCAGCCCGCGCATCACCACGTCCAGGGCGGCCGGCTCCCCGCCCGCCCCGTCGCGCACCGGGTACTGCACCACGACCGGGTAGCCGGGGTAGTGCTTGATGGCCAGATGCGGGTTGATGTGCAGCGACGGCACGAGCAGACAGGGGCTGTCGGCGAGGCTGGCCCGCGCGTTGTAGAGCTTGTCGAAGACCACCCGGGGCGGGTCCTGCTCCATGTGGGCGGTGGGGAACCCGGCCAGCGCCGCCGCCCCGTAGCGGGAGTGTTCATGGGAGCGGACCCGGGCGTCGGCCTCCAGGGTGGGGCGCAACCGCATCCACTCCGCCTCGAAGACCTCCTCGGCCACGGCGGACAGGAAGGCGAGGAGGCCGTCGCGGAAACCGGAGGGATCGGCCAGCAGCCGCAGCCCCAGGGCGAACCGGCGCTCGGAGAGCTGCCGCAGCCGGGCCAGGAAGCGCTCCGGCGCGCGGCCGCCGCGCCGGGATCCGGAGCCCGGGCCGGGGCCGGGGCCGGGGCCGGAGCCAGGACCCTGGCCGGAACCCGAGCCGGGGCCAGGACCCTGGCCGGAACCCGAGCCGTGGTCGGCGCCCAGGCCGTGGCCATGCCCGGACCCCGGGCCGTGACCGTTCTTGCCGACGAGTGCCTGCTCGGTCATGGTCGTGAACGTCTCCTCGTCCAGCCGCGCGACCTCCGCCAGCTCCTCCTCCAGCCCGCGCTCCGGGCCCGGCGTGAGGGGCAGCAGATAGCGGGCGCGGAAGGCGCCCCACAGCGGCGCCCACTCGCCGGCCCGTTCCAGCAGCCGCTCGTCCGCACCCTGAAGGACCGCACCCACCCAGCGCCTGCTCGCCGGATGGTGGCGCGGCCCGTCCAGCGCGTGCAGACAGGCACACAGCTCGGCGAGCGGGGACAGACGGGTGCTGATGCGGTGCTCCGGGGCGGACCCCAGCTCGATCACGACGGGCATCCGGGCAGCGTCGGCCATTGACGCCTTCGAGTCAATCGTCTTGTACGGGCCGCGGACGGAGGCGCAAGCTCCAGCCCACCTCGGCTTCCCCTCCCTCGCCTGGAGCGTCCCCATGCCTCCCCTCCTCAGGAACGGCCCACGTCTGGCAGCGGTGGTCGCCCTCGTGGCCACGGTGAGCAGTGCGTGCACCATCGGTTCGCTCGACGACTCGGGCGCCGTCGCCGACTACCCCTCCCGGGGGCTGTCGATCCTCGCCCCCGGGAGCGTCGGCGGCGGCTGGGACTCGCGGGCGCGCGGCATCGGTTCCGCGCTCACCAGCTGCGAGATCATCGACGAGGACGTCACGGTCACCAACGCCCCGGGCGCGGGCGGCACCATCGGGCTCGCCCGGATGGCGGGGCGGGAGGGCGATCCGTACCAGCTGATGACCATGGACACGGTGACCATGATCGGCGGCGCCATCCAGAACCACTCCCCCGTGAAGCTGTCCGGGCTCACCCCGGTGGCGGGGCTCACGGTGAGCACCACCGCGATCGTGGTGCCCGCCCGCTCCCCCTTCCACGACCTGCGCTCGGTGCTGGCCGCCATGCGGAAGGACCCCAAGCGGACGTCCTGGGTGGGCGGTTCGCTGGGCGGCCCGGACCACATCACGGTGGCCGGGCTCGCCAAGGCCGAGGGCATCCCGGCGCGCAAGATCACGTACGTGCCGACCGGTGGCGGCGGGGAGGTGCTCAACCTGCTGCTGAGCGGGGCCTCGAAGGTCGGCCTCTCCACACTGACGGAGGTCCGTCCGCAGATCGAGGCCGGGAAGCTGCGGGTCCTCGCGGTCAGCGGCGGCAAGGCTCCCGAGGGCATCGACGCTCCCACCCTCGGCGCGCTCGGCTACGGGGACGAGTCCGTGGTGAGCGTCGGCGGGGTCATGGCCCCGCCCGGGCTGAGCGACGGCGAACAGCGGGCGATCGTGAGGGTGGTGGACCGGATGCGCCGGACTTCGTGCTGGAAGCGGGCGTTGCGGCAGAACGACTGGAAGGACGTGTGGGTGCCGGGGAAGAAGTACGGCGCCCTGATCGACAAGCAGCAGCGCCAGGTCGGCCAGGCGCTCACGTCCGTGGGGCTCGGCTCATGAGCGCGCACGAGGAGGCGGTGAGCGCGCGGGACCAGACGGCGAACCCGACGCGGGGCGCCGCGACGGCCTCAGCAGAGGGCACCGCGGCGAACGACGGCGCGGACAGCACGTCCCCACCCGACGAGCGGCCCTGGAGCCCCCGGATCGCCGCGCTGCTCTTCCTCGCCGCGGGCGTGGCCGTGTTGGGCTGGGCCTTCGCCATTCCCGAGGGGGCCATCGACCAGGACGTGGGCCCCCGGGCGTTCCCCCTGCTGGTCGGCGTGGGGCTGTGCGTCTCGGCCTCGGTCGCCGTCGTCCAGGCGTTCCGCGGCAGCGACCCGGCGCTGACCGAGCAGGCGCGCGAGGAGGCCCGGCTGACCGAGTGGCGCCCGGTGGCGGCCCTGCTCGCGCTGCTGGTCTGCTATCTGTTCGCGCTCGCCCCCTGCGGCTACTGGCAGTCGACCGCCGTGCTCTTCGCGCTGGTCGCGCGGGTGCTCGGCAGCCGCCGGATCCTCCGTGACGCCCTGATCGGCCTGGTGCTCGCGCTGGCCGTGTACTTCCTCTTCGACCGTCTGCTGGGCATCCACCTGCCGCCCGGCATCGTCCGATTGGCGTTCTGACCATGGATGTCCTCAACGACCTCATGGGCGGTTTCGGCAGCGCGTTCAGCCCCCTGCACCTGCTGCTGGCGTTCGCGGGCTGCACGCTCGGCTCGCTGGTCGGCGTGCTGCCCGGCCTGGGCCCCGCCACCACGGTGGCGCTGCTGCTCCCGCTCACCTTCGTCTTCGACCCCACCGGCGCGCTGGTGCTCTTCGCGGGCATCTACTACGGCGGGATGTACGGCGGCTCCACCACGGCCATCCTGCTGAACGTGCCCGGCGAGACGGCGTCGGTCCCCACCACCCTGGAGGGCCACCCGATGGCCCGCTCCGGGCGCGCCGGGGCCGCGCTCGCCACGGCCGCCATCGGCTCGTTCGTGGCGGGCACGATCTCCACCGTGGGGATCACCTTCGCGGGCCCGGTCATGGCGCAGATCGCCGAGAAGATCCAGCCCGCGGAGTACTTCGCGGTGATGGTCCTCGCCTTCGCCACGGTCACCGCGGTCGTGGCCGACGCCCCGGCGCGCGGGCTGTGCAGCCTCTTCCTTGGCCTGGCCATCGGGCTCGTCGGCATCGACAGCCTCACCGGCCAGGCGCGCTACACCTTCGGGGTTCCGGAGCTGTACGACGGCGTCCAGATCGTGGCCGTCGCCGTCGGCCTCTTCGCGATCGGGGAGGCGCTCTACACCGCGGCCCGGCTGCGGCGGGCGCCCGAGGAGCGGATGCTCCCGGTGGGCGGCAGGATCGGGATGAGCCCGGAGGACTGGCGCCGGTCCTGGAAGCCGTGGCTGCGGGGTACGGCGATCGGGCTGCCGATCGGCGCCCTGCCCGCGGGCGGCGCGGAGATCCCCACGTTCCTGAGCTACAACGTGGAGAAGCGGCTGTCCCGGCACAAGAAGCAGTTCGGCAAGGGCGCCATCGAGGGCGTGGCGGGCCCCGAGGCCGCCAACAACGCCGCGTTCTCCGGGGTGCTGATGCCCCTGCTGACGCTGGGCATCCCCACCTCGGCGACGGCCGGCGTGCTGCTGATCGCGTTCCAGATGTACAACGTGCAGCCCGGCCCCCAGCTGTTCGAGACCCAGTCGGCGCTGGTCTGGACGCTGATCGCCAGCCTCTACATCGGCAATGTGATGCTGCTGGTGCTCAACCTGCCGCTGATCCCGCTGTGGGTGAAGCTCCTCCGGCTGCCCCGTCCGCTGCTCACCGCGGGCATCCTGGTCTTCGCCGCCCTGGGGGTGTACGCCCTCTCCCAGAACGCGGTCGACCTCGGCATCGCGGTGCTCTTCGGCGTCCTGGGCTTCGGCATGCGCCGCACCGGCTATCCCGTCGCCCCACTGATCCTGGGCGCCGTCCTGGGCCCGATGGCGGAGACCCAGTTCCGCCGCGCGATGGCCTTCAGCGAGGGCGACTGGACGATCTTCTTCACCCGCCCGCTCTCCGCCGCGATCCTGTGCCTGTCCCTGATCGCCCTGACCGGCCCGATGGCCGCCCGCGCGCTGCGCCGCACGCGAGCCCGCGAGCCGGAACCGGCGAGCTGAACCCCGGGCAAGGCCCCCGCGCGGCGGGGGCCCTTGCCAGGTTTCGTCGGCGGTCGGCGGGCCGTGGGGTGAAGCGGGCGCGGTGCGGGCTCCCTCGCGCGGACCGTGACGTCAGGGGACAGTTTCCCCACGCACACCTCTTGTCACCGGCCGACCGGGTCCACAGAATCCTTCGGAGACCAGCTACGGCCCATATCGCGAACGTAGTTCGACATATCGAATGGGAGTGGTTCCTCATGCGTCTCGTCCTTCGCCGCCTCCGCCGCCTGCCGCGCTTATCCCGCCCCGAACGGCCACGGCCCAGGCGCCTGGCCGGGGCGCTGCTGGCCGGTCTGCTGGCCGTCGCCGGGGTGGGCACCGTGGCGTACGCCGCACCCTCAGCCGATGCGGCCCCCGCCGCCGACGCGGCACCCGCAACCGACGCGGCCCCCGTCGCCGATGCCGCCCCCGCCGCCGGAAAGACCCTGGCCGCCGCCCCGCAGGCCGACGTACCCGCCGCCCCCATGGGCTGGGCCTCCTGGAACAGCCTCGCCAGCCAGATCGACTACGACACGATCAAGGCCCAGGTGGACGCCCTGGTGTCCTCCGGCATGGCCGAGGCCGGGTACGAGTACGTCAACATCGACGAGGGCTGGTGGTGGGGCACCCGCGACGGCAAGGGCAACATCACCGTCGACAGCAAGCAGTGGCCCGGCGGGATGAAGGCCATCGCCGACTACATCCACAGCAAGGGGCTCAAGGCCGGGATCTACACCGACGCCGGCAAGAACGGCTGCGGCTACTTCTACCCCACCCCGCCGGGCACCCCGCCCGCCCCCGGCAGCGGCAGCGAGGGCCACTACGAGCAGGATCTGCGGGCCTTCCAGGAGTGGGGCTTCGACTACGTCAAGGTCGACTGGTGCGGCGGCCAGGACGAGGGGCTCAACCAGGAGGCCACCTACCGGGCACTCAGCGAGGCCAACAAGGCGGCGACCGCCGTCACCGGCCGCCGCCTCGTACTGTCGCTGTGCGAATGGGGCTCGGGGCGGCCGTGGAACTGGGCCGCGGGCGTGGGCGATCTGTGGCGCACCAGCACCGACATCATCTACTGGGGGCAGACGCCCTCGGCCACCGCGATGCTGTCCAACTTCGACCAGGGCCTGCACCCCACCGCCCAGCACACCGGCTACTACAACGACCCGGACATGCTCATGGTCGGCATGAAGGGTTCCAACGCCACGCTCGACCGCACCCATATGAGCCTGTGGGCGATCTCCGGCGCCCCGCTGCTCGCCGGGAACGACCTCACCACCATGACGCGCGAGACCGCGGGCATCCTCACCAACCCCGAGGTCATCGCCGTCGACCAGGACCCGCGCGGACTCCAGGGCGTGAAGGTCGCCGAGGACGCCGCGGGGCTCCAGGTGTACGCCAAGGTGCTGTCCGGCACCGGGAAGCGTGCCGTGCTGCTGCTCAACCGCACCTCCGCCGCCAAGCCCATCACCGCCCGCTGGACCGACCTCGGGCTGACCGGCGCCGCCGCCTCCGTCCGTGACGTCTGGAAGCGCGCCTCGGTGGGCACCCACAGCGACGGTTACACGGCCACCGTCCCGGCCGGGGAGGCCGTGCTGCTGACCGTCTCGGGCACGGAAGCCTCCGGCACCGCGTACCAGAGCACCACCGGCTCCTTCGCCGTCACCGCCAAGACGGCGGGGCTGAAACTGGCCGACATCACGTACGCGAACGGCGGGACCGCCCCGCGCGCCACCACCCTGCGCGTCGGCGGCCAGTACGCCACCACGCTGGCCCTGCCGCCCACCGGCTCCGCCACCGCCCGCCGCACCGTGTCCGTCCTGCTCTCCCTGGCCAAGGGCGCCAACACCGTGACCGTGAGCGGGGGTCCGGACGCCATCACCGTCCAGGACCTCCCGGGCACCGACGGCGTCCAGATCGTCGGCGCCGGCTCCGGGCGCTGCGTCGATCTGGACCAGAACACGATCAGCAACGGCGCCCAGGCCCAGCTGTGGGACTGCCAGGGCGGCCAGAACCAGCTCTTCCGGCGCACCTCGCGCGACGAACTGACCGTCTACGGCAGCAAATGCCTCGGTGCCGAGAAGGACGGCACCGCCGACGGTACGAAGGTCGTCATCGGCGACTGCACGGGTGCCACCGGCCAGAAGTGGACGGTGAACGCCTCCGGGACCCTCGTCCACCAGGGTTCCGGCCGCTGCCTGGACGCCTACGACAACGGCACCGGGAACGGCACCCGGCTGGTGCTGTGGAGCTGCCACAACGGCCCCAACCAGCGCTGGACCCTCACCTGATCGAAGACGAGGCGAGGCCCCCGCGCGAGTCGACCGCGCGGGGGCCCCTTTCCCGCCCGCCCGTGAAGGTTGAGAAGACGATCACGTGAGCAGGAGGTCCGTCAGGGCGCGAGCAGCAGGTTGTGGGCACGCTCCTTGGCGGCCGTGTAACGGCGCGCCACATCCTGCCAGTTGACGACCTTCCACATGGCCTCGATGAAGTCCACCTTCTGGTTCTTGTACTGCAGGTAGAAGGCGTGCTCCCAGGCGTCGAAGACCAGGATCGGCACCGAGCCCTGCCCCACGTTCCCCTGGTGGTCGTAGACCTGCTCGACCACCAGCCGCCCGCTGACCGGCTCATACGCCAGCACGCCCCAGCCCGAGCCCTGGGTGGTGGCGGCTGCCTTGGACAGCTGGGCCTTGAAGCCCGCGAAGGAGCCGAAGTGTTCGGCGATGGCGTCGGCCAGCTCCCCGACCCCGTCCCTCTCCAGCGGCTCGCCGCCACCGTCGCCGGTCATGTTGTGCCAGTAGATGCTGTGCAGGATGTGGCCGGACAGATGGAAGGCCAAGTTCTTCTCGAGCCCGTTGATCGAGGCCCACTGATCCTTGTCCCGCGCCTCCGCGAGCTGCTCCATCGTGTCGTTCGCGCCCTTGACGTACGCGGCATGGTGCTTGTCGTGGTGCAGCTCGATGATCTCGGGGCTGATCACCGGGGCCAGCGCCGAGTAGTCGTACGGAAGTTCAGGAAGTGTGTAGATGGCCATGCGAAGCCCTTCGGACCGCTTATTGCAATGAACTTGCAAGTACACGCTAGCAGCAAGAGTGATTTCCGACAGGCGGAACCGGAGGCCCGGGCCCAAAGCCCCCCAAAGACGGAGGCGGGGCGGGTCCTCCGCTCGAGGACCCGCCCCGCCTCCATGCGCGGGGCGGTGTGGGCTCAGCTCCGGGCCGCCGCCACCCGCTGCCGTACGAAGCCGATGATCGAGAGGGCGATCGCCATCACGGCCGTGGCGTACAGCTGGCTGCGGGTGTCGCTCTCGCGGAGCATCAGCAGCAGCACCCCGACCGTGGCGGCCAGGGCGACCCAGGTCAGATACGGGAAGAGCCACATCTTCACGACGAGCTTCTCCGGGGCCTCGCGCTGCAGGCGGCTGCGCATCCGCAGCTGGGCGGCGGCGATGAAGCCCCAGACCACCAGCACCGCGGCGCCGACCATGTTGAGCAGCCACTTGAAGATGGTGTCCGGCCACCAGTAGCTGAGCAGCACCGCGACGAAGCCGAAGAAGGAGGAGGCGAGCACCGTGAGGCGGGGCACGCCGCCGGTGACCCGGCCCAGGAAGGCGGGGCCCTCGCCGCGGGTGACCAGGGAGTAGGACATCCGGGAGGCGCCGTAGATGTTGGCGTTCATCGCGGAGAGCAGCGCGATCAGCACGATCACGTTCATGATGTCGCCGGCCGCGGGGATGTCGAGGTGGTTGAGCACGGCCACGTACGGGCCCTTCTCGACCACGGACTTGTCGTTCCACGGGATGAGCGTGACCACGACCAGCATCGAGCCGACGTAGAAGAGGGCGATGCGCCACATCGCGGTGCGCACCGCGCCCGCGACGCTCTTGACCGGGTTCTCGGACTCGGCCGCCGCGATCGTCACCGTCTCCAGGCCGCCATAGGCGAAGACGGAGGCCAGCAGGCCGACGACCAGGCCGTTCACCCCGTTGGGCAGGAAGCCGCCGTCACCGCTGAGGTGGGCGCCGCCCGGGGCGTCGGTGCCCGGCAGGACGCCGAGGATCGCGAGCAGGCCCAGGACGAGGAAGATCGTGATCGCGGCGATCTTCAGCGCGGCGAACCAGAACTCGAACTCGCCGAAGTTGCTGACCGCCGCGAGGTTCGTGCCGCAGAACATCGCCATGAAGAGGGCGACCCACATCCAGGATTCGGTGCCCGGGAACCACTGGACCATGATCCCGGCCGCGCCGATCGCCTCGGCGGCGATGCCCACGCACAGCAGGATCCAGAACATCCAGCCCACCGTGAACCCGGCCCAGGGCCCGATCGCCCGCTCGGCGTGCACGGAGAACGAGCCGGAGGCCGGGTTGGCCGCCGACATCTCGCCGAGCATCCGCATCACGAGCATCACCAGCAGCCCGGACAGCGCGTAGGCGACCACGATCGACGGACCGGCGGCGGCGATTCCGGCGCCGGAGCCGACGAAGAGCCCCGCGCCGATCACGCCACCGAGGGCGATCATCGACAGATGGCGCTGCTTGAGGCCGTGGGAGAGCGGCGGCGTGGCGGTCGCGCCCGCGCCGGCCGCCTCGGCGGCGCCGGATGGCGCCGAGGACGCGGATGTCCGGTTCATTCTTCTTCTCTGTCCCTTACGAGCGCCGGTGGCGGATGCAAAACGTCCCTAGTGTGAAGGGAGTGTCCTGGTGGGACAACAGGGCGGACAATGTTTTCTGGATATCGGACATCCGCGTCACGCTCCGTATCAGGGATCTCTGCCAGAAGCCGCCAAGCCCATGCGTCCGGCTTTGTGGTCATCCGACGGTGCCCGCGGCCCCCACGCTGGGTTAGCGTCGCGGTATCCACCCTCTGACCTGGGAGCATCGCTGATGAGCACTGTTTCTGCCGCCGCCACACCCGGTACGGTCCTCGCGGACGCGGTCTTTCCCGCCCGGCGCGTCCTGGCCCGTGACACGGCGCTGGTCATCGGGGGCGCCGTGCTCACCGGCCTCGCGGCCCAGATATCGGTGCCCGTCCCCGGTTCGCCGGTGCCGGTGACCGGCCAGACCTTCGCGGCCCTGCTGGTGGGCACCTCGCTGGGGGCACGGCGCGGCTTCCTGTCGCTGGCGCTGTACACCCTGGTCGGCATGGCGGGCGTGCCGTGGTTCGCCGAGGGCAGCTCCGGCGCCGCCATGCCGTCGTTCGGCTATGTGCTGGGCATGCTGCTGGCGGCGACCGTGGTGGGCGCGCTCGCCCGGCGCGGCGGCGACCGCGGGGTGCTGCGCACCGCGGGCACCATGGCGGTCGGCTCGGCGGTCACCTACGCCGTGGGCGTCCCGTACCTCGCGCTGGCCACCCACATCTCCCTCGGCGAGGCGATCGCGGCCGGGCTCACCCCGTTCCTGATCGGTGACGCCCTGAAGGCCGCCCTGGCGATGGGCGCGCTCCCAGCCGCCTGGAAGCTGGTGGGCCGCCGCGGCTGAGCCGACGGCAGCGGCGGAAAGCCGACGGAAAACGGAAAAGGGCCCCCGCGCGGTCGACTCGCGCGGGGGCCCTGCCGTGGCGGCGGCGGAGGGGGTCAGTCGAAGATCGGGCCGACCGTGCGGGTCCGCTTGATCTCGTAGAAGCCGGGGATCGAGGCGACCATCAGGGTGCCGTCCCAGAGCTTGGCGGCGTCCTCGCCCTTGGGGGCCGGGGTGACCACGGGGCCGAAGAAGGCGATCTGCTCGCCGTCCGGGCCCGGGACGGCGATGACGGGGGTGCCCACGTCCTGGCCGACCAGGTCGATGCCCTCCTTGTGGGAGGCGCGCAGCTCGGTGTCGTACGCGTCGGAGTCGGCGTAGTCGGCGAGTTCGGCGGGGAGACCGGCCTCCTCGAGGGCGGCCACGATCGTCTCGCGGTTCTTCTCCAGGCCCTGGTTGTGGAAGCGGGTGCCGAGGGCGGTGTAGAGGGGGCCGAGGACCTCGCTGCCGTGCTTCTGCTCGGCGGCGATGCAGACCCGGACCGGGCCCCAGGCGGTCTTCAGCAGCTCGCGGTACTCCTCGGGCAGCTCATCCAGCTTGGGCTCGTTGAGCACGGCGAGGCTCATGACGTGCCAACGCACCTCGACCGGGCGCACCTTCTCCACCTCGAGCATCCAGCGCGAGGTCATCCAGGCCCAGGGACACAGCGGATCGAACCAGAAATCAGCGGGTGTCTTGGCGGTTTCGGCCACGGTTTCTCCTCAAGCGGGCGCGTAGGTATCGCAAACGAATAAGAGCTGGCTGCTTCAGGCAACGCGGGCGGGAGGGGGCTCATTCCCCGATGCCGGGTGTCGGTGCCCCGTGACATGATTCCCGCTGTCCGATATCCGAGATGCGAGACATTGGCGAGGGAGCCGCGTCGTGCCCGGTGAGAACCTGACCCGTGACGAGGCCCGTGAGCGGGCGAAGCTGCTGGCCGTCGAGCATTACGAGGTGGCGCTCGATCTGCGGTCCGCGGTGGGTGAGCACACCGGGTCCGGGCCGCGCACCTTCCGCTCCACGACGACGATCCGCTTCCGCTGCGCCGAGCCGGGCGCGGCGACCTTCGCCGATCTGCTGGCGCCCTCGGTGACCTCGGTGCGGCTCAACGGGCGGGAGCTGGACCCGGCGGCGGTCTTCGACGGCTCCCGGATCGCGCTGGAGGGCCTCGCCACGGAGAACGAGCTGGTGGTGGACGCGCAGTGCGCGTACAGCCGGACCGGCGAGGGGCTGCACCGCTTCGTGGACCCGGAGGACGGCGAGGTCTACCTCTACACCCAGTACGAGCCGGCCGACGCCCGCCGGGTCTTCGCGGGCTTCGAACAGCCGGACCTCAAGGCCCCGTTCACCTTCTCGGTGACCGCCCCGGAGGGCTGGACGGTGCTGAGCAACGGGGCGGTGGACCGGGTGGAGCCGTCCGGCGCCGACGACACCGCCGCGACCAGCCACTTCGTCACCACCCGGCCCATCTCGACGTACATCACGGCCGTGGTCGCCGGTCCGTACCACTACGAGAGCGACCTCTACCGCCGCACGCTGCCGGACGGCTCGGCGCTGGAGATCCCGCTGGGCGCGCTCTGCCGCAAGGGGCTGGCCAAGCACTTCGACGCGGACGACATCTTCACCGTCACCAAGCAGGGCCTGGACTTCTTCCACGACCACTTCGACTACCCGTACCCGTTCGGCAAGTACGACCAGGCGTTCGTGCCGGAGTACAACCTCGGCGCGATGGAGAACCCGGGCTGTGTGACCTTCCGGGAGGAGTTCATCTTCCGCGGCAAGGTCACCCAGGCGTCGTACGAGGGCCGGGCGAACGTCATCCTGCACGAGATGGCGCACATGTGGTTCGGCGACCTGGTGACCATGGAGTGGTGGGACGACCTGTGGCTCAAGGAGTCGTTCGCCGACTTCATGGGGGCCTTCTCGCTGGTCGGGGCGACCCGCTTCACCGACGGCTGGATCACCTTCGCCAACCGCCGCAAGGCGTGGGCGTACCGCGCCGACCAGCTGCCGTCCACCCATCCGATCACGGCCGACATCCGTGATCTGGAGGACGCCAAGCTCAACTTCGACGGGATCACCTACGCCAAGGGCGCGTCCGTGCTCAAGCAGCTGGTGGCCTACGTCGGGCAGGACGCCTTCCTGGAGGGCGCGCGGCGCTACTTCAAGCGGCACGCGTACGGCAACACCCGGCTGTCGGACCTGCTGTCGGTGCTCGGCGAGACCTCGGGGCGGGACATGGCCGCCTGGTCGCGCGCCTGGCTGGAGACCGCGGGGGTGAACGCGCTGACCCCGCGGGCCACCTATGACGCCGAGGGGCACATCACCGAGCTGGCGGTGGTCCAGGATGCCGCCGAAAGTCACCCGACGCTGCGGCCGCACCGGGTGGCCGTGGGGCTGTACCGCAAGGAGGCCCCGGCCGGGGAGCGCCCCGGGGCGCTGGTGCGCTACGCCCGCGCCGAGGTGGACGTCGACGGCCCCCGTACGGTGATCCCCGAGCTGACCGGCGCCTCCCGGCCCGATCTGATCCTGGTCAACGACGACGACCTCACCTACTGCAAGATCCGCTTCGACGAGGGTTCGCTGGACACCCTGCGCGAGCACCTGGGCGAGCTGACCGACCCGCTCGCCCGCGCCCTGAGCTGGTCCGCGCTGTGGAACCTCACCCGCGACGCGCTGCTGCCCGCCCGCGACTACCTGGAGCTGGTGCGGCGGTTCGCCGGGGCCGAGAGCGACATCGGGGTGCTCCAGATGGTCCAGGCGTGGGCGCTGTCCGCCCTGCACCACTACTCGGCGCCGGACGCGCGCGAGGAGGCCGCGGCCCGGCTGGCCGAGGGCGCGCTGCGCGAGCTGCGGCTGGCCGAGCCGGGCAGCGGGCACCAGCTGGCCTGGGCGCGGTTCTTCGCGCAGGTGGCCGTCGCCGACGCCGAGCTGCGGCTGCTGCGCGGGCTGCTGGACGGCACGGCCCGGATCGACGGGCTGGATGTGGACCAGGAGCTGCGCTGGACGTTCCTGGCCGCGCTGGCGTCGAGCGGCCAGGCCGACGAGGCGCTGATCGGCGCCGAGCTGGCCCGCGACGACACCGCCTCCGGCAAGCGCCACCAGGTGCGGTGCCTGGCCGCCCGGCCCTCCGCCGCGGTCAAGGCCGAGGCGTGGGACGCGGTGGTGGAGTCCGACCGGCTCTCCAACGCCCTGGTGGAGGCCACCATCTCCGGTTTCGACCAGCCGGGCCAGCGGGATCTGCTGGCGCCGTACGCACCGCGCTACTTCGAGGTGATCGAGCGCGTCTGGCGGGAGCGGTCGATCGAGATCGGGATGGCGATCGTGCGCGGCCTGTTCCCGGCCGCCCAGGGCGACACCCGCACCCTGGAGGCGGCCGACGCCTGGCTGGACGGGCACCCGGACGCGGCCCCCGCGCTGCGCCGACTGGTCCTGGAGGCCCGCGACGACCTCGCCCGCGCCCTGCGCGGCCAGGAGTGCGACGCGCGGGCGGCCGCCTGACGCGAACGTTCGGCCGAAGCGGGGAGCCCTTCCAGCAGAAGCGGGGAGCTCTTTCGGCCTGAGCGGGGAGCTCTTCCGGTCTGAGCGGGGAGCTCTTTCGGCATTCGAACTGCCGTACTTTAGTACGGCGTTGTCCGCTTTTGTCGACGACTGTGTAACAGCGGTTAGCGGGTGGAGCGGGCGCGGGAATGGGCGGGGGCATGAGCCACAACACGCCGCTGTCCCCCCGCCCCCTCCACCACCTCTCGGACGTCCAGCGCCGGGTCCTGACCACACGTCAGCTGCGCGAGCACGGTGTGACCGCGTCCGTCGCCGCCGAGCGCTGCCGGGCCGGCGGGCCCTGGCAGCAGATCCTGCCGGGCGTCCATCTGCTCCACCCGGGCCCCGCGACCAGCGAGGAGCGGCTGCTGGCCGCGCTGCTGTACACCGCGAGCCGTGGCCAGGGGGCCGACGGCCCGGCGCCGGGCGGTGGCGAGCCGTACGGCGAGGCGATGATCACCGGGCCGGCGGCGCTCGCCCTGCGCCACTTCTCCTCCGCTCCCCCGCTGGCCTCCCTCGACCACATCGACGTCCTGGTGCCGCGCACCCGGCGGCTGCGCGCCACCGGCTTCGTCCGCTTCGTCCGGGCCGGCGCCCTGCCCGCTCCCCAGTACCTCGCGGGGGTGCCCACCGCCCCGGTGGCCCGCGCCCTCGCCGACGCCGTCGCCCGGCTCACCGACGCCGTCCTGGTCCGCAGACTGCTCACCGAGTCCGTGCGCCACGGCCACTGCGAGGCCGCGGCCGTCGTCGCCGAGCTGAACTCGGCCCGGCTGCTGTCCCGGCCGCATGTCGTGGACGCCGTGGACGCGCTGCTCGCCGAGGGCCGGGCGATCGCCGAGGGACGGCTGTACGACATGGTGCGCGGCCACCATCTGCCCGAGCCGCTGTGGAACGTGGAACTGCGGCTGCCCGGCGGGCCCGCCCTCGGCGGGGTGGACGCCTACTGGCGTGAGCAGGCGGTGGCGGTGGAGATCGACGCCCGGGCACCGCGCCAGGACGAGGAGGTCTGGCGCGGCGGTTTCGGCCGCAAGCGCGAGCACCTGGAGCGGCTCGGGATCACGGTCGTGCGGGTGGCCCCGAAGAAGCTGCGGGAGTCACCGGAGGAGCAGGCCGCGGTGGTCCGTACCGCCCTGATCGCCGCCGCCGATCGCGACCCGGCCCCCTATGTGGTGGTCCTGCCGCGCTGAAGCGCGGCCCGCCGGACGGCTCAGGCTCAGGGCTTGCGCAGCAGCAGCTCGGTGTTGCGGTCCGTCGCGTCGCCGGCCAGCTTCTGGCTGGCGCCGGGCGCGTTGAAGGACAGCTCGCGGTAGAGGGCCGCGAGCCCGGTCTGGGACAGGTCCGAGAAGTCCGTGCGGTGCGGCGCGGCCGACTCGATGAGCGTGGTGAACAGGGAGATCGTGCCGTCGTGGTTGTCCACGACCTCGAACACCCGGGCCAGCTGGGGGAAGTCCACGTGCGAGGCGGTGGTGATCTCCCAGAAGGTGCCGCGCGGGGTGATCTCGTTCTTGTGGCTGTGGCCGTTGATCCAGGCCAGCACCTTGGGGTGGCGCTGGAAGAGGGCGACGACCTCGTCCCCGCCGTGGCGGGCCTCGCCCGGGCGGCCCGGGTCGCGGTTCATGTTGTCCAGGCTGCGGCTGTAGTGGTGGCTGAAGACGATCACGTAGTCGTCCCTGTGGGCCTTCAGCGTCCGCTCCAGCCAGCGCAGTTGGGCGGTGCCGAGCGAACCGGTGTAGTGGCCGCCCGGGTCGGTGGTGTCCAGGCTGATGCCGATCATGTTCTCGGAGATCCGGAACGAGTAGTAGAGCGTGCCCTGCTCGAGGTTGGCCTTGGTGTAGCCGTGGCCGACCGGACCGGGGCCGGTGGCGGCCGGGTCGAGGTGCGCGGCCAGGTACTCGGACTGGGTGAAGGGCGCGCGGCGCTCGTCGGGGGTGACCGTGCGCATGTCCTTGGCGTGCGCGTCCAGCAGCGCCTTCATCTGGACGCCCTTGGGGTCGTCCCCCACGCGCGTCCCCTTGAAGAGCCGCTCCGCGTCGGCCGCCGGGATGATCTCCAGCTTGCGCTTTCCGGTGGCGAAGTCCGTGTAGTAGTCGTGGCCGAAGGTGTAGACACCGCCCGCCAGATCGTCGTGGTTGCCGATGGTGGAGTACCACGGCAGCCGCAGCCCGGGGCTGTTGACGGTGCGCAGCGCGGCCTCGAGGAAGCCGTCGATGCGCGGGAAGCCGACCTTCTTGTCGGCGTCGCGCAGCGCCGCCTCGGGGTGCCAGAACTCCTTGATCCCGCTGTTCTGGACGCCCTCGTAGCGGCGCGGATCGCCGGTGTTGGGGGTGATCCGGCCGCCGTTCATGGCGGTCAGGAACCACTCCAGCTCGATCTTGGCGTTGTTGTCGGTGTTGTCGCCGGTGGTCATGACGAACGACAGCGGCGCCCCGGTGGCGGGTCCGCCGCGCAGCCCGTTGATCCGCTCGATGAGCGAGGCGACCCCGGCGATGGTCAGCGCCTCGTGCGGCCGCCACGCCCCGGCGCGCCCGGCGCGCAGGAACTCGTAGCGCATCGGATGCTGGACGTCGGTCAGATGCAGATCCGTGAGCTGGACGAACGAGGCGAGCGCGGTGCGCCGGTCCTCGCGGCCGCCCTTGGCGCCGGTGATCTCGGTGCGGACCTGACGGGCCCAGGCGGGACCGTCGGCGAGCCGCCGGTAGCCGGTGGCGCCGTGTGCGGCCGAGAACGTCTCCAGCGTCGTACCGGCCGTCGAGGGCGCCGCCGGGGCCTGCACCACGCGGCGGGCCGCGGCGTGCGCGGTGGCGGGCTGCGAGGCACCGGCCGAGCCGCTGCCGGGACCGAAGGCGATCCCCAGACCGGCGGTGGCACCGGTGGCGGTGGCGGCGGCGAGGAAGGTGCGCCGGTCGAGGGTGGCGACGGCAGCGGCGGCGGACCGTACGGACCGTATGCGGGACATGCGCGATCTCCCCGAGTGGACACGCGGTGACGGGCGGACAGCGAGGCTGTCCTCACCTCGGATCGTTGGCATCGGGGATGGCCTGGGAGTGAACGAGACGGCAACGCGGGTCGCCGATATCCACACGTGGATCTTGGCGGTAGCAAACGGTCATCGCGCCCTTGTGAACAGGAATTCTTCCGCTCACTCGGCGTTCATCAGATCTGGGAACCGCCCCCCGCGGATCCGGGACCCGCCCCCGCGGATCCGGGAACCGCCCCCACCGCATCTGGGAACCGCTCCCACCGTGGGATAAATCACGGGACGGTAACGGACCCGCCTGAGACACTTGCCAGGAGGGTAGGCGCCCCGAACAGGCACAACCAAGGAAAAGGGCTGATATGAGGATCGGAATCGTCGGAGCGACCGGCCAGGTCGGCGGAGTGATGCGCAGGGTGCTCGCCGAGCGTGACTTCCCGGCCGAGCAGCTGCGGCTGTTCGCCTCCGCCCGCTCGGCCGGTCGTACGCTCCCGTGGCGCGGCACCGAGATCACCGTCGAGGACGCCGCCACGGCCGACTACTCCGGTCTGGACATCGTCCTGTTCTCCGCGGGCGGCGCCACCTCCAAGGCCCTGGCCGGGAAGGTCGCCGCACAGGGCCCGGTCGTGATCGACAACTCCTCGGCCTGGCGGATGGACCCCGAGGTGCCGCTGGTCGTCGCCGAGGTCAACCCGCACGCCGCGGTGGACCGCCCCAAGGGCATCATCGCCAACCCGAACTGCACCACCATGGCCGCCATGCCGGTGCTGCGCCCGCTGCACGCCGAGGCCGGGCTCACCGCCCTGGTGGCCACCACCTACCAGGCCGTCTCCGGCTCCGGTCTTTCCGGCGTGGCCGAGCTCGACGGCCAGATCCGCAAGGTCGCCGACCGCGCGGCCGAGCTGACCCACGACGGCGCGGCGGTGGACTTCCCCGAGCCCGGGGTGTACGCCCGCCCGATCGCGTTCAATGTGCTCCCGATGGCCGGGAAGATCGTCGACGACGGCCGGTTCGAGACCGACGAGGAGCAGAAGCTCCGCAACGAGAGCCGCAAGATCCTGGAGATCCCGGAGCTGAAGGTGTCCGGCACCTGTGTCCGGGTCCCGGTCTTCACCGGCCACTCCCTCCAGGTGAACGCCCGCTTCGAGCGTCCGATCAGTGTGGAGCGCGCCTATGAGCTGCTGGCCGGGGCCCCGGGCGTGGCGCTCTCGGAGATCCCGACCCCGCTCCAGGCCGCGGGCCAGGACCCCAGCTATGTGGGCCGGATCCGGGTGGACGAGACGGTCGAGCACGGTCTCGCGCTGTTCCTGTCCAACGACAACCTGCGCAAGGGCGCGGCGCTGAACGCGGTGCAGATCGCCGAGCTGGTGGCGGCCGACCTGACCTGACGCCCGCATCTCGGCGCAGAGGGGAGCGGCCCGGCGGCCGCTCCCCTCTTTTGGACAAAATGGTCTACCGGCGCTGTCCGTCCGACATGCGAGGATGGCAATCCGCCTGACGCATGGCGTACCGCACATGACGAACGGGAGTTAGCCGACGTGCCTGGCACCAACCTCACAAGGGAGGAAGCGCAGCAGCGGGCGCGCCTCCTCACGGTGGACGCGTACGAGATCGAACTGGACCTGAGCGGCGCCCAGGAGGGCGGTACCTACCGCTCCGTGACCACGGTGCGCTTCGACGCCGCCGAGTCGGGCGCGGAGTCGTTCATCGACCTGGTGGCGCCCACGGTGCACGAGGTGGTGCTGAACGGCGACGCGCTCGACCCGAACGAGGTCTTCAAGGACTCGCGGATCGCCCTGCCGGGGCTGCTGGCCGGGCGCAACGAGCTGCGGGTGGTCGCTGCTTGCGCCTACACCAACACCGGTGAGGGGCTGCACCGCTTTGTCGACCCGGTCGACCAGCAGGCGTACCTCTACACCCAGTTCGAGGTGCCCGACGCCCGGCGGGTGTTCGCCAACTTCGAGCAGCCCGACCTGAAGGGCACGTTCCAGTTCACCGTGACGGCGCCCGAGGGCTGGACGGTGATCTCGAACTCGCCGACGCCGGAGCCGAAGGACAACGTCTGGCGGTTCGAGCCGACCCCGCGCATCTCCACGTACGTCACCGCGCTGATCGTCGGCCCGTACCACAGCGTGCACAGCTCCTACGAGAAGGACGGCCGCTCGGTGCCGCTGGGCATCTACTGCCGTCCCTCGCTCGCGGAGTACCTCGACTCGGACGCGATCTTCGAGGTGACACGGCAGGGCTTCGCGTGGTTCGAGGAGAAGTTCGACTACGCGTACCCGTTCGCCAAGTACGACCAGCTGTTCGTGCCGGAGTTCAACGCGGGCGCGATGGAGAACGCGGGCGCGGTCACCATCCGCGACCAGTACGTCTTCCGCTCCAAGGTGACGGACGCGGCGTACGAGACGCGTGCCGAGACCATCCTCCACGAGCTGGCCCACATGTGGTTCGGCGACCTCGTCACCATGGAGTGGTGGAACGACCTGTGGCTGAACGAGTCGTTCGCCACCTACACCTCGATCGCCTGCCAGGCCCACGCGCCGGGCAGCAGGTGGCCGCACTCGTGGACCACCTTCGCCAATTCCATGAAGACCTGGGCCTACCGGCAGGACCAGCTGCCCTCCACCCACCCGATCATGGCCGAGATCAACGACCTGGACGACGTCCTGGTCAACTTCGACGGGATCACGTACGCCAAGGGCGCCTCGGTGCTCAAGCAGCTGGTCGCGTACGTCGGGATGGACGAGTTCTTCCGTGGCGTCCAGGCGTACTTCAAGCGCCACGCCTACAAGAACACCCGGCTGTCGGACCTGCTCGGCGCGCTGGAGGAGACCAGCGGGCGCGATCTGAAGACCTGGTCGAAGCAGTGGCTGGAGACGGCGGGCATCAATGTGCTGCGGCCGGAGATCGAGACGGACGCGAGCGGCACGGTGACCTCCTTCGCGGTGCGGCAGGAGGCCCCGGCGCTCCCGCCCGGCGCCAAGGGCGAGCCAACGCTGCGGCCGCACCGCATCGCCATCGGGCTCTACGACCTCAACCCGACCGGCAAGCTGGTCCGCTCCGAGCGCGTCGAGCTGGACGTGGACGGCGAGCTGACCGAGGTGCCGCAGCTGACCGGCACGAAGCGGTCCGCGGTGATCCTGCTCAACGATGACGACCTCACCTACGCGAAGGTGCGGCTGGACCCCGACTCGCTGGCCGTGGTCACCGAGCACCTGGGCGACTTCGAGGAGTCGCTGCCGCGCGCGCTGTCCTGGGCCTCGGCCTGGGACATGGTCCGCGACGGCGAACTGGCCACGCGTGACTACCTCGCGCTGGTGCTCTCGGGCATCGCCAAGGAGTCGGACATCGGCGTCGTCCAGTCCCTGCACCGCCAGGTGAAGCTGGCCCTGGACCTGTACGCCGCGCCGGACTGGCGCGAGACGGGCCTGGCCCGGTGGACCGAGGCCACGCTCGACCACCTGCGGGCGGCGGCGCCGGGCAGCGACCACCAGCTGGCCTGGGCGCGTGCCTTCACCGCGACCGCCCGCACCGACGCCCAGCTGGACCTGGTCTCCGGGCTGCTCGAGGGCACCGAGACGATCGAGGGCCTGGTCATCGACACCGAGCTGCGCTGGGCGCTGCTGGAGCGGCTCGCCGCCACGGGGCGGGCCGACGAGGCGGCGATCGCGGCGGAGCTGGAGCGCGACAAGACCTCCGCGGGCGAGCGCCACGCCGCGACGGCGCGGGCCGCGCGGCCGACACCGCAGGCCAAGGCGGAGGCGTGGGCCTCGGTCGTGGAGAACGACAAGCTGCCGAACGCGGTGCAGGAGGCGGTGATCGGCGGCTTCGTCCAGACCGATCAGCGGGAGCTGCTGGCGCCGTACGCGGAGAAGTACTTCGCGGTGGCCAAGGACATCTGGAACAGCCGCAGCCATGAGATGGCGCAGCAGATCGTGGTGGGCCTGTACCCGGCGCTACAGGTCTCGCAGGAGACCCTGGACGCCACGGACGCGTGGCTCGCGTCCGCCGAACCCACGGCGGCGCTGAGGCGTCTGGTGACGGAGTCGCGGGCCGGCATCGAACGCGCCCTCCGCGCGCAAGCGGCGGACGCCGCGGCGAGCTGACCGCGGCGCGGCGCGGTGCGGGGCCGAACGCCCCGCACCGCTCCGCGAATCCTGGTTGCGCCGCCGTTGCCCGGGGCGGTCAGCCGCCCTGGCCGGCCCGCTCGATCAGCTCGACGACCGGCCCGTGCGCCAGGCCGTCCAGGTACACGAAGCGGGCCCGGTCCGCGATGGCCCTCCGAGGCTCCGGTGCTGATGAAGCCGTAGCGGGCCGAGCAGGAGACCTCCTGTCCGTGGAACCGGGCGTCGGCGAAGCTGAGATCCATGATCCGCTCGGTCGTGACGGCCCACCGCCGCTCGTAGTCCGCGGCGGCGCGGTCGAGGTCAGCCACGACGATGCCGACGTGGAACAGGGGAGGGAGAGCGGGGGACATGGCTATCTCCTTTACCCGGGTCGAGGCTGTCGCACGCACCGGGCTGGCCGGACCATGATCGCAAGTGGCGCGACGGGGGCTCGACAGGGGTGCGGCGAACGGCTGGTCCAGCGCTCCGAAACCTTGATCATGTGGACCGCCATCACCTTGACGGCTGTGCGCATCGCCCGCGGCACGAAACGGACAGCCCAAAGGGCCAGATGACAATCCCTTCTTCAGTGACCATGCTGGGTCAGCCAGGGTCTCGTATGGCCAGGCGGGCCATTTCGCCGTACTGGGCCAGGACATCCGGGTACGCCTCAGCCGCCACGCGGAGCCAGCGGTCCGCCTCTTCCGTGCGGCCCAGCCCCCGCAACGCCTCCGCCAGCCAGTACGGCGCCTCCTCGTGCTCCCCCTCGCACGCCATCCTCAACAACGGCTCCGCCTCCGCACACGCCCCCCGCCGCACCATGCTCCGCCCCGCCAGGAACGCGGGCGGAACAAGACCGCTGCGCGCGGCGCGCACATACCACCGCTCGGCGTGCTGCGGATCCCCACCGCGCTCCTCCGACGTCCAGCCCAGCCACCACGCGGCGCGCCCATGCCCCAGGTCGGCCGCCCGGCGGAACCAGATCTGGGCGGTCCGCCGGTCCCCGGCCTCGTCGTAGATCCGGCCGATGTCGTACGCCGCACCGGCGTCACCCTCCGCCGCCGCGGGCTCGTAGTACGGCACCATCCGCAGCCCCTTGGCGCCGCCGCCTTCGTACAGCATCCGCCCGAGGGCGAGCAGGGCGCGCGGAGTGCCCGCCTTGCGGTACCACTCGGCGGCCTCCGGGAGCCGGTACAGCCGGTCCAGCGCGTCGGCGTACGCGAACCAGGCGTCCGAGCCGCCCTCCTCGGCGCGGGCCCGCAGCCCGGGCAGCCGCTCCTCCCACTCGGCGGGCGGCATCCGCTCGGGGTCGGCGCGGATCGCGGCGATGTCCCGAAGCGCCGCGACGATGCGCTCCTCGCCCTCGTCGAACGGACCCCGGCCCTCCTCCTCGACACCGTCGACCCCCGCCTCGACACCGTCGACCCCCGCCTCAACACCGTCGACCCCCGTGGCCCGCAGCCACCGCTCCGCCTCCTCCAGCCGCCGCTGCCGCACGCACAGCACCCCGAGGTTGAAGCAGGCCCACATGTGGCCGCCGTCCGCCTCGTCGGCCGTGCGGTACCACTCCTCGGCCGTGCGGAGCTCGCCGTTCTCCTCCGCCCAGACGCCGAGGACGTACGCCGCGCCGTCGTAGCCCCGCTCATGGGCGCGTTCGACGAGGGCGCGGGCCTCGGCCCAGCGGCCGTCGTCGCGGGCGATGAAGAGTGCCTGGTCCACCAGTGCCTTGGCGCTGCCGACCGCGGCCGCCCCGGCGTACAGCGCCTCGGCCTCCGCGACCATCCGGGGGTAGCGCTCGAACATCGCCTTGCGCTCCGGGTCGAGCAGCTCGCGCAGCGCCTCGTACGCCTCCTCGGGGTCGCCCTCGGCCTGCGCCCGGGCGAGGGCCGCGCGCCAGCCGTCCAGGTCCCTCAGCATGTTCTGGATGGCCCGGCGGCTGTGGGCGGCGACGTCGTCGCCCTCGGCGGACGCCTCGGCCAGCCGCTCCAGGGCGGTGTCCCACGCGCCGCGGGCGGCCAGCAGCACGGCGCCGTTGGTCTTGCACTCGACGCTGCCGAGCGCGGCACCGTGCGCGTACCACCGCTCGGCGCCGGCCGTGTCACCGGCCTCCTGCAGCAGCCGGGCCAGACCGAACGCACAGCCGCCATCGCGATCGGCGGCCGTGCGGTACCACCGCTCGGCCTCGGCGAACTCGCCGCGGTCCTTATGGCAGATCGCGAGCGTGCGCGAGGCGTCCGCGTCCCCGGCGTCGGCGGCCCTGGCCCACCAGGGCAGGGCCTCGTCCAAGCGGCCCCATCCGGTGAGGAGTTCGGCGTAGGCCCGGTACGCGCCCGGCTTCCCGGCCGCCGCCGCGGCCCTCAGCCGGGCCGCTTCGGCTTCCGGATCCACCGCCGCATCTTGCGATGAATGTTCGACCATCACCCGATGGTGCCAGAGTGATCACGACCGTTCGGCACGGGCCCTGCGCCGGGCCAGCAGCGCCTGGCGCCGCTCGTCGAACTTGGTGGCCTGATCGTCCAATCCGCCCATGTAGAGCCCCAGTTCCTCCTGCGCCTTGAGCCCCTCCGGGCCGAGCCCGCCGATCTCCAGGACCTTAAGGAAGCGCAGCACGGGCTGGAGGACGTCGTCGTGGTGGATGCGCAGGTTGTAGATGCCGCCGATGGCGATCTGGGCGGCGGCGCGCTCGAAACCGGGCATTCCGTGGCCCGGCATGCGGAAGTTGACCACCACATCACGGACGGCACACATGGTCTGGTCGGGGGCCAGCTCGAACGCCTTCCCGAGCAGGTTCCGATAGAAGATCATGTGCAGGTTCTCATCGGTGGCGATGCGCGCCAGCATCCGGTCGCAGACCGGGTCGCCGGAGTGATGGCCGGTGTTGCGGTGCGAGATGCGGGTGGCCAGCTCCTGGAAGGCCACATACGCCACGGTGTGCAGCATGCTGTGCTGGTTGTCCGACTCGAAGCCCTCGCACATGTGCGCCATGCGGAACCGCTCCAGCTGCACCGGGTCGACGGCGCGGCTGGTGAGCAGGTAGTCGCGCATCACAATGCCGTGGCGCCCCTCCTCCGCCGTCCAGCGGTGCACCCAGGTGCCCCAGGCGCCGTCGCGGCCGAAGAGGGTGGCGATCTCGTGGTGGTAGCTGGGGAGGTTGTCCTCGGTGAGGAGGTTGACCACGAGCGCTATCCTGCCGACCTCGCTGACCTTGGACTGGTCGGGCGCCCATGCCTCACCGCCCATGACTCCGTCGAAGTTCCGGCCGTCGCTCCAGGGGACGTACTCGTGCGGCATCCACTCCTTGGCGACCTTCAGATGCCGGTTGAGCTCGGTCTCGACGACCTCTTCGAGTGCGTACAGGAGCTGGGTGTCGCTCCAGACGGCCTGACCGTGGCGGTGGGCGGGGGCAAGTGTCACGGTGGGGCTCCAGGGGACGGGGGCGACGGGCTGTACCTACGGGCCCGTAGGTTACGACACCGTAGGTTAAAGCGAAAATAAACAGGCCAGGGCGTGTGGATGGCACGCGGTGAACTCGGCGTGACCCGCCCCCACTTGGCGATCCGGCGCGACGGGATGGAGAGCGGCTGGGGCGCGGCTGGAACGACGGGCCGGGGCGCGGCCGGGGCGGCGGGACTGGGCGCGGCCGGAGCGACGGGACTGGGCGCGGCCGGAGCGACGGGGCGACGGGGCGGGCATGGCCGGAAAGCGACCCGCCCCGTACACAACAAAGCGCCCCGGCCGGATGGCCGGGGCGCTCCGCAGCGGCGTGCGCGCTTCGTCGATCGATCGCGTCAGTCGGTCTGCTTACGGGACTTCCTGTCTCCCGCCATCACCAGACCCGCGATCACCAGGAACAGGATGATCGGAGCAGCGACATAGAGACCCAGTGTCTCGGCGACACTCAGGCCCGGACCCGGGTCGTCACCGTCGTCGCGGGTGAGCGCGAACGCGGGGGACGACATCAGCAGCATCGCCGTCGTCGCGGCGATGACTGCACCGGCGCGCACGGCGTTCTTTTTGACCTTGTTGCTCACGGACTCAAGTTATCCGACGCCCCTCGGCGCCGCGTGCCCGGGGTGGCCTTAACACGGTGCTGAGATGACCATGACACCGCCCCGGGATCGTCGGCTCAGCGGCGGCCCGCCTCGCTGAGGTGGACCGTGGGCGGCAGCAACCGTGGCGCTGCGCGGGAGGCGAGGACGCGTATCCGCAGCCCATCAGCGGTGACGGGCGCGGCCAGCGGAAGGATGCGCCGGGCCCCGACGGTCGTCCCGGAGGCGATGTCCCGCCAGGTCCCCGCCACCCGGGCCTGCACGGTGAACTCCTCCACCCGCTGCCCCTGACGGATGTCCTCGCCGAGCCGCACCCGGTCGAAGGTGACCGGATGGCCGGGGGCCGGCCGGGAGCCGGTGCCGTATGTCGTCCTTACGGCCTTGCCGAAGGCCGTAAGGGAGGCCATATCGGCGTCGTCGATCCGGCCGTCCTTGGCGGGCGGCACATTGAGCAGCAGCGAGGCGTTGCGGCCCACGCTGCGCTCGTACAGCGACATCAGCTGGTCGGGGGTCTTGGGCCGCTCCGCGGGGTCGTGGAACCAGCCGGGGCGGATCGAGACATCGGCCTCGGCCGGGTACCACTGCAGATAGCGCACGCCCGGCGCGGTCAGCTTCGCGCGCGAGCCGATGTCGGCGTCGGTGGAGTCATTGGGCAGCCCGCCGCCGATGACCGTCCACGGGTCGACCGCGGACGGGGTCACCGACCACTCGGTCTCCCGGGCGATGCCGTCCTCGTTGCCCACCCAGCGCACGCCCTGGGCGCCCTGGAAGATCACCGAATTCGGGGAGAGCGCGTGGATCAGCTCGAACCAGTTCCTGACGTTGTAGTGCTGGGTGACGCCCGCACCGCCCCAGGGGTTGGCGCCGTCCAGCCAGAACTCGTCGATGGGGCCGTATTGGGTCAGGATCTCGTAGATCTGGTTGAGGTAGTACGCGTCGTAGTCGTCGGCGGCGAAGCGGAAGGTGGGCAGCGCGCCGGAGGCGATCTTGTCCACCCGGTCGTCGCCGGGGACGAGGGTGGGGATGGTGCGCTCGGTGGGCTTGCTGCCGTTGCCGTAGCGGCCCTGGCCGGCGGGTGCGCGGTCGCCGTCCTCCAGAGCCATCCGCTCGGGCACCGACAGCTCCTCGCCGTTCTCCTGCTTCTCGCGGATCTTCTCGACCCACTGGGCGTGCCAGGCGTGCGGCAACTCGGCGCCGTCGGCGGGCGAGAGGTAGACGCCGACCTTGAGTCCCGCCTTACGGGCGGCCTTGACGTACGCGCCGAGGACGTCGCCGTCGGGATTCCGGCCGCCGGGGCCCTTCGTCCACCAGGGGCTGGCCTCGACGTCGTGGTCGGTGTAGCGGCTCGGGTAGAGCACGAAGCCGTCGTGGTGCTTGGCGGTGAGCATGACCTGCTGGGCGCCGGCGGCCTTGTACGCCCGCATCCACTGGTCCATGGCGAGCTCGGGCGGATCGAAGAGCTTCTCGTCCTCGGCTCCGGAGCCCCACTGGCGGCCGGTCATGGTGTTCATGCCGAAGTGGGTGAAGGCGGTGACCTCACGCTGCTGCCAGGCCCGCTGTCCGGCGGTGGGGACGGTGTGGGCGGCCTTGTCGATGATGCGGGCGGGGGTGTCGCAGTCCTCGACGACCTGCTGCGGGGCGGGGGTGATGGGCCCCTCGCATCCGGCCCGCGCGGGGGCCTGCGCAGCGGCCTGCGCGGCGGCCTGTGCGGGGGCGGGAGGGACGGCGGCGGCCGCGAGGGCGGCCAGGGCGAGGGCGCGGAGCGCGAGCAGCGCACGCCGCCGTCCGCGGGTTCGGTGGGTGCCGGGCGTTCCGGCCAGAGGTCGGGCCATGGTCCCCTCCAGCTCTCCGATCGACATTGATCGGATCTCTATGGCGGTGTCCATGACAGACTGCCAGAGGCGAGGTCTTCTGGGGAGACCGCACATGGCAGAGATCCAACCTATGGGGCGGGGCAGCCACGACGGGGTGCCCGGCGAGTCTTCCCCTCCCCGCCCCTTCCCGATACCAGGGGCTCCGCCCCTGGACCCCGGGACCTGGGGCGAAGCCCCGCCACACGGCAGAGCCGCACATCGAGGCTGCGGGAAGGGGCACAGCCCCGGTATGGGTCTGGGACGGAGCCCCAGTTTCGGGATCTGGAGCACAGCCCGGTTTCGGGACTTGGGGTGGAACCCCGGCCCGGAGTCTGGGGCGCATCCCCGATTTCGAGGTCTGGGGCGCAGCCCCGGCCCGGGACCTGGAGCGCGGCCCCGGTACGGGCCTGGGACGGAGCCCCAGCCCGGGGCCTGGGGCCCATCGCAGCCCCGGTACGGGGTCTTGGACGCAGCCCCGACCCGGGGCCTGAGACGGAGCCCCAGCCCGGGACCTGGAGCGCAGCCCCGACCCGGAGTCTGGAGCACAGCCCCGGTACGGGGCCCGGGGCANACCTGGAGCGCAGCCCCGACCCGGAGTCTGGAGCACAGCCCCGGTACGGGGCCCGGGGCACAGCCCCGACCCGGGGCCTGGGGCACAGCCCCGGTACGGGATCTGGGGCACAGCCCCGACCCGGGGCCTGAGACGGAGCCCCAGCCCGGGACCTGGAGCGCAGCCCCGACCCGGAGTCTGGAGCACAGCCCCGGTACGGGGCCCGGGGCACAGCCCCGACCCGGGGCCTGGGGCACAGCCCCGGTACGGGATCTGGGGCACAGCCCCGACCCGGGGCCTGAGACGGAGCCCCAGCCCGGGGCCTGGGGCGCAGCCCCGGTACGAGGTCTGGGGCGCAGCCCCAGCCCGGAGCCCGGGGGCGCAGCCCCGGTGCGGGGCCCGGGGGCGCAGCCCCGGTGCGGGG